>NZ_JBEPMD010000002.1:0-390124 GCF_040545555.1 Curtobacterium oceanosedimentum
CCCCGTGGGGGGCCCCCGCCTGGCACAACAGGGTCGGCTCCGGCGTAACCCGCCCCCCCCGCCGCCCGGGGGGGGGGGCCCCCCCCCCCCCCCCGCCTCCCGTCCGTGAGAGACCACCGCACCAACAGGAGCCACCCGTGCCCGACTCCATGTCCATCACCGCCGCCACCGTCGACCCCGGCCTGCTCGACCTGCCGTGGGACCGACCGCTCGAGGACTGGCCGGACGACGTCATCGTCGCCCTGCCGAAGGGCATCTCGCGGCACCTCGTGCGCTTCGTGCACCTGAGCGGGTACGTCGCGGCCGTCAAGGAGACGGGCGAGGAGGTCGCACGGTCCGAGTACGAGATGCTCCGGACGCTGCAGCGCATGGACGTGCCGTGCGTGGACCCCGTCGCGGTGATCACGAACCGCGTCGACGAGCACGGTGAGCCGCTGCACCCGGTGCTCGTCACCCGGCACCTGCGGTTCTCGCTGCCGTACCGCGCGCTCTACTCCCAGACCCTGCGGCCGGAGACCGCCACCCGTCTCGTCGACGCCCTCGCCCTGCTGCTCGTCCGGCTGCACGTCATCGGCTTCTACTGGGGCGACGTCTCGCTGTCGAACACCCTGTTCCGCCGCGACGCCGGAGCCTTCGCCGCATACCTGGTCGACGCCGAGACCGGCAAGCTCTACCCGGGCGGGCTGTCGAACGGGCAGCGCGAGAACGACCTCGAGGTGGCCCGCGTGAACATCGCCGGCGAGCTCCTCGACCTCGAGGCCGGCGGGCGCCTCGACGAGAACGCCGACGCCGTCGACGTGTCGAACCGCATCGTCGCCCAGTACCGGATCCTGTGGAAGGAGCTGACCGGCACCGAACAGTTCGACATCAAGGAACGGTGGCGCATCAACGACCGGGTCGAGCGGCTCAACGCGCTCGGCTTCGACATCGAGGAGCTCTCGATCCACACGACCGAGGGCGGCTCGCAGGTGCGCATCCAGCCGAAGGTCGTGGACGCCGGGCACCACCAGCGCCGACTGCTGCGCCTGACGGGTCTCGACGCCGGGGAGAACCAGGCACGGCGGCTGCTCAACGACCTCGACGCCTACCGGGCGCGGAACGGGCGTGACCAGCTCGACGAGGAGATGGTCGCGCACGAGTGGGTGTCGCGGGTCTTCGAGCCCGTCGTCCGCTCGATCCCGCGCGACCTGCGTGGGCGGCTGGAGCCGGCCGAGGTCTTCCACGAGCTGCTCGAGCACCGCTGGTACATGTCCCAGGAAGAGGAGCGGTCGGTCTCGCTGCCCGAGGCCACGACCGCGTACATCAACGACGTGCTCCGGCACCGTCGCGACGAGCGGCTGCTCATCAACCCGCCGACGTCGTCGATGACGCTGCCGATCCCGGTGGTCGACGACGACGACGCGCTGGCCGACGAGGACGACGTCGAGGACTGGCGCGCCACGGTCTGACGGTCCCGCGCCCGTCCCCGCCCGTCTGCGCGCGCTCGCGCGAGCGGGCGAGATCTGTCGCGCTCGGTGGCGCCGGGCGACGATTCCCGCCCGACGGACGTCCGTCCCGCGGCGTGTCCTGCCCGCTCGCGGGACGCCCACCGGACGGACTGGAGGCCCGGTGCCGGTCTCGTGGACCGGCACCGGGCCTCCAGGTGGTCGGGTGGGTACCCGCTGCGCCACCGCGCAGCGCGCGCCTACTCGGCGCGACGGCGCCGGGCGACCTCCCACAGGGTGACGCTCGCGGCGATGCCCGCGTTGAGGGACTCGGTGGCGCTCGAGATCGGGATCGAGACGATCGCGTCGCAGGTCTCGGTGACCAGGCGCGACAGCCCCTTGCCCTCGGACCCGACGACGATCACGATCGGCCGGTCGGCGAGCTCGAGGGCGTCGAGCTGCACGTCCCCGTCGCCGTCGAGGCCGAGCACGAACAGCCCCATCGACTTCAGCGACTTGAGGGTCTGCGTCAGGTTCGGCGCCATCGCGACGGGCGTCCGGGCAGCGGCACCCGCACTGGTCTTCCACGCCGACGCGGTCACGCCGACCGAGCGGCGCTGCGGCACGATGACGCCGTGGCCGCCGAAGGCCGCTGTGGAGCGGATGATCGCACCGAGGTTGCGCGGGTCGGTGATGCCGTCGAGGGCCACCATGAGCGGGACCTGGTCGCGGGAGAACGCACGCTCGGCGATCTCCTCGGCGACGGCGTACTCGTAGGCCGGGACCTTGAGCGCGACGCCCTGGTGCACGCTGTCGTGACCGGTGATGCGGTCGAGCTCCGGCCGCATGATCTCCATGATCGGCACACCGCGGTGGTTCGCCAGCGCCAAGATCTCCTTGACGCGGTCGTCCACCTCGATGCGGGCGGCGATGTAGAGGGTCGTCGACGGGGTCTTCGTGCGGAGCGCCTCGAGCACGGAGTTGCGCCCGGTCACGAGCTCGGAGTCGTCGCTCTTGCGCTGCGGCGGACGGCCGGTGCGCTGCTGCGGCGAGCTCGAGGCACCGTGGCGACCGCGGGCCGCGTCGAAGCGCTCCTTGGCCGCCTTGCGCTTGCCGGCGGGGTGGTACGGCCGGTCCTCGGCCTTCGGCGTCGGCTTCCGACCCTCGAGCGCCTGTGCGCCCTGGCCGCCGGAGCCGACCTGCTTGTTGCCCTTGCGGCCGGAGCGGACGGCGCCGGGCCGGCCCTTCTTGCTCCCCGAGACGTTCTTCATTGCTCTCTCCTGTCCGGCACGGCCGTTGTCAGGCGATGCTCCAGCGTGTTCCTGCTGCGGTGTCCTCGATGGTGATCCCCGCGGCTGCGAGGTCGTCCCGCACCCGGTCCGCCGTGGCGAAGTCGCGTGCAGCACGGGCGTCGGCGCGCTCCTGCACGAGGCGGTCGACGAGCGCGGCGAGCGGTGCGGCCGAGACGTCCTGCGCACCGCCGGACCAGTGGGCCGCTCGCGGGTCGATGCCGAGGACCTCGACCATGGCAGCCACCTGATGGTACGCGGTCGCGAGCGCTTCCGCATCGTCGGCGTCGAGGGCGGCGTTCCCGGCGCGGACGGTCTCGTGCAGGACGGCCAGTGCCTGCGGGACCGCGAGGTCGTCGTCCATCGCGGCCGCGAAGGCGTCGGGCACGGCCGGGGCGTCGCGGGGGACGACCCCCTCGAGCCGGGGTTCCGCGCGGGTCAGGAAGCCCTCGATCCGGTCGTACGCCGCCTCGGCCTCGGCCAGGGAGCCCTCGTGGTGGTCGATGGACGACCGGTAGTGCGCGGCGCCGAGGAAGTACCGGACCACGGCGGGACGGGCGGACCCGAGGAACTCCGCGGCGAAGATCGAGTTCCCGAGGGACTTCGACATCTTCTGCCCATCGACGGTGACGAGCCCGTTGTGCAGCCAGTGACTCGCGAAGGCGTCGCCCGCGGCGGTCGACTGCGCGAGCTCGTTCTCGTGGTGCGGGAAGCGCAGGTCGAGACCACCGCCGTGGATGTCGAACGCCGGCCCCAGGTAGCGCCGCGACATCGCGGAGCACTCGATGTGCCAGCCCGGGCGGCCCGGACCCCACGGGGAGTCCCAGGTCGCCGTCGTCGGCTCCCCCGGCTTGGCACCCTTCCAGAGCGCGAAGTCCCGCGGGTCGCGCTTGCCGCGGGGGTCGGCGTCGGTCGCCTCGACCATGTCCTCGCGGCGCTGGCGCGTCAGGGCACCGTACGACTCCCAGCTGCCCGTGTCGAAGTACACGTCACCCGTGCCGTCGGCCGCGGCGTAGGCGTGCCCGCGTTCGATCAACCGCTCGATGATCTCGTGCATCTGCGGCACGCTCGCGGTCGCCCGGGGCTCGTACGTCGGCGGCAGGATGCCGAGGGCGTCGTAGGCCGCGGTGAACTCCCGCTCGACGCGGTACGCCCGGGCGAACCACGGCTCGTCGGTGCCCGCGGCGAGGTCGAGGACCTTGTCGTCGATGTCGGTGACGTTCCGCACGAGGGTCACCCGGTACCCGCGGTACGTCAGCCACCGGCGCCACACGTCGTAGACCAGCGCGGAGCGCAGGTGACCGATGTGCGGGGACGACTGCACGGTCGGGCCGCAGACGTACATGCTCACCTGTCCGTCGACCAGCGGGACGAGGTCGACGACGGCTGCGGCGCGGGAGTCGTACAGGCGAACGGTCACGCCCCAAGCCTAGGACGTCGGGCGTCGAGGGCGCCGGAGCCGGGCGGCAGCGCTCCGCTCAGGCCGGACGGACGACGGCGGTCGCGATCGCCGCGAGCCCCTCGCCCCGCCCGGTCAGGCCGAGGCCGTCCGTCGTCGTGCCGGAGACGGCCACCGGTGCACCGACGACCGCAGCCAGGGCGGACTGCATCTCGTCCCGTCGGGCACCGATGCGGGGGCGGTTGCCGATCACCTGGACCGTGACCGACGTCGGCACCAGTCCGGCCGCCCGCAGGAGCTCGACGGCCCCGTGCACGAAGACGTCGCCGGACGCGCCGGCGTACCGCGGCTCGGACGTGCCGAAGCGGCCGCCGATGTCCCCGAGCCCGCCCGCCGACAGCAGGGCGTCGCAGACCGCGTGCGCCACCGCGTCACCGTCGCTGTGCCCGGAGAGTCCCGGTTCGCCGGGGAAGTCGAGCAGCCCGACGCGGCACGGTGACGCCGCGTCGAACGCGTGCACGTCGACGCCCAGGCCGACCCGGACGACGGGCACCGCAGCGGCAGCCCCCGTCGCCGCGGCCCCGGTGCGGGAGG
The DNA here is from genome assembly GCF_040545555.1 of Curtobacterium oceanosedimentum. Taxonomy (NCBI): domain Bacteria; kingdom Bacillati; phylum Actinomycetota; class Actinomycetes; order Micrococcales; family Microbacteriaceae; genus Curtobacterium; species Curtobacterium oceanosedimentum. Next base: position 4,707 of record NZ_JBEPMD010000002.1, read on the forward strand.
CCACGAGCGCCTCGGCCCGTGCGAGGTCCCACCGCGTCGTGATCTTGAAGGCGTCGGCGTCGCCCGGCACCGTCCGCACCGTGCCGCCCGCAGCTCGGTACACCCCGGCGTCGTCGGTCTCGGACTGCACGGCGACCGCGTAGGCGTCCCGGAGCCGGGCGAGCGGGAAGACCTGGGGCGTCTGCACCCCGACGAGCGCCGACCGGTCGACGGTCTCGACCACGACGTCCCCGTCGACCCGCTTGACGGTGTCCGTGACGGGCAGGGCCGGGACGACGCCGTCGCCGGTCTCGCGGGCCCGGGCGAACACGGCGTCGAACTGTGCCGCCGGCGTCAGGCAGCGAGCGGCGTCATGGACCCCGACCCACTCGATGCCGTCCGGCAGGGCGTCGAGGCCCGCCTGCACCGAGGCGTGCCGGTCGGATCCGCCCGCGACGACGGCGGTCAGGTCGACCGCGGGCCCGGCGACGGCGGCGACCAGGGCGCGGCACTCGTCGAGCCGGGCCTCCGGCGCGACGACCACGACGACGGTCGGTTCGGCGAGGGTGAACACGGTGCGGACGGCACGGGTGAGCATCGGCTCCCCCGCGACGGGGACGAACGCCTTCGCATCGCCGATGCCGAGCCGGGTGCCGGACCCCGCCGCGACGACGACGACCGCCCTGCTCACCCGGTCGGGGAGCAGGGCGGTCGTCGTGGTGGCGTCCAGCTGCGGTTCGCGCTAGGAGGCGAGGACCTCGTCGAGGACGGTCGATGCCTTGTCCTCGTCGGTCTTCTCGGCCAGGGCGAGCTCGGAGATCAGGATCTGCCGGGCCTTGGCCAGCATCCGCTTCTCGCCCGCGGAGAGTCCGCGGTCCTGGTCGCGGCGCCAGAGGTCGCGGACGACCTCGGACACCTTGATGACGTCACCCGACGCCAGCTTCTCCAGGTTCGCCTTGTACCGGCGCGACCAGTTGGTGGGCTCTTCCGTGAAGGGTGCCCGCAGGACCTCGAAGACCTTGTCGAGGCCTTCCTTGCCGATGACGTCGCGGACGCCGACCAGGTCGACGTTGTCCGCCGGCACCTCGATCGTCAGGTCACCCTGCGTGACGCGCAGCTTCAGGTAGACCTTCTCCTCGCCCTTGATGACGCGCGTCTTGACTTCAGAGATGGTTGCCGCCCCGTGGTGGGGGTAGACGACGGTCTCGCCGACCTCGAATTGCATGTATCAGGCTCCGTTCCCAGGACCCCCAGTTTACCACAAGGACCTTTCGGGTAAGGGGCCTGGGCGGCCCGCACCCCCGACGATCGGTAGGATGGGCGCGGACCGTCTGGTCCACATCGTGATCTTCCGGAGGAATCTCTTGCGAGCTCGGGTACTCGTGTCCGTCGCCGTTGCGGCATCCATCGCGCTCGGCGCCACCGGCTGCGAGTTCATGTCGCCCGCGCACACCAAGGAGATCAAGCAGATCACCGACGGCGTGAACGTCAGCACCGGCTCGATCGACATCCGGAACGCGCTGTTCATCAGCGACCAGGAGGACGACGCCCGCTTCATCGGCACGATCGTCAACACCGGGTCGAAGGAGGTCACGCTCTCGATCGAGGTCGGTGGCGACACGCAGACCGTCGTCGTCCCGGGCAACAGCCGTGCCGACCTCGGCGCGAACACCCCGAACGCGTCCCGCTCCTCCGAGGCCGGCTCCGAGGAGGGCAACGCCGGACAGGGCTCGCAGGTCGCCGACTCGAAGGCCGTCCTGTTCGACGCCTCCGACGTCGTCCCCGGCTCGCTCGTCAAGACGTACTTCTCGTACTCCGGTGCCGAGGGCGTGTCGGCCAGCGTCCCCGTGCTGACCAGCGCGCTCGAGGAGTACCAGACGCTCGCCCCCTCCACCTCGCCGTCGGCCACCCCGTCGATGCGCTCCACCTCGCCGTCGGAGAGCGGCTCGGAGCCGACCGGTGACGCCACCGCTCCGGGGACGCAGTCGGGCGACTCGCAGACCGACTCGTCCGAAGGCGACAGCGGCACCAACTGAGCATCGCGCGCCCGACCGGCGCGACGCACGCACGCAACGCAACGCACTGGAGGCCCGGTGCCGGTTCTCGGAACCGGCACCGGGCCTCCGGTGCGTCGCCGGTCAGCCCTCGATCCGGTACCCCAGGCCGCGCACCGTCACCAGGACCTCCGGGGTGCTCGGGACACGCTCGATCTTCGAGCGGATGCGCTTGATGTGCACGTCGAGCGTCTTCGTGTCACCGAAGTAGTCCGACCCCCACACCCGGTCGATGAGCTGTCCGCGGGTGAGCACCCGACCGGCGTTGCGGAGCAGCAGCTCGAGCAGCTCGAACTCCTTCAGCGGCATCGGCGTCTCGGACCCGTCCACCGACACGGTGTGCCGCTCGACGTCCATCCGGATCCCACCAACCTGCAGGATGCCGCTGTCGCCCGGGTCGTCCTCCGTGCGCCGGCGCAGGACCGCCCGCAGCCGGGCCAGGAGCTCCCGGGTCGAGTACGGCTTCGTCACGTAGTCGTCCGCGCCGAGCTCGAGCCCGACGACGATGTCCACCTCGGAGTCCTTCGCGGTGAGCATGATGATCGGCACGTTCGAGCGCGTCCGGACCTGCCGGCAGACCTCGGTGCCGCTCAGCCCGGGCAGCATGAGGTCGAGCAGGATCAGGTCGGGGTTCTCGGCGTCGAACTTCGACAGCGCGGTCACGCCGTCCGCGGCGACGGCGGTCTCGTACCCCTCGCGCTGCAGGAGGAACTCCAGGGGCTCGCTCAGGGCCGGCTCGTCGTCGACGATGAGGATCTTGGTCACGATGGCTGCTCTTCCAGTTGCTCTTCGAGTGCGGTGGTGAGGTCGGGATCCGCCTCGGGCAGGCGGATGGTGAAGGTCGAGCCCTTGCCGGGCTGCGACCAGACGCGGACGTCGCCGCCGTGGTTGCCGACGACGTGCTTGACGATGGCGAGCCCGAGGCCGGTGCCCCCGGTCGCCCGGGACCGGGCGGGGTCGACGCGGTAGAAGCGCTCGAACACGCGGTCGAGGTCGGCCTCGGGGATGCCGACGCCCTGGTCGGTCACCGCGATCTCGACGAAGCCCTTGGTGGAGCGGACGCCGACACCGACACGGGTGTGGTCCGGGGAGTACTTGACGGCGTTCGCGATGAGGTTCGACACCGCGACCTGCAGCAGCCCCGGGTCGCCCATGACCCGCAGCTTCGACCGCTTCGCCCGGACGATCTCGATCTCCCGGGCGCGGGCGACGACCTCGTTCGCGTCGACCGCGGCCTGCACGATCTTGTCGACGGAGGTCTCCTCGCTGCTCTCGAGCGTGTCGACCGACTGCAGCCGCGACAGCTCGATGATGTCCTTCGTCAGCGCCCCGAGCCGCTCGGACTCGGTGATGAGCTGCCCGGCGAACTTCTTCACGTGCTCCGGGTCGTCGGCGGCGACGACCAGGGTCTCGGCGAGGAGCCCGATCGCCCCGATGGGTGTCTTCAGCTCGTGCGAGATGTTCGCCACGAAGTCGCGCCGGACCTCGTCGATGCGGCGACTCTCGGTCAGGTCGTCCGCGGTGACGAGCACGTACCGGTTGCCCAGCTGCGCAGCCCGGAAGCTCAGGTAGCCGACGAGTTCCCCGCTGCGCCCGCGGGGCAGCTCGAGGTCCTCGGACGCCATCTCCCCGCTCCTGCGCACCCGGTCCACCAGGTCGGCGAGCTCGGCGTGCACGAGCTTCCGCCGCACGACGAGCCCCACGGTCAGTGCCTGCGGCGAGGCGGCGACCACCGTGTTCGACGGGTCGACGACCACGGCCGGGTTGTGCATCGTGGCGATGACCGCGGCGACGCCGTCGGGCAGCGTCCGTTCCGCGACGTCGGCTGCCCGGGCCGTGCGCTCCGCCGTGATGACCAGCACCACGACCCCTGCGCCGAAGACCCCGCCGAGGAGCATCGACAGTGGCACGAGCCACGCGTTGTCCATGCCGCCAGTGTAGGGATCGTCACGCGGGGTTCGGACGCCGTTCACCCCGCTCCGGCGCAGTTCCGCCCCCGGATCGAGAGGTGTTCAGCCGCAGGTCACCGTTCGTTCACCTGGGCTGACGACACTCGTCCGGTACGCATCAGAGAGGCACATCCCCCATGCGCGAAGTCTTCCAGCAGGAGCTCCAGGACGTCCAGGAGCGTCTGACCGAGATCGCCGGACTCGTCGAGTCCGCCATCACCCGTGCGACCCAGGCGTTCAGCGACTCCGACGTCGCCCTCGCCGAGGAGGTGATCGCCGACGACGCCAAGATCGACCACGCCGCGAACAGCCTCGACGAGATCGCGATCGACATCCTCGCCCGGCAGGCGCCGGTCGCCCGTGACCTCCGCGTCGTCGTGACCGCGCTGCGCGTCAGCTCGTCGCTGGAGCGCATGGGCGACATGGCCGAGCACATCGCGCAGCTCGCCCGTCAGCGCTTCCCCGAGAAGGTCGTGCCGAAGGGCCTGCGCGGCACCTTCAAGCAGATGGGCGCGCACGACGTGCAGATGGCGCAGAAGCTCACGCGCCTGCTCGCCACCGAGGACATCGCCCTGGCCGCGGAGATCCGCGACGAGGACGACGCCGTCGACGAGCTGCACGCGAGCGTGTTCGACTTCGTGCTCGGCGAGACCTGGAAGGGCAACCCGATCGACACGGTCGACGCGACGCTGGCCTCGCGCTACCACGAGCGCTTCGCGGACCACGCGGTGTCGATCGCCAAGAAGGTCGAGTACCTGGCGACGGGCGACTGGACCGGCGCCGCGTCGGTGACGACCTCCCCCGCCTGACGGGTTCTGCCAGGATCGTGGCATGGCTCAGGTCGCGATCGTCGTCAACGGGATGCCCGGTTCGGGCAAGAGCACGGTGGGCGCCGCCCTGGCCGAGGTGCTCGGCTGCCCCTTCCTGTCGAAGGACCGCATCAAGGAACCCCTGGCCGACGTGGTCGGTCCGATGATCGGCTCGCGCGAACTCGGTGGGATCGCGATGGACACGATGTGGTCGATGGCGCGGGCCGTCGAGAACGGGGTCGTCCTCGACGCCGTCTGGCTGCCGTCCCGTGACCGCGACCGTCTGGAGGCCGGACTCGCCTCCGCCGGGTCGCCGCGTGCCGTCGAGGTGTTCTGCCAGGTCGACCGGGTCACCGCCGCGGACCGGTTGCGTGACCGGTACGAGCCCGGCACGATGCCCGTGCGGCACGAGGTGCACGGGGACCTGGCGGAGATCCTGGCGTTCTGGGACGAGCACGGCGACCAGGCAGCACCGATCGGGCTGCCCGGGGTGCCGGTCGTGCGGGTGGACACCGGCCGGCCGTACGACGTCGGGGCCCTCGTGCAGGAGATCGCCGACCACTTCGTCTGAGCTGTCCCGGGTGCACGAACGCCCCGCCGGTGTCCAGCGGGGCGTTCGTCGTGCTGGTGCTACTTCTTGGCGCCCTGGGCAGCGACCGCGGCGGCACCGGCAGCGGCGGCCTCGGGGTCGAGGTAGTACGAGGGCTTCGTCGGACGGAAGTCGTCGTCGAGCTCGTACACGAGCGGGATGCCCGTCGGGATGTTGAGGCCCGCGATGTCGTCGTCGGAGATGCCGTCGAGGTGCTTCACGAGGGCGCGGAGCGAGTTGCCGTGCGCGGTGACCAGGACGGTCTTGCCCTCGCCGAGGTCCTTCGTGATGTCCGACTCCCAGTACGGCAGCAGTCGGTCGATCACGAGCTTGAGCGACTCGGTGCGGGGCAGCTGGTCACCGAGGTCGGCGTAGCGGCGGTCCCCGGCCTGCGACCACTCGGCGTCGTCGGCGATGGGGGGCGGCGGGACGTCGAACGAGCGACGCCACTCCATGAACTGCTGCTCGCCGTACTGCTCGAGCGTCTGGGCCTTGTCCTTGCCCTGCAGGTCGCCGTAGTGGCGCTCGTTGAGGCGCCAGTCGCGCTTCACCGGCAGCCAGGCGAGGTCGGCCTCGAGCAGGGCGATGTCCGCCGTCTGGATCGCACGGGTCAGGAGCGACGTGTACAGGACGTCCGGCACGATGCCCGAGTCGGCGATGAGCTCGCCGGCGCGCTTCGCCTCCTTCTCGCCCAGCTCGCTGAGCCGAACGTCGACCCAACCGGTGAACAGGTTCTTCTGGTTCCAGTCACTGTTGCCGTGACGGAGCAGGACGAGCGTGGAGGTCATGCGTCCGAGTCTACCGAGCGCCGCACCGCCGTTCCGGGTGCCCGTACCCTGGGAACCATGCCCATCGGGAACGTCACGCGCGGGACCACCGGGTACAACCGGCTCCGTCGTGTCGACCGGTGGATCGCCGCGCTCCCGGTCCTGCGGCGGACGGACGCCCCGCTCGTCGCCGACGTCGGGTACGGCGCCCGGCCGACGACGACCCTCGAGCTCCGGGACCGGCTGGCCCGGGTCCGCCCCGACGTCGAGGTCACCGGCATCGAGATCGAGCCGTCGCGGGTGGCGCTGGCGAACGCCGGCACCCGCGACGGGGTGACGTTCCGGCTCGGCGGCTTCGAGACGCCGACCCCCGACGGCCGCCCGCCCGCCGTGATCCGGGCGTTCAACGTGCTCCGGCAGTACGACGAGTCCGCCGTCGTGGACTCGTGGCGGATCATGCAGGACCGCCTCCAGCCCGGCGGAGCGCTCGTCGAGGGCACCTGCAACGAGGTCGGCCGGGTGGCGTCCTGGGTGACGCTCGACGACCGAGCACCACACACCTTCACGGTGTCCCTGCGGGTCGCCGACCTCGAGCTGCCGAGCATCGTCGCCGAGCGGCTGCCCAAGGCGTTGATCCACCGGAACGTCCCCGGGGAACGGGTGCACGCGTTCCTGCTCGACCTCGACCGCTCGTGGGCGGTCGCCGCACCCCTCGGCACGTACGGCCCCCGCCAACGGTGGATCGCGACGGTGCACGGCATGCGCGACCGGGGCTGGCCGGTGCTGAACGGGGTGAGCCGGTGGCGCCTGGGCGAGCTCAGCGTGCCCTGGTCGGCCGTCGCCCCCGCCTGAGCGCGACTACGAGCGGCGGACGGCTCCGAGCCGGGGCAGGCGCGGCACGTTCGCCGTCGCTCCGGCCTCCGGCGGGACGATCGTCTCCTGCGCGGCGGTGACCACGACGCCGTCGACGGTCAGGGTCAGGACCGCAGCGGGGTCGAGCGACCGCTTCACGACCGCGAGCCCGACCGGCCCGAGCTCGTGGTGGAGCGCCGAGGCGGTGAGCCGTCCGACGTCCTTGCCGTCGAGCTCGACCGCGGTGCCCGGCGCGGGGAGCACGCCGTCCGACCCGTCCAGGTGGAGCATCACGACCCGGCGCGGCGGGTGCCCGAGGTTGTGCACCTTCGCGACGGTCTCCTGCCCGCGGTAGCAGCCCTTCGACAGGTGCACGGCGGAGCGGAGCCAGTCGAGCTCGTGCGGGATCGTCCGCTCGTCGACGTCGCCGAGCACGGGGCGCCACGCGGCGATGCGCAGCGCCTCGAACGCGAGGAGCCCCGCGACCGGCGCGTCCGACGCCGACAGGGCGACCGCGGTGTCCGGGGTGACCACGTCGATGCGGAGGGTCCAGTCGGAGCCGGGGTGGGCCTCCAGGGCGGCGTAGCCCCACCCGCCGGGCGTGACCGACGACCACGGGTCGACCCACTCGACGAGCACGTCGTCCGGCGATGCCGACCCGTCGAACCGGCCGAGGGTGACGAGGTCGGCCGACCGGTCGGCGACCTCGACGCGGAGCATGAAGCGCATCGAGTCGAGCCAGGCCGCGAGCGGAGCCGCGTCGGCGGCCTCGGTGAGGAGCCACGTGACCTCGCCGTCGTCGACCACCCGGGCGGCGTGCTCGACGCGGCCGGACTGGTCGAGGACCAGCGTCTCGGTGCTGACGCCGGGCTCGAGCCCGGTGAGCAGCTGCGACGTGATCGAGTTCAGCCAGGACAGGCGGTCGGGGCCGCTGACCATCACGACGCCGAGCCCGAGCTCGACGACCGCACGGCCGGCGGCGAGCGCCCGCTGCTCGCCGACGGGGTTGCCGAAGTGGGCGGCGGGACCGGCCTCGGTCGCGACGAACCCGTCGCGACCCGCGAAGACCGACATCAGTCGACCTTCGCGAGCTGCCCCGAGGCGTGCGAGGTGAGCTGCTGCCCCAGCGCGGCGATGTCCCACGCCCAGAAGAGCTTGCCCTCGACCAGGCCGTACAGGCGGGTCGCGGCGGAGTAGTCCTTCGCGTTCGGCGAGCGCATCACGGCGTCGGTGGCCAGGTCGATCCGGCCCTTCCTGACGCGACCGACGTAGAGCTCGTTGACGCCCGTCGGGTGGATGATCGCGGCCTCGACGTCGAAGCCGTCGGTCGTGTTCCGGAGCGCCTCGACGCTCTCCACCGTGCTGAACGGCGCGGGTCCGTCGCCCATCAGCATCGCGGGGCCGCGGTCGCCCGGCTCGTTCGGACGGTCGATGCGCCAGTAGCCCATCTCGGCGGCGAGGGGCGTGTGGTCGTCGTCGAGCAGCCACGTCGTCGAGGAGTAGTTGAGGTACGGCAGGCCGTCGTGGCTGAAGCTCACGCGCTGACCGAACTCGTACTTGCGGGGCTCGTCCTCGTCGCCCACGGGGTACTCGACCACGCCCGTGCCCTCCCAGACACCGACGAGCCAGGACAGCGGGACGAGCTCGGGCGCCAGGCCCTCCGGCAGTTCGATCAACGCTGACCCTTGAACAGCTTCACGACGACGACGACCGAGATGAACGCGATCGCGAGCGACGCCAGGCCGAGGAGGCCCACGTAGAACAGCTCGAGCGCAAGCAGCGAATCCATGCGGCGAGTCTACGCGGGACGCCTGACGGCGCCAGGGCCGGACGCCGCGGGTCGCGCGGTCGCGCGGTCGCGGACCGCGCGGTCGCCGGTGGCTCAGCGCGCGAGCAGCACCACGGCCGTGACGAGCACGACCACGAAGGCTCCGGACGACGCGATGCTGATCCGTTCGACCAGTCCGTCCTTCGTCGCGGTGATGAGCTGCAGCACGAAGCTCACGAGCACGCAGAGCACGAAGACGAGCAGGAGCCAGGCGAACGAGTCCTTCTGCGTCAGGGCCAGCACGAGCACGGCACCGACGACCGCGAGCACCCACACCGGCAGCACGGAGGTCAGGCGCAGGCGGCGCTGGTCGAGGGGCGGGACGGGCTCGGTCACGCGCTCCATCATGACAGGGCCTCGTCGAGGTGGTGCCCGCCACGACCGGCGCGGGTGCGCGGACGCCGGTGCCCGCCTCGACCGACCGGCCGGTCGGCGGGCCGCCGCCGGGGCATCACTAGGATGGCTCCACGACGTCCCCTCGTTCTGGAGGTCCTGTGGCCCAGCTCCTGGTACTCACCTCAGCCGCGCCCGGCGACGTCCTGCCGAGTCTCGGTCTCCTGAGCCACCGGATCCGCCACGTCCCCGCCGAGGCCGCCCAGCTGGTCAACGCCCCGCAGAGCGACCTGATGTTCGTCGACGCCCGTCTCGACCTCGTCAGCGCCAAGGCCCTGTGCAAGATCCTCGCGACGAGCGGGTCGACGACGCCGATCATCCTCGTCGTGACCGAGGGCGGGCTCACCGCGGTGAACAGCGAGTGGAACGTCGACGACGTCGTGCTCGAGAGCGCCGGCCCCGCCGAGGTCGACGCCCGCGTCCGGCTCACCACGGGCCGCGCCGCGAAGAACCCGTCGGGGTCGAAGATCCAGGCCTCCGGCGTCGTCATCGACGAGGCCAGCTACTCGGCGAAGGTCCGGGGACGGCCGCTCGACCTCACCTTCAAGGAGTTCGAGCTCCTGCGCTTCTTCGCCTCGCACCCGTCTCGCGTGTTCACCCGCGAGCAGCTCCTCAGCGAGGTGTGGGGCTACGACTACTTCGGCGGCACCCGCACGGTCGACGTGCACGTGCGACGCCTCCGCGCCAAGCTCGGCGACCTCGAGTCGCTCATCGGGACGGTCCGCAACGTCGGCTACCGCTTCAACGTGCACGACGACGAGGCCGAGCGTCTGGCGGGCCAGTAGTGCTCGCCGTCGTCGAGATGCTCGCCGCCGCCTCGGTCGCGGCGGGCGAGGCCCCGCCCTTCTCCGACCAGACCCTGGTCGACGTCCGTGCCGGCCGTGCGACCGTGGTCGGGGACGAACGCGGGGTCGCCGTGGTCCGTGACGGCGAGCTGGAACTCGTCGTCGCCCGGGAGGCCCGTGGCCGGGGCGTCGGATCGGCCCTCGTCGCGCAGGTGACCTCCGAGGGCGCCGGGGGCGCGGCGGCAGCTCCGGGTGCTCCGCACCTCGCGTGGGCGCACGGCGACCACCCCGCCGCCCGGGCCCTCGCCGACCGGCACGGCTGGGTGCCGGTGCGCACCCTGCTGCAGCTCCGGGCTCCGGTGGCGGACGCCCCCGCCCCCGCCTCCGCCGACCTCCCGGACGGCTACCGGCTCGACGCCTTCCGCGCCGGCGACCCTGCGGACGAGGACGCCTGGCTGACCCTGAACGCCGCGGCCTTCGCGCACCACCCCGAACAGGGCCGCATGACCCTGGAAGACCTCCGTGCCCGCGAGGCCGAGCCGTGGTTCTCCGGCGACGACCTGCTGCTCCTGCGTGACGCCTCCGGTGCGCTCGCGGGCTCGTGCTGGCTCAAGGTCGAGGACGGCACCGGCGAGTTCTACGCCGTCGCGGTCCGGCCCGACCTGCAGGGGCAGGGGCTCGGCGGCGTCCTGATGCGCGCGGGCTCGGCGCGCCTGACCGGTCGCGGACTGACCGCCGCAGCGCTCTACGTCGAGGGCGACAACGAGCCGGCGCTCGCGCTGTACCGTCGCTCGGGCTTCACGCAGCACGCGATCGACGTGCAGTACGAGCGCGGTCCCGGCCGGTAACATGACGCGAGGTCGACGAGGGGTCGGCCGGGGGCAGTCGGGGGCAACGTGACGGAGCAGGGTCGGGCGCAGTACGGCCGCGGGGAACCGCTCGGTGCGTCGTACCGCTTGGTCGACCTGCTCGGCACGGGTGCGACCGGCGAGGTCTGGCGCGCCGAGCACACGGCGACCGGTGAGCACGTCGCCGCGAAGCTGCTGCGTGCCGAGCTCGCCGCCGACCCGACCGTCGTCGAACGCTTCGTCCGCGAACGCACCGTGCTGCTCGGCCTGCAGCACCCGTCGATCGTCCGGGTGCGCGACCTCGTCGTCGAGGGCGACCGGCTGGCGATCGTCATGGACCTGGTCGGCGGGGGCTCCGCGCGCGACCTGCTCGCCGGCGCGGGGACGCTGCCGCCGCGTGACGCCCTGACCATCACCGCCGAGACGCTCGACGCCCTCGCCGTCGCGCACGAGCAGGACGTCACCCACCGCGACGTCAAGCCCGACAACGTGCTGCTCGCCGCCCCGTGGGCCCCCGGCGCGACCGGTGACGTGCGGGTGTCGGACTTCGGCATCGCGTCGGTGATGGCCGACCGGCAGCGCACCACGACCGGGCTCCTCGGCACACCGCAGTACATGGCGCCGGAGTCGATCAGCCAGGGGCGCTCGGGGCCCGCGGCCGACGTGTACGGCGCCGGAGTGATGCTCTACGAGCTGCTCGCCGGGCGCACGCCCTTCGCCGGGCCGGGCACCGACTTCGCCGTCGCCTACCGCCACGTGACCTCGGACCCGCCGCAGCTCGACGTCCCCGCGTCGCTCTGGTCGGCAGTGTCGACGATGCTCGCCAAGGACCCGGCCGCACGACCCGCGGCCGCCGACGCCGCGGCCACCCTGCGCCGCCTCGCCCGGCAGCTGGCCGACGCCCCCGCCCTGACCCCGACGACGGACCCGGAGTCCTTCGCCGAGGTCGAGCGTCCCGCCACCGTCGTGCGCGGCGTGCGGCCCGGGAGCGGTGCCGCCGGCGGCGCCCCCGCGGACACCCCCGAGCCGGCAGCGGGCGCGGACGACGCCGGCCCCGCACCCGAACTCGGCCAGGCCGGGTCGCAGACGGTCTTCCGGCCGCTCGCACGGCCTCCCGTCGCCGCCGCCCGCGTACCCGAGGCCCCCGCTCGCCGCCGGTGGCAGCGCCCCGACTGGCTGACGAACCGCATGCTCGGGCTCGGCGCCCTCGGCGTGGTGCTCGTCGCGGCGCTCGTCGTCGGCGGGGTCGTCTGGCTCCCGGGCGCCCTGGGCGGGAAGGGCACCCCGAGCGCGGCCCGCACGGCACAGGCCGCGAGCGCCTACCAGCAGGACCGTCCGCTGCCGACCGGGCTCTCGACGACCCGCAAGGCGACCGTCGACCCGCAGGCCGGGACCGTCGCGCTGTCGATCACGTACGCCGCGCAGGCCGCGACGCTCCGCGGAGCGCTGCTCGAGGTGGTGCCCGGGGTCGGCGCAGAAGCCGAGTGCCCCGCGGTGACCTGGAGCGGGGACGGAGCGACCGGCGGCGACGTCACCGGCGTCAGGAACCAGCCGTCGCTGACCGGCGTCGACGTCCGCTGCGGGTGGACGCTCTCCGACGTGGTGGTCCCGGCGGGCGAGGACCTGACCGTGCAGGCCACCGTGCGACTGTCGGACGTGCCCGACCAGGCCGGCCTGCAGGAGTGGCTCGACACCGCCGGGAACGCGACCACGACGGCCGTCTCCGACCAGTCGGTGACCGGGACGTCGTACCCCGTGCAGCGGCTGCAGGGCGTCGAGGTCCGCACGCCCGACCGCACGGTCAGCCAGACCACGCTGCCGGTGACGCTCGTGCCGGTGTGGCCGAGCGGCGCCGACGAACTGAACCCGCTATACCGCAGCCCCTCGACCGGGAAGCCCTCGGAGATGCTCACCGACGTCGCCGGCGGGGAGTCCGGGGTCCGCTTCGCCGACGGGTGCTCGGGTGCACTGGCCGTCTCGTCGGACGGCCTCGTCGTGACCGCACTGTCGGTCGCACCCTCGTGCACGGTCCGGGCGACGGTGGGCAACTTCACGGACCTCGAGAGCTCGCCCTTCGGCATCACCACCCGCGACTGACCGGTCGCAGACCCGCGGCCTCACCCGTGGTGCGTCGTCGGCGTTCGTCACTCGTCCTCCTCCGTGGAGCAGAAACCGTCGGGTCACGGTGCGTGAGGCGACGAATCCTGCTCCATCGGAGCGGGTTGCGGCCGGGACCCGCCGGACGGGAGGCGCGTGGCGGCCGAGCACCGCGCCTCCCGTCCGGTGGTGGTCCCGCGGGTCAGGCGCCGGGCGCGGCGGTCTGGACCAGACGGACGGCGCCGCCCGACGCGGCGTAGCCGCGACCCACCGTCAGCGCGACGGGGGCACGTCGGGGCAGCGTGACCCCGAGCAGTTCGCCGTCGTAGTCGACGTCGGGCTGCAGCAGCACGCCGCAGCGGGACTTCCGGACCGCGCGCGTCCAGTGGCTGTAGAGCGAACGGAGGTCGGCGGACCGGCCGGCGGCGACCACGCACAGGCCCGGTCGCTCGGAGGACAGCAGCGACGCGATCGCCTGGTCGGCGTCGTCGAAGCGTTCGGCGTCGTCGACGAGCAGCAGGACCGGGCCGCGCTCCAGGCGGAGGCCGGCCAGCAGGGCGGGGACCTCGTCGGCCCCGACGGCGAGGCGGTCGAACACGCCGTCGGCGAGCGGTGACCGGCGGTCGCAGATCGCCCACACGGCCGGGCGGACGCCGTCGGCGGACCGTGCCTGGTCTGCCAGGGCGAGGAGCACCGTCGACTTGCCGGAGCGCGCCGGGCCGGCGACGAGCACGTGCTCGCCGTCGTAGACCTCGAGCGCCGCGGTGCCGAGGTCGTCCTCGGCGATGCCGACCGGCAGGCGCCACGGCTCGGTGTCGAAGCGTGCCGCGGCACCGAGGTCCTGCACCCGGACCGCATCCGGCAGCCGGCCGACGGCGCTCGACTTCGGTGCCGCGTCCGGCCACGCGGCGGCGACCTCGGCGACGGCCTCGGCGAGGGGCACCGCCGGCGTCGCGACGTGGCTCTGCAGCTTCGTCGTCGAGTCGATGTACCGACCCGGCACGGGCGGCGGGACGTCCTTCGGGCGGACCCCGATCGACGCGTAGTCGTACGGGTCGGCCAGACGGAACAGCCACTTCTGGGTGGTGACCTCGTCCATCGCCGACGGCACGGCCTTCGCGCGGGTCGTGGAGACCGCGAACGAGATGCCGAGCGCCGGCCCTTCCGCGTACACGCGGTACAGGGCGTCCAACAGCTGCTGGCCCTCGAAGTCCTGGTACTCGTCGCGGAGCGCCGCGAGGCCGTCGATCAGCACGACGGCCTGACGCCCGCCGGGGCTCGCGCGCCGACGCTCGAGGTCCGCGCGCAGGTGGCGGAGGAAGCGGGCCTGCAGCTCGCTCGCCCCGGCACCGGACCCGACGTAGGCCGTCGTGTGCGGGAGCTGCGCGAGCGGCGCCAGGTCCCCGGGACCCATGTCGAGGACGAGGAGGTCGAGGTCGTCCGGGCTCGTCGTCCGCGCGGTACGCAGGGCGAGCGCGGACAGGGCAGTGCTCGTGCCGCTGCCCGGGATGCCCATGAGGACGAGGTTGCCCTCGTCGAGGTCCCAGCCGCCGGCGACCTGGCGCTGGTGGTCGGGGTCGTCGGCGAGCGCGACGGGCACGAGACGGCGGCCGCTGCCGCTGGGCGGTTCCGGGACCTCCGCCAGGTCGACCCGGTCTCCCAGCGCCTCGGGCCAGATGGGCCGGGGTGCGGCGTACCCGGCGGCGTCGTTCGCGGCGCGGATCGCCTCGATGAGCACGTCGAGGTCGGTGTCGTCCGACGCGCTCGGCCCGGGTGCGGGCGCCGGTGCCGGGACGCCGAACACGTCGGTCGGACGGACCGAGACCGACTGCTCGACCCGTTCGTCGCGCGCGCGGCCGGTGACCAGGGCGGTCTGCACCGGGGTGATGTCGTCCTGCCCGAGCTTCACGTAGGCGCGGCCGGTCTGCTGCCGGCCGATGCCCGCGGCGGCCGGGACGCCGATGACGTTCGTCGAGTCCTCACGGCTCTGCACGCGGAGCGCCACCCGGAGGTTCGTGTTCGCGAGGATGTCCTCGCTCACGACGCCCGCGGGGCGCTGTGTCGCGAGCACCATGTGCACGCCGAGCGTGCGGCCCACGGCGGCGATCGCGACGAGCGAGGTCAGGACGTCCGGGAACTCCTTCGCGAGCATGGCGAACTCGTCGACGACGAAGAGCAGGCGCGGCATCGGCTCGGTCGGCCGCGTCGCGAGGTAGGCGTCGAGGTTGTCGATGTCGGCGCCGGCGGTCGCGAAGACCCGCTGGCGGCGCTCGAGCTCGGCCTCGAGCGCACGGATCGCTCGGTCGGCCAGCTGCTCGTCGAGGTTGCTGATCGTGCCGATGGTGTGCGGCAGCCGTTCGCAGGCGGCGAAGGCGGCGCCGCCCTTGAAGTCGACGAGCAGGAAGTTGAGCCGGGTGGGGTCGTTCCGGGCCGCGAGGCCGGCGACGAACGAGCGGAGGAACTCGCTCTTGCCGGAACCCGTGGTCCCGCCGACCAGGCCGTGGGGGCCGTCGCGCACCAGGTCGATCTCGAGGACGCCGGACTCCGAGGACCCGACCGGGGTCGAGGTCCCCGTGCTGGTCTGCCACAGGGTGCGGATTCCCTCGGCGGTGGTGGTGTCGACGGAGGTGGTGCCGGCATGGGGTGCTGCGCTCCGTGTGAGCAGGTCGGGCAGGCGGACGAGCGACGGCAGCGATGCGCCGGGAACCGTGAGTTCCGGGTCGTCGAAGTGCGCGACGGCGCGGGCGGCGCGCTCCGCCGTCGCCGGAGTGAGACCGGCGAGCACGACGTCCTCGACGCGCGTGCGGTCCTCGGGGCGGTAGACCGTCGCCGCCGCGTCCGCCCCGACCGTGACGATGGACGTGCAGGCGGCCGGCAGCTGCTGCTCGTTCGTCGCGATGACGATGCCGCTCACCCGCTGTCGACGTTCCCCCGGGCGCAGCGAGACACCGGGGACCGTCCGGCCCTGGCCGAGCAGGCTGCGCGCCGGGGCGTCGCGGCCCTCCGTGAGCACGTCGGAGTCCACGACCACCAGCAGGTTCGGAGTGGGGAGCTCGTCGAGCGACTCCTGCAGTCCGCGCAGGACGGCGGCGCTCTGGTCGCGCTGCGCCGACATCCACCGGGCGCCGGTACTGCTGCCCGCGACGCGTGTGTGCGGCAGCCAGGAGGCCCAGGACCAGTCGTCCTCGCGGCCCGCATCGCAGAACACGCCGACCGTCAGGTCTGCCGGCCCGCAGTGCACGCTCGCCTGCGCGAGCAGACTGCGGGCGAGGGCGAGCGCGCCGTCGCGGTCACCGACGATGCCCACGACGCCGGCGTCCGACAGGTCGGCGACGACCGGCGCCGCCGTGAGGCGGCTGTCCGCGATCGCGGCCTTCGCCTCGTCCTCGAGCTTCGACGACGCCGCACGCTGGTCGACCTCGGGACGCCACGGCGCGTCGCCGGTGCCGGCGTGCAGGCTGAGGAAGTCGTCGTCGTCCGAGCGGCGCTGCCAGAGGTCGGTGGTGGGGAGGAGCGCACGGCGGACGACGGTCGCCGGGTCGGGCACGAGGTCCTGTCGGCGGGCCGCCTCGACGGCTGCGGCAGCGGTGATCTCGCCCCGGAAGGTCTCGACCGCCTCGGTGAAGCGCGTCTCCTCCTCCTTGAGGTTCTTGGCCCGGCGGTGCTTCTGCTCGAACCACATGCCGATCGCCGTCACGGGGCTGAGCAGTGCGAACAGTGCGAAGCGGGCGTCCCCGAGCAGGAGCACCATCGCCCCCGCGAGCACGAGCGGCGCCGCGACCGTGATCCAGCTGAACTTCGACGCCGGGGCGACGTCCCGGCGCGTCGGCGGGGACACCGGCTCGGTGTCGGTGATGCGACCGGGCCGCGGTGGCCGGTTGAAGGGTGCGGTGGCGGCCGGGGTGAGGTTCGGGAGGGTCCCGGCCGCAGGCACGGTCGTCTCCGGGAGCTCCGGCCGGAGCAGCAGCACCGCACCGCCCACGATGACGCTCGTGGTGCCGGTGAGCAGCACGCCCTCGTCGTCGATGCGCTCCCCCGCGATCACGGTGCCGTTCGTGGAACCGGAGTCGCGGACACGGACGCCGTCGTCCTCGCGTTCCACGGTGCAGTGCTCCCACGAGGCGCTCTCGGTGGGGAGCACGACGTCGGCCTGCGGAGCCCGCCCGACGACGAGCCGACGACTGCGCGGCACCGGGACGACGAGCCCCGCCTCGAGGCCACCCGCCAGGGTCACGCTCCAGCCGTCGACCGTGCGCGGCGGGTCCTCGGTGGTGCGGGCGACCCGGGACCCCTCGAGGAGCACGAGGTCGCGCAGCGGGGTGTCCGAGCTCGTCCGGTGGCCGTCGACCGCCAGGGGTGTCCCGGGGTCGAGCGGGGTGCCGAGCGACGCCGCGACGAGGTCCCCCAACGTGGAGGACTCCGCCCACCCGTCGGCCTCGATCGTCTCGCGGCGGTCGTCGAGCTCGATCAGCAGGCGCATGGGCGGTCCTCCCTCGGGGTGGTGCGGCGGTGCGGGTGGTGCGGTGGCGGTGCGGCGGTGCGGCGGTGCGGCGGGACGGCGTCAGTCGGTCGAGTCGGAGAACCAGACGAGCGCAGGTGTCGCGCCGTCGTCCGCGGTCGCGGGTCGCAGCCCGAGGCCCTGTGCGGAGGCGGCGAGCACACCGGCACGGTCGCCGAGGGCCTGCCGCGCGCCGAAGTCGAGTGCCGGACCGGCGAGGCCGTCGTCGGCGCCCAGGTCGAGCCCCGCCAGCGCGTCGGAGACCTTGCTCACGTCCGTGCTCCGGGCCGACCCGACGGCGGTCACCAGGGCGACGACGGCGTCGTGGCTGCGGGCGTCGGCCACGGTCGCCACCGAGGCGAACGACCGGTCGCCGGTCAGGTTCTTCGCGTCCGCGTCGTCCGCCAGCACCCGGACGCCGCCGAGGAACGCCGACATGGCACGACCCTCGGCGTTCGAGGACAGGGCGCGGGCGTCGTCGGTCTCGACACCGACGGTGCGGAACGTGCCGCTGAGGCTGCCGCCCGCCTGGGCGAGCGCCGCCGCGAAGGCAGGACTGGTGGCCTCGGGGGTCAGGACGACCGGAGCGGTGACGTTCGCCTCCTGGAGTGCTGCGACGAGGGCACCCTGTCGACCGGCCGGACCGCTGACGACGACGGCGTCGGAGTCCGGAGCCGCCTGTTGGGCACCGTCCTGCGTGGTGCCGGCCTGCGTGGTGCCGGCCTGCACGGTTCCCTCCTGGCCGTCGGTCGTCGCGGCGTCGGTGGAGCCCGCCGCTGCGCCGGTGCGCTGCGCGATCGTCGTGGCGAGCGCGCCGAGGTCGGGTGCGCTCGTCGCATCGAGGACGTGGGCGAACCGGACGCCGGACGGCGCCCCGCCGCCCAGGTCCACGAGCAGCGGCGACGCAACGTCACCGAGCGCGTCCTGCAGTGCCGCAGCGACGGACTCCGTCGACGGCGCGGTCGACCAGGCGTCGTCACCGCCGGCCGCGTAGGGCGCGACGACCGGGATGCCGGCGTCGGCCGCCGCGGTGTAGGCACCACGGACGTGGTCGCCGGACGTCGCCACCACGATGCCCGAGACGCCGTCGGCCGCAAGTGCTTCGACGGCCTTCCGGGCGCCGTCGGCCGACCCGCCGTCGTTCTTCGTCACGAGCTGCACGTCGGTGCCGCCGAGCTCCAGGCGACGCTGCGCCACGAGGGCGCCCTGCGCGGCGTCGTCCCACTGCGCGCCCTCACCGTCGCCGAGCGTGACCACGACGCCGATCTTCGTGCCGTCGGGGACGTGGGCGACGCTGATCGGCACCGGGGCCGTCGCGGAGACCGCCTCGGCCGGGGTCGAGGCCGAGACGCGCACCGCGAGCACCGCGGTGACGACGGCGGCGACCACGAGGACGGCCACCGCGACGATGATCGCGGTCCGCCGACGCTTCCGGGTCCGGGCAGCATCGGTCGTGGTCGGGTCGTCTGCGCCCTGCTCGTCAGCAGTCGCCTCGGTCGGGTGGTCCTGCACGTGGCTCATCGCTCGGCTCCGATCCGGAAGGCGTAGAGCGTCGTCGACGTCGCGCTGGACGGCACGTCGAGACGGAAGGCGGGGAGCTTCGCGGCCCGGTCGAGCGAGGCACGGAACTGCTCCTGCTGCAGGAGGATGCCGGCGACGTCCTCCGCCCGGACGTTGGCGTAGCCCGAGGCGTTCTGCGACGCGAGGGCGAGCTGGTAGTCGGCGGAGTCGGACTTCGCCGCGCTCGTGGCCATCGCGCCGAGGATGCCGGAGCCGTTGACCTTGCGGTCACCGAGGTCGAGCATCACGCGGTTGAGGTCGCCGGTGAGCAGCGTGCTCGCACCCTCGACGTCGCGGACCGAGGCGCTGGTGCTCGCGTCGATGCGCTGCAGGCTCGCGGCGGTCTGCGCGTCCACCGACGAGGCGAGGCTGCTGCTCTGTTCACGGAGGGCACCCTTCTGCTCGTCGATGGTGCCCTTCGAGTCGCTCGTCACCTCGCCCGAGGTGGTGCGGAGGCCGGCGATCGACTTGTCGAACGCGTCGACGACGGCATCTCGACTCGTTGCGGAGGCTTTGCCGACAATGCGGACCTGCGACCGCAGCGCCTCAGCGAGCGCGTCTGTCGAGCTGTCGGAAGCATCGGCAAACGACTTCTGGACCTGGTCAGCCAGCTCGAGCTGCGTCTTCTGCACGGACTCGAGCTGCTCCGCAACAGTTGTTCGCTGGGACTGGGCTTTCTCGATACCGGAGCGAAGGTCCTCAACCGTCTTGTCGATGTTCGAGCCCCCGGTTGTCGAGGCGGCACGAACCTCCTTGATCGCCGCCTGGAGTTCATCGAGCTGCGATCGAAGGTTTCCCACCGATCCGCCGACCGTTCCTTCTGCTGCCCCTTCGGTCTTCGTACCGTCGGTGACTTCTTGCCAACGGTTTGCCTGGTCATCGAGGCGCGCATCCATCGGTGTGTCGAACCCTGGTCCGGGGCTCAGCTTCGTGTCCGGTGCAGCTCCCGCGCAGGGCTCTGCCGTGAGGTAACCGCGCAGACGCGCTGCATCTTCGTCGGAGATGCGATCCAACGTCGCGAGCAAGCAGAGCTGATCTGCAACTGCTGCGTTCTGACGCTGCATCGAGAAGGGCAACCCGGCTCCGTCGATGAGCGACCGAGCCGAGTCAGCCTGCTCGTGCACGGCTCGCAGGGCAGCTTGCAGTTCGTCGGAACGGGCACTCAAGGCGGTGGAACTCTCGTCCAGAGCGTCCAGCGCGCCCGCGAGCTTCGACGCGTCGGCACCGGCCTGGTAGTCGTCGAGCGCCTTGGAAAGGTTGTCGAGGGTCGTCTTGAGCTCGACGACGCTGCCCGACGCATCCTCGAACTTCTGCCCGCGCAGGACTGTAGCGATGTCGTCGCCGGCCTTCACCAGGCCCACGAGCGACTGGTTGATCGACTTCGAGGAAGCGAAGAGAGAGCACGTCAGCGATTCGACGTTCTCGCCCAGCGCACAACTGGCTTCGTCCGGCTGCTCCGGCCCGACCGCGGCGGCCAGCTGCGCGGTCACCTCCTGCTTGCAGGTCTCACTCGCCTCGGCGTAGCCCTCGAGCTGCGCGGACACGCGCAGCAGGTTCCCGTAGACGCTCGAACCCGCCGTGCCTGTCTGCGGGACCGCGGCACAGCCCTCGCCGTCGAGCACCGGCGCCGGAGCGGCCGCCGAGGTGTCACCGAGCAGCGCATCGAGGCTGCCTGTCGTCTGCTGCAACTGCTGCAGCACCGTCGACTGCGTCGCCTGCACGGTCGAGCCGAGGTCCCCGTTCAGCGAACCGAGCTCGCCCGACAGCGACTGCATCGTGCTCGCGAGCGAAGCACTGCTCTCCTGCAGCCGCTCAGCCGTCCGCACACCGAGGGTCTCGGACGTCGACTCGAGGTTCGTGCGGACCTCGGTGATGGTGCCGCCGGCACGGGCGAGCACCTCGTTCACCTGCGCGATGAGGTCGATCGTCCGGCGTTGCAGCGCGAGCTCGGAGTCCGTCTCGGAGCCGAACGCCCCGTTCATCACGCCGCTGGTCGACAGGTCCGTCGTCAGTCCGGGCTGCGCCGCGACGTCGATCGCGGGCGTCGAGAAGTCGCGGACGTCGGCGACGAGGTGCAGCGTGCTGCTCGCTCCCGACGTCGGCGGCGCCAGCAGCCGGCCCCACTGGACGACCGCGTCGCCGGAGGCGTTCGTGCTCACGACGCCGTCGGTGGCGGCGCCGCCGTCGACCGACTCGGTCACGATGCGGTCCGGAGCGACCCCGTCGAGCACGGTCGAAGCGGCGACGCTGAACGGTGCGCCGACCAGCGCCGGGGTCGAACGAGAGGCTCCCGCGACGTCGTAGGTGAGGTCCTGCGACCGGACCGTGAGGTTCTCGACGGTCACGTCGATCTCGACGCGACCGGAGTACCCGTCGAGGTCGGCGAGGTCGGTCCCGGAGCGCTTGTCGGTCGTGTACTGGGTGGTGATCCGGAGCGGCAGGTCTCCGGCCGCGTCCTTCACGTCGTGGTCGACGGTCTTCGACGACGAGCGCTTGCCGGCGACCGAGATCGTCGTGTCCGAGATCGCGTTCACCGCACCGTTCGTGGTGAGCGTCGTGTCCACGGTCTGCAGCACACGTGACGGATCCGTCACCTGGTCCTGGTCGGCGGTGCAGCCGGAGAGCACCAGCGCGAGTGCACCCGTCACGGCCGCCACTCCCGCGATGCGGCTCCCCTGCCGAGTCCCGGTCCCCCCGGCGCGCGTCAACATCACGATCGTCCCCCTCAAGAATCGACTGCGTGGTCGATCCTAGCCGCTGAAATACCGTGAGGTTCCGTTCTCCACAGGTCGCCATCACCCCCGTTCGAGCCACAGCCCGGCGACATGCGAACTTGCGCGGTCCTGTGGAATTGATACTCTGCACACCGCACCCTGGGGGGATCGCCGAACACGACCTGGTGGTCGGGGATGCATGATCGAGTGGTCGACCGTCCGAACGTGGCGGTCGGCCACTCGGCCCAGGGGCCGCAGCACGAGGGGGACGACACATGTGGATCACGATCACGTCCGTGGGCATCGCGATGGTGGCGGCGTTCGTCATCACGAGATCCGTGACGGCGGCGACCAAGCACAGCGACCGTCGCCGGCGCGAGCGCGGGGAGACGCTGCCGAGCGAGGGCGGCGCGCTCGTCACCGTGCGCCTGCGGACCTTCCAGTGGGTGCTCATCCGCGTCGTCGCCATCGTCTTCGTCGTGGTCGGAGCCCTGCTGTCGCTCGGCACCGCCACGACGATCTCGACCGGTGTCGAACCCAGCCTCGTCGTCGTGGCGATCGTCCTCCTGCTGGCCGGTATCGGGGGCATCGTGCTGTCCCGATCGATGCGCCGGACACGGGTGCTCGCCATGGAGGACCACCTGCTGGTCCGTCAGGGCCTCCACCAGGAGCGCCGCGTCGACCTCGGCGAGATCGCTGCGGTGCTGCCGATCGCCAACCAGTACGGCGGCCTGCAGGCACGTGACGTGACCGGCAAGCGACTCTTCTCCGTGATGGGCCTGGCCCGCGGCTACGCGGAGCTCGAGGCGTACCTGCAGGAGCGCGTCGTCCGTCCCCGCGCGACGGCCCAAGCAGCGCTCCGACCGAACGGCGTCCCGATCCCACCCTGGCGCGGGGTCGCCTGTAGCGCCGACTGGACCACCGCCCCACTCGGTCCCGGCGGTCGCCTGCGTCCGGTGATCCGCCTGTTCGTCGGCGGCGACGTCGTCGCGCTGCACCCCGGAGAGGTCCGCGCTCTCATCGACGGCAGGGCAGGGGTCGTCGAATCCGACTCGCAGCCCCTCGCGTTCTTCGCCAGCCCTGCGCTCGTCGCCCCGACGTCGCTCGGGGGGCGGCAGCTGGCCGGTCTGCCGCCGGAGAGCCTCGCCCTCCTGTACGACGCCCAGGACGCACCGGCAGTCGTCCTCCGTGACAGCGATGCCGTCACGTTCCGCGCGTGGGTGAGCGGGCTCCCGCGCTGACCGTCGGCGGCTGATCCTGCACGACCCGGCCTGGAGGCGCGGTGCCGGTCCGACGGACGGCCCGCTCTGTCGGGGCGGTCGCCGGACGGCCCGCTCTGTCGGGGCGGTCGCCTCGTGCTGTCGCGTGCTGCTCCGGTGGCGGTCGCGCGCTCACTCGGACGGGGTGCGTGGCGGGAACGATCCAGCGCGGTGGGCTGAGGCGACACCGGCGGCCAGACGGCGAGCTCGCCGTCGAGCGGCGAGCACCTGTCGCCTGGCTCTCGCCCACCGCCGCGTGTGCCTGGTGCGGATCCTCCGGATGATGCTCTCGACCGTCTGCACCGCGAGGAGCGGCGCACCCACGGCCAGCAGCGGCAGTGCTGTGAACGCGTAGTTGCGACCGTCGTCGACGTTCCTCGCGAACATCCCGTGCAGCTCCTCGGACCGGACGCCGGCGGTCGTCGGATCGTCCGGGTCGACCATGATCTGCAGGCGCTGTCCGACCCGGTAGAAGTCTGGATCGCTCGACACCGTGTACTCGTCGAGCGTCGTCTCGTACTCGACACCCTCGTACCGTTGCCGCGTCACCGGCGTGTACTCGCTGTGCCCTCGCCCCTTGTACCCGGTGACGTGCACACGCTCGACGTCCACGACCTCACCGGTGACGACCACACCGGTCCGCCGGAGTGCGTCGTCGTAGCGCAGCGCCTCGTCACCCTCGCCGTGCAGGATCGCCCCCAGCGCGGCGGCGCAGAACGCGCCCGCGCACAGCATGAACGGGCCGAGCTCACGCAGCCACTCCCCACCCGCCGTGCGCAGCCCGCGGCCCGTCGTCTCCTTGCGCCGCCTCGCCCCCACGTCCGGGAACAGCACCCGGGCGAGGAGCGCACCGGCCAGCACCGCGGGCAGCCACCCGTACTGCAGCGGCCCCCAGTCCGACGCGTGGTCGACGAGGACGACGAGCACGACGAAGCTCCCGAGGAACAGCACCGTCGGTACGAGGCAGCCCGCTGCGCCGACGCGCACGAGCGCCGCACCGTAGCCGAGTCCGACGACGGTGACGACGGCGAACGCCCAGCCCTGGACGCCGAAGTGCCCGAGCTCGATGAGCCCGCTGCTGTTCAGTGCCACCGCCGCGAGGAGCGTGTGGAAGACCCGGCGTGCAGGAGTCACCCCTCCTCAGCCTCCGCCCGGGGTCAGCAGTCGGCGCTGGTAACCGAGAAGTCGATCGTGCGGTCCGTGCCGTCGAAGACGTACGAGTAGCGCATCACGATCGCCTTCGACAGCAGGTCACGCGACTCCTTCTTCTGGCAGACGTTCGACACGACCGACGACTTGAGGTCCGCCGCGGTCAGGCTCGCCGGATCGACCGAGGAGTCGATCGTGTAGGCGTACTCGAGCTGCGCGCCGTCGGCCGTCACGCCGTCCCAGCGGGTCACCTCGTCGAGCTCGAGCGGGAAGGTGTAGTTCTCGTTGACCTGCTTCGCCGCCTCGGTCGCGAGGGCCGACGGCGAGGGCTCGGCGGTGGCGTTGAAGAACGCGCGGACGCCCAGCGACGCACCAACCGCGGCGATGACGGCGACGACCGGGATGAGGATCCGGAGTGCGACGTTCTTCCCCTTCTTCTCCGGGGTCGGCGGCTGCCAGGGGGGAACGCTCCCGCTCGCGCCGGCGTAAGGCTGCTGCTGGTACCCGGGCGCCTGCTGGCCCGGCTGCTGGAAGCCGGGCATCTGCTGCCCGTTCGGCTGGCCGAAGCCGGGCGCCTGCTGGTCAGGCTGCTGGAAGCCGGGCGCCTGCTGGTCCGGCTGCCCGTTGTTCGGCTGCCAGTCGCCGGGCTGCCCGTTGTTCGGCGTCGTCATGGTGGTCCTTCGCGGTCAGCACTCGCGCGCCGGACGTCCCCGAAGTTCCGTGCTCCGGCCGACCTGCGGCCGGCTTCTCACGCCCCCTCGAGCGCCGGCGCCCCCTGTGCGCGGTACTCGATGTCAGGCGCCAGCAGGGCCGGCGCCTGCATCCAACGTATCAGGCCGGGGTGGCTCCGACCCTGCTCCCGTCCCGGCACGGTCAACCGCGTCAGCACCACGGCGATCCCCAGCGTCGAGGCTCCGACGCCTCGCGACGCACCTGTCTGTCTGTCAACCTCGACCCTCTTCGGGCAGTGGTGCCGAATCCGATACGATCACCGGGGTCCGGAAGAAGTGCAGCACCGAACGCCACCGGTAGGAAGCAGCGCCCACCGCGAACCGGTGACCAGTGCCTCGCTTGAAGCTTGCAGCCAGACGCTCCTTGTTGGCCTCGTCGACGCCCCGGCGCAGCACGAGTGGTCCACAGTCATCCGTGGCGATCTCGACCTGATCGTACGTGGCCCCGATTCCACGTCCTGACGTCGATCCACCCGTAGCGGGAGACGCCGATTCGACGACGCAGGTCACCCAGATGGGGTGCTCCCGGTCGTAGTGCCTGAACGCCTCCCCTGCTGCCAGGAGTCCAGCGACTCCGAGGACGATCACCCCGAGCATCCCGAAGACGAATCGGTTCCCTCGCTTCGCCCCCGGCGCGCGCCCCACCTGCGCCTTACTGACCCGTTCTCTTCTCATCCTCGCTCCCATCCCCGAACCTCTGGCACCGCCCCGAGCACGGACAATGGTGCACGCAGACTCAGCGAGGCCTCACCCAAGGTGATCCGGTACCTCTTGCCCCTCTCGAAGGTCGATGCGACAGCGGCACTGTTCTCACTCGTGACGCCGTCCCGGATCACGAGATGCCCACAGTTGGACGTGTGGAGGTCCACCTGCTCGGTGTACGAACCCACACCACGGCCGGAGTGCGTAGAAACTGTGGAGGCTTTCGCGTTCGAGATCACGCAGTCAAAGGTGATCCGGTGATCCTCGTCGTATTCCTCGATCGATTGCCGCCCGACGAAGAAGAAGGTCGCCACCGCGAGTAGGACCAGGACTGCCGCCGCCAAGACGAGTCGCCCCCTGACGACCGACAGCCGGCTCGGTGAGAAGTGGCCACGGTTCAGCCTGCTGTGCGACACACACCCCTCGCTCTTAATTCGCCATTCCGGCTACCGGACCACTGTCGGTCTCACGAATCGTATGTTCCGCACGACGATCCCTCACGCCGTTCTCCCTCTTCAACCCCGCGATCCACAGGCTCTGCATCGCTGCTCCACCCAGCCTTCATCCCTTCGTCCGCAGCAATTGATCACGGTCCATGAATCTCACTCGACGCTGCCGATCGGCCCGCCGAGTACCCGCGAACTGCCGAAGGTCCGGTCGAGGAACAGCAGCTGAAGGCGCTCAGCTGCCCCCGACAGGCTCGTAGCCGTACACCACGCGAGCGATGCTGACGGCTTCGAGGAAGCTCCGCAACCTCCAGGACCCTCCGCCGATATCAAATTCGTAACGGCCTCCGCGATCAAGCTCGTTTGCTATCTCAGCGCGGTTGACAGTAGTCACGCCGGCGCCGAGAACAAACTCTCCGCAGTTCGTCTTGATGAAGACCTGGTTCATGGAACTGCCGATTCCCTTCGACGAACGCGTAGAGCCAACAGCTGACTCTGCACTCGTGACCGTGCAATCAATGGAGATGAGGTGCGACTTGTCATAAGCAACAAGAGCCAACGGCCCTCCGATCAGGAGGGCGAGAGGCCCAAACACGATAAGCGCAAGCACGGCGAACACCTTGACCCGCCTCTGGACCACTCCCCGGCGAGCATCGTTCATCCTTGCACCTCACTCATGCACTCAGGACCCGGCGCCTGCCGCTACGCACTCCGAGCGCCCGGCGTTCTCTGCTCGACCCTCATGTCAGCAGCTCATTTGCCGCCCGAAGAAGAGCACCACCGCAAGTAATCTCGTACACTGCCATCTCTCAGCTGACTCCCGGCGCTTGAAACAAGCCTGCACGCGGGCACTCAGAAGCTCTCGCTAATCTAAGCGCTGAACCTCGACCGCCTGGTGCAAGGTTCGAAGCAAATCGCGGAAACGGTACGAAGCGGCACCGAACTGCAACTCGTAACGGCGACCATCCTGAAACTCCGCTGCAATTTGTGAAGCATTGTTTGCCGACACCCCTCTGCGTATGAACAGGACGCCGCAGTCTGAAGAATCAAGGCGCACCTGATTGAACGATGCACCAATACCGCGCACAGATCTCGATGATCCGTCACCCGCAGTCGCCGCGATGATGCGGCATTCCACCACGAGCGGGTGAGCGGCGTCATATGCCTTCAGCGTCACCGGCGCGACAAAAATCGCGGTGAATATCAGCACCATCCCGATCAGCCATGAGGAGAAAATGATTCTTCTCGACCGCATCGAGCGCTCTTTCCGCATCGACTCTGACTCCTTGCATCGATGATGCTTGCGCGCCTGGCCGAACCGCGTCAGTGTTTAGGCTTCGTAGAACCGATCGAGCCGTCGATCATGCCGTTGATACCGTCTTGAAGGAGTTCGCCTCCACGGTCGCCGTCAGGGTCCAACATCTCGACAGCAGCACACCGAGGAGTTGGACATGAAGTGCTCCTCACCACGTGGAGCACTGCGGGACTCGAGCCTGTCTCACCTCTCCGGCTCCCGACAGGAAAACGCACGCAGACGTGGTGGCGCGATTCCCTTGCACGCGGGGAGCCAGCCTCGTTGACCCGGATGGTTGATCCGCAGATCCGACGATGCATCGCGCTGCTGATGGACTCATTCGCTCAGCACTCTTATCGGCTCGCAGTCGCCCCCGTCAGGCCCGGTCGGCGCAGCTTTCTTCATCACGGACCGCTGGGCTTCCCGTGTGGATCAACTGGCACCCACGACCTCGAAGCTGTAGCCAGTGGGTGACACGCCGAAAATTGCAAGTTGAGCGCGAAGTCGGTATGCCGCGTCGCCAACAGTGAAACGGACACTGTCCGCAGTCGATACTCTCTTCGCGACGGCATCCGCGTTCGAGGAATTGATGCCGTCTTGGAGCAGGATCTTGCCACACTGCTCGGTCACGACAACGACCTGGGGCCCCGACGCACCGCCCCCCTTGAATGAGCCGCTCGATTCCGTTCCAGTGACGGCGCTACGGACGGTGCACGTGATCGACATCCGATGCGAGTCGTCGTACGCCGTGATCCCGACGGGTATCACAAAGAAGAGCAGCCCTGGAACAACGAACAGCAGCAATACTATGGCGATCCCGACGACGGGACGCTTCTTCCTCGCCGCAGTGGACGACTTCCCGGTCATGCGAACACCGTACCTCCCGCCTCTCACCATCTCCGATGGACCCCGACAGTCGGGCCGTCACCACCCTGCGCCGCGCCGGTCGTGAAGGTCTGGATGATGTTTCCGAGCGAGGGGTCTCCGCCAGGCCGGATCGCTTCGTTCACCTCGGACGACACGACG
Source organism: Curtobacterium oceanosedimentum (assembly GCF_040545555.1). Taxonomy (NCBI): domain Bacteria; kingdom Bacillati; phylum Actinomycetota; class Actinomycetes; order Micrococcales; family Microbacteriaceae; genus Curtobacterium; species Curtobacterium oceanosedimentum. The sequence continues at coordinate 33,036 of NZ_JBEPMD010000002.1, forward strand.
CCGACGCCGCTCGAGACGGCGTTGCCTGCTATCTCTCTTCCGACCGTGGACGTGATCCCGAAGCTGTTGACGAGTGATCCTGAGAGACGCCCTGTAGCGATGCTGGAGGCTGCTCCGGTGCCGAATCCTGTGGCGGCTGCCGTTGCGTACCCGAGCGGGTTCTTGTCCTTGATCTCGTCGTTGAAGTAGTAGTCCCCGACGTTGTTGACAGCGCCTGACGTTCCAGACGCAATTGCGCCACGGCCTGCGGACGAGAACGCCTGAGACGCCACACCCCTGACACCTGACCCGAGCGCGAGCGAAGCGGCCGGCGCGGCCTTCGCGAGACCTATCGCCGCGCCGCCACCGGCGGCACCGGCCGCTGCGCCGACGAGTGTGTCCTGACCAACCTTGCCCCAGTCGACGCGCCCGTCTGGGCCTCGATTCTTCTTGATGGAGAAACCTCCGGCCAACGCTGCTCCAGAACCTGCTGCGACAGCGAGCGCAACAACGGGTCCCAGAGGGGTGAACATAGCCCCGACCGCCAGGACGACGCCGACACCGATGGCGATGTTCGAGATCAGCTCGGAGTTCTCGTCAGCCCAGTTCCGGACTGCGCCGATGACGCCCTGGTTCGCATCCCGGTACGCCGCCAGGTCCTCATCCGTCGCCGGTCGGAGCCCCAGGGGGTCGATCGCGTGCATCGGATCGTTCCCGGCGTACGAGTACGGGTTCGCCGACCACGCCGCACCGAGCACGGGCGCCAACGGGTCCGTCGACAGGAAGCCCCGCGCCGCCGGGTCGTACACGCGCGCCCCGAGCCACTCCAGCCCCGCGATCGACAGCCCGCCGTCAGCGGTGAGCGAGACGCCGGTGGGTAGCGCCGCTCCCTGGACCGATGCGAGCACCGCCCACGGGTCCGAAGGGTCCGTGGAACGAGCGGTCCGCCAGCCTGCGATCGACCAGGCATCACCCACGGCGACCGCGCCGCCCGGCAGGTCGAGCACGCTCTCCCCGCCGATCGACACCATCGCGGGCAGCGGCGCGGCGGAGTCCCACCACACCTCGGCGCCGCCGACCTCCGCGAGCTCTCCGAGCACGTCGGTCCACACCTCGGCCCGACCGGTCTCACCGTACGAACGGTCCCGCGACACGACGGCGGTCAGCGACCCGAGGTCGGACCAGGCGTACTCCTCGGTCGACCCGTCCGGGCGGGTACGACGGATCCGTCGACCGAGCCCGTCGTACAGGTACTCCGTCCGCTCCTCGTCCCGGACGGAGGCCGTGAGCTGCCCCGCAGCGTCGTACTCGAACGTCGTCGCAGCACCGTCGACGACCTCGCGCAGCAGCCGCCCGCCGTCGCCGTACTCCCACGCGGAGCTCCCGGCACGGACGAGCTGCCCGGCGGCGTCGTACGCGTACTCGACACGACCGACCGGACCGTCGAGCGCGACGATCCGGCCCTGGTCGTCGCGTTCGATGCGCGTGACCATCGCGCCATCGGGCGTCGTCGTCGTGTGGGCGACCAGCGCACCCCGCTCGTACGACCACGACTGGACGACGTCGCCGGTCGACGCCTGGACGATCCGCCCGGCTGCGTCGTAGGCGAAGGTCGCCGCGGCGAGCCCCTGTCGCTCGACGGCGACGGCGCGGCCCACTGCATCGCGGCGCCACTCGGTCCGTGTACCCGTGGCATCGGTTCGCGCAGTCCGGTTGCCGTCGGCGTCGTACTCCCACCGCACGGAACGCCCACCCCGGCTCCGTCGGACGAGGAGCCCGCGGCGGTCGTACTCGAGCTCGTGGTCGACCGTCCGGCCCGCACCACGGGTGTGGTCGGTGACGACGACGGTGCGGTCGACGGCGTCGCGTCGGGTCTCGCTCACCAGCCGACCGTCGACCAGGACCTCGGTCGCGCGGCCGGTGGCGTCGAAGGTCCAGCTGGTGGTCCGGCCCTCGGGGTCGGTCTGCTCCACCTGGCGACCGGCTGCGTCGTACCGCGCCGTCGTCTCGCGACCGAGCGGGTCGACGGCCGCGACCACGCGGTCCGCCCCGTCGTACCGGCGCCGCGTGACCCCGCCGGCGGGGTCCGTGACCTCGGTGAGCCGGCCCCGCTCGTCGTAGGCGAAGCGGGTGGTGCCCCCGAGCCCGTCGACGGCCTCGACCAGCTGCCCTGCAGCGTCGTAGCGGAACCGTCGGTGACCGAAGCGTGCGTCGTGACTGGAGACGAGCCTCCCGGCCCGGTCGTGGCGGTACCGGCTCGTGCCGGATCCCGCCGTCGTCTGCGCGACCACGCGGCCGACGGCGTCGTAGGTGGTCTCCTCGACCTCGCCGGTGGGCAGTGTCCGGGCGACGACGCGGGAATCCACGTCGTAGGTGAGCGTCGTCCGCGCTCCCGTGGCGTCGGCGGCCGCGGACGGCCGCCCGCACGCGTCGTACTCGTAGGTCGAGCGGGCGCCGGACGGGCTGACGATCGCGGTCACCCGCCCACCAAGGTCGCGCTCGATGCGCGTCAGGCCGCCTTCGCCGTCGACGAGCTCGACGGGCCGTCCGGCTGCGTCGTACGTCAGCAGCTCGGATCCGGTCTCGTCACTCGTCTGCTCGACGGGTCGCCCGAACTCGTCGAAACGGAACGTGGTGGCGGAGAACGCATCGCGCAGGGTCGCGACGCCGGTCGCGACGTCCCGCGCGACCTCCTGCCGCACGCCGGTCGGGTCGACGGTGGCGGCGAGGCCGCCGTTGGCGTCGTACTCGTGTCGCCAGGTCGCGCCCGTCGGGTCGGTGACGGCCTGGAGGCGCGACAACCCGTCGTGCGCGAACGTCCAGACCGCGTCACCCGGCAGGGCGAGCGCGGCGACGTTCCCCTGGTCGTCGAACGTCCGCGTGACCCGCCGACCCAGGGGGTCGACGGTGGTCGCCAGCTCGCCGCTCGCCGCGTACTCGAAGGTGGTGCGGGCACCGAGTGGATCGGTGATCGATGCGACGCGCCCACCGGCCGTGTGCTCGTACCGCCAGACGGCACCGTCGGCGTCCCGGCGCTCGACGAGGAGCCCCGCCGCGTCCCAGCGGTACTCGGTCCGTGCGCCGGACGGGCTGACCGCGGCGACCGGACGACCGGCAGCGTCACGCTCGATCCGGGCGGTGTCCCCGACCGCGTTCGTGGTCGCCACGAGCTCGCCGAAGTCGTCGTGCTCGAGGTCGAGGACGACTCCGGTCGGGTCGACCACGTGCGTGAGGACGCCGTGCGTCCACGTGAGCTCGGTGCGGCCACCGACCGGATCGACGATGACGGACGGGTCGCGGTCGTCGCCGCGGTACTCGTAGGACACGACCGCCCCGGCCTCGGTGACGACGGTGGTCACCCGGTCCTGGTCGTCGTAGCCGTAGGTGATGTCACCGCCGGAGGGGGTCACCGTCCGGGTCTTCCGACCGCGGTCGTCGTAGGCGTGCACGGTGACGGAGCCGTCCCGCTCGGTGGCCGACACCAGGTTGCCGTGTCGGTCGTAGCTCATCGACTGTCGCCGGTCGTCGGAGTCGATGACCCCGACGAGCCGACCCTTGGCATCGGCGATGTAGGAGTTCGCGCGCGAGCCGTCGTGGTCGGACACGACCGTGACGCGACCGGGCAGGTAGGCGAAGCGCACCGCTCGGCCGTGCGGGCTGACCTGTTCGACCACACGGCGCTGGTCGTCGTAGGTGTTGTCGACCTCGACGACCCCGGCAGCCGATGTCACGGTGACGACGAGGTCGTCGTCGTTCCACCCGTAGCGGCGGGTACCGACGGGGTCGGTCACGCTGACGAGTCGCCCGCGGTCGTCGTACCCGTACTCGACCCGCCGACCGTCGGAAGCCCGGAGGACCGCGACGCGTCCGTCGACGTGCTCGATCTCGACCCAGCGGCCGCGTTCGTGCTCGAGCCGGACGACCAGGTCCTCGGTGTCGCGGACAACCCGGACCGCCGTCCCGACCCCGCCGCGCTGTCCGGTCCAGAGACCGGACGGGGTGAAGTCGATCCGGACCCCGGCGTTGTCGCGCACGACGAGCAGGTCGCCCTCGGCGGCGAGCCAGCGGTTCTCGCCGACACCGCGGTCCCAGCCCTCGCCGGAGCGCTGGAAGCGGATCTGTCGGCCGTCGGCGCCGACGAAGGTCGCCCCCTCGTCGTCGAGGAGCAGACGCGTCTCGAGGATCGACGACCAACCCGGGCCGAAGAGCCCGACGTGCTCGTCGAGGGAGTTGTACATGCGGGTGACCTCGAGCGAGGCCGAGGCACCGGTGAACCCGAGGTCGAGCTCCGGTTCGAGGAAGTTGCCGGTCGTGGTGTTGACCGGGTCCATCGAGAAGCCCGTCGTGGGCTGGGCGCCGTACGCCGACGGCGGCTCGAACTGCAGGTCCTGGCGGGTCTCGGAGACACCGGCGGCTGCGAGGGCCGCGGCGAGCGCGGAGTCCGCGACCGTCGAGACGTTGCCCTCGCCGCCGGCCGCGGTGAAGGCATCCGCGATGGTGGTGGCCCACTCCGCGTCCTGGGCGTTCGCGTCGAGCCACTGCTCGAAGGCGGTGACGACGCTGTCAGCGTCGATGTGGCCCCACGAGCACTTGGCGGCGAAGTCGGTGAGCTTCCCCCGCAACGCGGCTGGTCGTCCTTCGAGGGCGCTGTCCAGCGACACCGAACCGGTCGCGAAGGAGCGGAGGTCGCTCGGACGCGCCGACGACGTCCCGCCGCCTCCGCCCCCACCGGAACCCGGGTTCGGCGTCTCACGGGGCCGCGCGCGCACGTCCGGTTCCTTGAAGGTCGGCGGCGCGTCGTTCTTGATGTCCGGCATCGGGTCGTAGTGGAAGGTGTCGTTCCAGAAGTCCTGCAAGCCGTTCCGCTCGTCCTCGCGCTCCTGCCACTCGCGAGCGCGCCTGCGGTTGTCCCGCTCCTTCGCCGCGGCTTCCTTCATCTGGCCGACCCAGCCAGCGACCTTCTCCAGCGCCGTCGCGATCCGGTCGGCGTCCGAGTCGGCCACATCGGCGTTCGACGAGAACAGCTGGGCGAAGCGGCCGCGGAACTCCTGCGACGCGGTCGAGACGTACGAGCGACGGGAACCGCGTTGGCCGTCGATCGCCCCCGCCGCGGACTTCATCGCGCTCTGCAACGCATCGGCCGTCGCGTCGTCGAACTCGATCGGATCCATGTTGGCGTGGATCTGGGCCATGGTCGTTCCCCCCGGAGCTGGTGCTGGACGTGCTGGTGGTGCTGATCGTGCTGGTCGCGCGAGTTGCACGCGTCGTGCTGTGGTGCGGTCGGCCCCCCGACCGCGAACACCCGGCCCACCGAGACGAGACGGTGGACCGGGTGTGGGGTGGGTGCTTACGCGCCGCCACCCGCGGTGAAGATGTCCTGCGAGATCTTGTCGAGCTGCGTGCGGAGCTGCTCGAGCTCGGTCTTCGCCTTGTCGAGGGCCGCCTTGGTCTCGGGCCAGGTCGACCCACGGAAGGTCGAGGCGAGCGGGCCGTCCCACACGTTCGAGTCGGACAGGATGCGCCCCTGGGCGTCGAGCTGCGAGATCTGGTCCGTGAACCCGCCGTTCACGATGGACTGGATCTGGCGGATGGCGGTCTTCGCCTGCTCGGTGGAAAGGACACGCGACATGGTCAACCTCATTCTCTTCGTACCTGCACCCCCGCGCAGTGGAATCCCCCCGGAGGCCTGAACGCCGCCCACCATACCCGCGGAGCCCGACAATGTCACCGTCCGTATATCGTGACGTTTCCTCCCCAGTCCGAGGGGCACGTTCGCGCTCGTCGGTGACACTCCTGCACAGGCTGGTCGTTCACGCGCGCTTTCCCCAGCGGTCACCCGTGCTCCTCCGAGCAGAGGGGGCTGGTGGCAGGATGTCGACATGGACACCGAACCGCAGCTCGACGGCGAATCCGTCGCTCCCGACCTCGACGACTTCGACGAGGTCGTCGAGATCGAGCACGAGTCGCTGCCGTCGGACCGCTACTTCGACCGCGAGCTGAGCTGGCTGCGCTTCAACCAGCGCGTGCTCGAACTGGGCGAGGACCGCACGCAGCCACTGCTCGAGCGTGCCAACTTCCTGGCGATCTTCGCGTCCAACCTCGACGAGTTCTTCATGGTGCGCGTCGCGGGTCTCAAGCGTCGCATCGACACCGGCATCGCCGTCCCGACCAACGTCGGCCGCGCGCCGAGCGACGTCCTGCGGGACATCGCCCGGAAGGCGCACGAGCTGCAGGACCGGCACGCGGCTGCCTTCATCGAGTCGCTGAAGCCGGACCTCGACGCCGCCGGGATCCACATCGAGCACTGGTCCGACCTCGACGAAGCCGACCGCCTGCGCATGCGGGAGTACTTCAACGAGCAGATCTTCCCGGTGCTCATGCCGCTCGCGGTCGACCCGGCGCACCCGTTCCCCTACATCTCCGGCCTGTCGCTGAACCTGGCGGTCCGAGTTCGGAACCCGAAGTCGCAGCGGCAGGAGTTCGCGCGCCTCAAGGTGCCGCAGAACTTCTCGCGCTTCATCGCGCTGCCCGACGACGGCTCCGGGCGGATGCGCTTCATCCCGCTCGAGGACCTCATCGCGAACCACCTCGACGACCTGTTCCCGGGGATGGAGGTCCTCGAGCACCACGTCTTCCGCGTCACCCGCAACGAGGACGTCGAGATCGAGGAGGACGAGGCCGAGAACCTCATCCAGGCGCTCGAGCGCGAGCTGCTCCGTCGCCGCTTCGGTCCGCCGATCCGTCTCGAGATCACCGAGGACATGGACCCGGTGACCCTCGACCTCCTCGTGCGCGAGCTCGACGTCACCGAGCAGGAGGTCTACCGCCTGCCGTCGCCGCTCGACCTCGGCGGCCTGTTCGAGATCGCGAAGATCGCCCGCCCGGACCTCCACTACCCGCGCCACGTCCCGACGACGCCGGTGCAGTTCCAGCCGGGCGAGCCGAACACGAAGCCCGACCTGTTCCGCGCCATCGGCTCGCGCGACGTCCTCGTGCACCACCCGTACGAGTCCTTCGCGACGAGCGTGCAGGCGTTCCTCGAGCAGGCCGCTGCCGACCCGAACGTCCTGGCGATCAAGCAGACGCTCTACCGCACGTCCGGCGACAGCCCGATCGTCGAGGCGCTGATCGACGCCGCCGCCGCGGGCAAGCAGGTCCTGGCTCTCGTCGAGATCAAGGCGCGCTTCGACGAGCAGAACAACATCACCTGGGCGCGCAAGCTCGAGAAGGCCGGGGTGCACGTCGTCTACGGCCTGGTCGGACTGAAGACGCACTCGAAGCTCGTGCTCGTCATCCGGCAGGAGGGCGGCACGCTCAAGCACTACAGCCACATCGGCACGGGCAACTACAACCCGAAGACCTCGCGCATCTACGAGGACATGGGGCTGTTCACCGCGGACGACACCGTGGGCAAGGACCTCACCCGTCTGTTCAACGAGCTGTCCGGCTACGCGATCGAGAAGAAGTTCAAGCGGCTGCTCGTCGCGCCGCTGCACCTGCGCAAGGGGCTCGTGAAGCGGATCCAGGCCGAGGCCGCCAACGCCCGCGCCGGAAAGCCGTCCGGCATCCGGATCAAGGTCAACTCGATGGTCGACGAGCAGATCATCGACGCGCTCTACCTGGCGAGCCAGGCCGGTGTGCCGATCGACGTCTGGGTGCGCGGCATCTGCTCGCTGAAGCCGGGCATCGAGGGCGTCAGCGAGACGATTCGCGTGCGCAGCGTCGTCGGCCGGTACCTCGAGCACTCGCGCGCCTTCACGTTCCACAACGACGGCGACCCGGTGGTGTTCATCGGTTCGGCCGACATGATGCACCGCAACCTCGACCGCCGCGTCGAGGCGCTGGTCCGGCTCACCGACCCGGCCCACGTGACCGAGGTCGAGGAGATGTTCGAACTCGCGATGGCGGAGTCGACGAGCTCGTGGCACCTCGAGTCCGACGGCGAGTGGACGCGCCACTCCACGGACCCGGACGGCCGTCCGCTCGACGACGTGCAGAATGTGCTCATGCGGAAGATCTCGGCCCGGAAGCGTTCGGCTCGGTGAGCGGCGGCCCCACGGGGCCCGTCGTCGCGGCGGGCGCGGTCGTCTGGCGTGAACGGGACGGAGTGCCGCTGGTGCTGCTCGTCCACCGGGACCACCACCAGGACGTCTCCCTGCCGAAGGGCAAGGTCGACCCCGGTGAGAGCATCCCGACGACCGCCGTGCGGGAGATCGACGAGGAGACCGGGTACCGCGTCCACCTCGGCGCCCCGCTCGGTACCGCGGAGTACGTGCTCCCGAGCGGTCGCGACAAGGTCGTGCACTACTGGTCCGCCCGCGTCGGCTCGAAGGAGTACGAACGGGCGGGGAAGTTCCGACCGAACGACGAGGTCGCCGCGATCGAGTGGGTGACCGTCGACCGGGCACGGGCACGGCTGACGTACGAACGCGACGTCGCGATCCTCGACCGGTTCGCCGACCGTGTCGCTGCGGGTGAGCACCGGACCTTCGCGCTGATCGCCCTCCGGCACGCGAAGACCGTGCCCGGTTCGGACTGGGACGGCCCCGATGCCACCCGTCCGCTGCTGCCGGTCGGACGGTCCCAGGCCAAGGCCGTCGCGGCTCCCGTCGCGGCGTTCGGTCCGAAGAAGATCGTCAGCAGCACGGCGGCTCGGTGCCTCGCGACCGTCGAGCCGCTCTCTGCGCGGACGAAGGTCGGGGTCTCGAGCACGACGGACATCAGCCAGGACGCCCACGACCGCGGGGCCGCCGACGTCAAGGGCGTCGTGCAGAAGCGGATCGCGAAGGCGAAGTCCGCCGTGCTGTGCTCCCACGGTCCGGTGCTGCCGGACATCATCGCGCGCATCGCCTCGGCCACCGCCGACGACCGCCGTCGCTTCGACCTCCGTCGGGCCGCGATGCTCTCGGTCGGGGACTTCGCCGTGCTGCACATCGCGGGCGAGAAGCTCGTCGCCGTCGAGACCCACCGCAACACGATCCCGGCCTGACCCCGGCGCCCGGTCGGACCGGGACGCAGCACAGCACGACACCCACGACCCACGACCCACCGTGCGGTCGCGACGCCCCGTCCTGCCCGCACCGCAGCGCTCCGGCCCGCTCGCACGGGTCCGCGCCCCGGTCAGCGCCCGCCGCACCGCGTCGTCCGGTCCGCATCCACCGGTCCGCACCCACCGGACCGCAGGCGACGAGGCGGAGGCGTGGCGCGCCTCCAGACCGGAACCCGCACCGCACCGCTGAACCGATGCGATCGCATCGTCCGTCCCCGCGCACGGTGACCCGATCCTGCACCCTCCGGGAATCGACCGCCCGGCGCCCGAGCCGGGACAACCCCTCGTTCACCTCCCGTTCACCGAGGAGCGTCATCCCCGTCACCTCGCGTCCCTACAGTCGCTCCCGGGTCAGCACCGGCCCGAGGGACCAGCAGCGGTCCCGCCTGCAATGACATTCCCGAAGGGACCCCTGTGAACATCAAGCGAATCGGTTCGATCGCAGCGATCGCGATCGCCGGCGCCGTCGTGCTGTCCTCCTGCGCGGCGAACGAGAGCGGCAGCGGCGAGTCCGCAGCGCCGACCTCGAGCTCGGGCACCGACTACTCGAAGCTCTCGGGCACGCTGACCGGCTCCGGCTCGTCGGCGCAGCAGACCGCTGAGGCCACCTGGGCTGCGAACTTCCAGAACGTCGCCTCCGGCGTGACGGTCAACTACTCGCCGGACGGCTCCGGCGCCGGCCGCAAGAACTTCATCTCGGGTGCCGCGGACTTCGCCGGCTCCGACGCCGCGCTCAAGGACGAGGAGCTCTCGGGCTCGTTCGGCCTGTGCGCGGACAAGGCCATCGACATCCCGGTCTACATCTCCCCGATCGCCATCGCCTACAAGGTCGAGGGCGTCTCCGACCTGACGCTCGACGCGAAGACCATCGCGGGCATCTTCTCGGGCAAGATCACCAAGTGGAACGCCTCCGAGATCGCCGACCTGAACAAGGGCGTCGACCTGCCGGACGCGAACATCACCGTGATCCACCGCTCGGACGACTCGGGCACCACGCAGAACTTCTCCGAGTACGTCTCGGCGAACGCGTCGGACGTCTGGACCGAGGCCCCCAGCCAGACCTTCCCGTACCAGGTCGGTGACTCGGCCAAGGGCACCTCGGGTGTCGCCTCGGCGATGGCCAGCGCCTCCAACGCCATCACCTACATCGACGACTCCGGCGCCGGTGACCTCGACAAGGCGAAGCTGATGGTCGGCGACAAGGCCACCGAGATCTCGGCCGAGGGCGCTGCCAAGGTCGTCGCGGACTCCGACACGGTCTCGGGCCGCTCGGAGAACGATCTCGCCATCGAGATCAACCGTAAGGACACCGCCGAGGGTGCCTGGCCGCTGGTCCTCGTCTCCTACGCGATCGCCTGCCAGGAGTACAAGGACTCCGCCAAGGGTGAGCTCGTGAAGGGCTACCTCGACTACGTCGTCACGCAGGACGCGCAGGAGGCCGCCGCGAAGGAGGCCAAGTCGGCCGCCCTCTCCTCCGACCTGTCGGAGAAGGCCGCCAAGGCCGTCGCCTCCATCAAGTAAGGCCCGCTGAGCGCCCGGACGCCGGTCCCACCCATCCTGACCGGCGTCCGGGTTCTCGCCCGTCCAGCGCGGACGCAGCACCGGCCGGACCGGACGCAGCACCAGCAGCACCGGCCGGACCGGACGCAGCACCAGCAGCACCGGCCGGACCGGACGCAGCACCGGCCGGACCGGACGCAGCACCAGCAGCGCCAGCAGCACCACCAGCTCCACCAGTTCCACCCCGTCGCCTCCCCCGGCCGCTCCTCGACGGAGCCCGGCCTCCCCTCCGACAGGAGTCCCATGACGACCGCACCGGCCCAGCCAGGGGCCACCGTCTCCCCCGCCAAGCCGAAGGCCGTCGTCCGCGTCGGCGACCGGGTGTTCTCGACCGCCTCGGTGGTCGCCGGCAGCCTGATCCTCTTCGTGCTCGTGCTCGTCGCCGCCTTCCTGGTCTGGCAGAGCATCCCCGCCTTCACGGCGAAGGTCGGCGAGCTGCCGAACAACGCCACGAGCTTCTGGGACTACGTCGGTCCGCTCGTGTTCGGTACCGTCTACTCGGCGCTCATCGCGCTCGTCATCGCCGTACCGCTCTCGCTGGGCATCGCGCTCTTCATCTCGCACTACGCACCGCGTCGCATCGCGCCGGTGCTCGGGTACGTCATCGACCTGCTGGCCGCGGTGCCGTCGGTCGTCTACGGCCTCTGGGGCATCGTGGTGCTCGCGCCGCTGCTCAAGCCGTTCTACGGCTTCCTCAACGAGTACCTCGGCTGGTTCCCGCTCTTCTCGGGGCAGGTCTCCGGCACGGGCCGCACCATCCTGACGGCATCGATCGTCCTCGCGGTGATGGCGATCCCGATCATGACCGCGGTCATGCGCGAGATCTTCCTGCAGGCCCCGACCCTCAACGAGGAGGCCGCACTCGCCCTCGGCGCGACGCGCTGGGAGATGATCCGCCTGTCGGTCCTGCCGTTCGCGAAGTCCGGCATCGTCTCGGCGATCATGCTCGGCCTCGGTCGCGCGCTGGGCGAGACGATGGCGATCGCCCTCGTGCTCTCGGTCTCGACCAACGTCACCTTCCAGATGCTGACGTCGCTCAACCCCTCCACGATCGCGGCGAACATCGCCCTGCAGTTCGCCGAGGCGTCGGGCACGGCCCTGAACGCCCTGGTCGCGTCGGGCCTGATCCTCTTCGTCATCACCCTGGTCATCAACATGCTGGCGCGCTACATCGTGCGCAAGCGGGTCTCCTGAGAGGTCACGCCCGATGTCCCTCGCCCTCCGTCAGACCGGCACCGCCGGCAACGTCTACGCCAACGGCAAGCTGCACAAGTCGGTGCCGTGGCTCCTCCTCGTCGGCTCCTGGGTCGCCCTGGTCGCGGTCTTCGCCCTGCTGAACGCGGGCGGTGCGGTCAAGGACTTCAACGTCGTCGCCGCCCTGTTCCTCGGCACCGTCCTGTTCGACGTCCTCATCGTCGTCGTGTCGCGCATCGTCGAGGGCGGGCGCAAGGCGGTCGACCGGCTCATCACCTCGCTGGTGATCACGGCGTTCGTCATCGCGGTGCTGCCGCTGGTGTCGCTGCTCTGGACCGTCCTGGCCGACGGTCTCGCCCGCTTCGACGCCCAGTACTTCAACTCCTCGATGCGCGGCGTCATCTCCGACGGCGGCGGCGCCCTGCACGCCCTCATCGGCACGCTCGAGATCACGCTGTTCGCCGCGCTCATCTCGGTGCCGATCGGCCTGCTCACCTCGATCTACCTGGTCGAGTACGGCAAGGGCGCGCTGGCGAAGGGCATCACGTTCTTCGTGGACGTCATGACGGGCATCCCGTCGATCGTCGCCGGTCTCTTCGCCTACTCGCTGTTCGCGCTGTTCCTCGGCCCGGGCGCCCGCTTCGGCCTCGTCGGCTCGATCGCGCTGAGCGTCCTGATGATCCCCGTGGTCGTCCGCTCCACCGAGGAGGTCCTGAAGATCGTCCCGATGGAGCTCCGCGAGGCCTCGTACGCGCTCGGCGTGCCGAAGTACCTGACGATCCTCAAGGTGGTGCTGCCGACCAGCCTGGCCGGCATCACGACGGGCGTCATGCTGTCGATCGCCCGTGTCATCGGCGAGACCGCGCCGCTGCTCGTCACGGCCGGCTTCACCGCGAGCATGAACTACGACCTGTTCAAGAACCCGATGATGACCCTGCCGGTCTTCGCGTACACGCAGTACTCGCAGCAGGGTGCCAACCCGGTGCCGTTCGTCGACCGGGCCTGGACCGCGGCGCTCGTGCTCATCCTCATCGTGATGGTGCTCAACCTGCTCGCCCGCTTCATCACCCGCCTCTTCGCCCCCAAGCTCCCCCGCTAGCGCCGACCGCCAGCGGAGCGGCACCCGGTCGGTGCACCCGACCAGCCCGCCAGCGCAGCGCGTCAGCCGTACGGCAACGACCATCCACCCCGGAGGAAACCACGTGTCCAAGCGCATCGAGGTCGACGGCCTCAACGTCTACTACTCGAAGTTCAAGGCCGTCGAGGGCGTCGACATGACGATCGAGCCCCGCACCGTCACCGCCTTCATCGGCCCGTCGGGCTGCGGCAAGTCCACCTTCCTCCGCACGCTGAACCGCATGCACGAGGTCATCCCCGGCGCGTACGTCGAGGGCTCCGTCAAGATCGACGGCGACGACCTGTACGGCCAGGGCGTCGACCCGGTGCTCGTCCGCCGTCAGGTCGGCATGGTGTTCCAGCGTCCGAACCCGTTCCCGACGATGTCGATCCGCGACAACGTGCTGGCCGGCGTGAAGCTCAACAACAAGCGCGTCTCGAAGTCCGAGGCCGACGACATCGTCGAGCGCTCGCTGCAGGGCGCGAACCTGTGGAACGAGGTCAAGGACCGCCTCGAGAAGCCGGGCATGGGCCTGTCCGGTGGGCAGCAGCAGCGTCTCTGCATCGCCCGCGCGATCGCCGTGCAGCCGGACGTCCTGCTCATGGACGAGCCGTGCTCGGCCCTCGACCCGATCTCCACGCTCGCGATCGAGGACCTGATCGAGGAGCTCAAGAAGGACTTCACGATCGTGATCGTCACGCACAACATGCAGCAGGCGTCGCGCGTCAGCGACAAGACCGCGTTCTTCAACATCGCGGGCACCGGTGCGCCGGGCAAGCTCATCGAGTTCGACGACACCGCCACGATCTTCTCGAACCCGTCCGTGCAGGCGACCGAGGACTACGTCTCGGGTCGCTTCGGGTGATCGGCGCCCGGTCCGTCTCCTGACGGTCGGCCTGGAGGCCCGGTGCACGTCCGCCACGGACGGCACCGGGCCTCGCTGCGTCGGTTCCGGCTCGTCGATGGAGCAGAAGACGTCGGGTCACTACACGGGACCCGACGTCTTCTGCTCCATCAACGAAAGAGGCGGACGAGGACGGACCCCGATCGCACCACGAACGTCGGTGCTACGCCTGGGTCGTGGGGACGGCCATGAGCGGCGTCGAGGTCGGCTGGTCGGACCCGCCCTCGGGCTCGACCGTCATGCCGATCGCCGCACCCGGCGTGAGCTTGCCGTCGAGGACCGCCGTGTGCACGCCGTTCCGGGCACCGTCGACCAGGCCGGCGGGGACGATCTCGCCGCCCTCGGACCCGATGTACCAGAGCTCGTAGGTCTTGCCCGCGGGAGCCTGCTCGACACCGTCGAGGATGACCGCGGACCTGCCGACGTCGTGCGACCAGACCACCGTCGCCGAGCCCCCACCGGGGACCTTCGCGGTCGTGCGCTGGAAGTCGGACGCGGCGTAGATGGAGTCGAGCGTGCCCGAGGCCTGGGTGGTCCCAGGGCCGGTGCCCTCGGTCTGACCGAAGTTCGTGCCGACACCGAGCCCGACACCGAGGAACACCACGGCGACGGCGGCTGCGGCGGACAGGGCGGCCGCGGGACGCTGGAACCAGCGGCGGCGGGCCTTCGCCGAGGCCGCACCCTCGTCGTGGCCGACGGCAGGACCCGCGCCGAACCCGACGACGTTCTCGGTCTCGGCGACCTGCGCCGGGGCGGGAGCCGCACCGGCGACGGGGGTGGGCGACGGGGCGGAGGCGAGCGGAGCCTCCAGACCGGTGCCCGACGAGGCAGCGTCCAGCGGAGCAGCCTGCGGCGTGCGGGCGATCTGTGCCATCAGCGACGTCTTGAGCGACGCCGACGGCTCGATCGGCTCGACGGCGTACGCGAGCTGCAGCGCGGTCTCGCGGAGCGAGTCCGTCTCCGCCTGCAGCTCCGGCGACGTCGTCAGGGCGTGCTCGAGGAGCGCGCGCTCGTCGTCCGACAGGGCGTCCAGGGCGTGCGACCCGGTGAGCAGGGCAGGGTCGTCGTGGCGTTCGGTCATGACGTCACCCCCATCTCGTCTCGGAGTCGGATCATCCCGTCACGGAGACGGGTCTTGACGGTGCCGATCGGGACACCGAGCCGTTCGGCCATCTCGCTGTGCGAGTAGCCGCCGTAGTACGCGAGTTGCACCGCCTGGCGCTGGAACTCGGTGAGCTTGGCGAGCGCGCGGCTGACGCGTTCGTGCTCGATCCGGATCTCGACCGACTCGGACACCTGGTCGAAACCGGACTCCAGGTCGCGGATGCCGATCTTGGTGTCCCGGTCGTGCGACGCCTGCGATGCCCGGATCCGGTCGACCGCTCGACGGTGGGCCATCGTGAGGACCCAGCTGGCGGCGGTGCCGCGTGAACGATCGAAGCGGGTGGCCTGCTGCCACACCTCGAGGAAGACCTCCTGCGTGACCTCCTCGGACTGGGCGCGGTCCTTGAGGAGTCGCGTGACCAGACCGAGCACACGGCCCGACAGGGCGTCGTAGAGGTCGGAGAAGGCTGCCTGGTCGCCGGAGGCGACACGAGCGAGCAGATCGTCAGGCGACACGGGTACGGGCTCGGTGGAGCTCCAGGCCTCGGTGTCGTGTTCCACGAGCGCAAGCATTGCAGGTTTCCCCCCTCTCGGTGGCATCGGTTCCGACATGTGCGTCCACTTCGCAGGTCGGGTTCGGGTGGTTCGGATCCTCGCGGCGTGGAGCGGGTGCGCGAGGGCCGCACGGCCCGCAGGGAATTGACCGGCGGGTACCGGACCGGGTCGAGCGGGCCCTCGCTGTGACGTCCGCGAGGAGCGTCACACCCTCTGTTCGGCACCGTCGCCCGAGCGGATTGGGCAGAGCTGCGTCGCGCTCGTGTCCAGGGCACGCCCGGCTGCGCTCCGTGTCCGTCGAGAGTGAACACGGTCACGCGCACAGGGCGACTCTCGTAGACTCGACGTCGCCGGGCCGCAGCAAGCCCCGGGCTCCAAAATTCGCCGCTTCGAGCGGCCTCGCGCCGAGAGGCGCTTCTGCGGCCCGGTCTTCGCACGTCCGGGGGCTTCCGCGGCTCGTCGTCCGCCGTCGTGGGCTGCTGCCTTGACGCGCCCCCGAGCCGACGTCGCACCCGTGTGCTCAGGGGCGCGACGTCCGGACCGGGGCGCGATCCGACTCGGACCCGGGTGGCAGTCGGTCTGGAGGCGCGCTGCCGGCCCGCCCCGCCGCTCGCTCAGTCCAGGCTGTCGCGACGCCAGAGCGCCGCCGCCTCGGTCAGGTCGGCGGCGAGTTCCGTCAACCGGAGCGCCCGACGGGTCAGCTCACTCGCGCGCTCCCCTGCCGTCAGGTCGGCATCGTCCGCGACCGAGGTCGCCCCCGCGGCGGTCAGCCGGCAGAACGCCGCGCCGCGGTCGAGCGCCACCGCGAGGTCGCCCGTGTACAGCCCGTGCAGGATGCTGTCCGCCAGGGTCAGGATCTCCGCCGGACCCGTCGGCTGCTCGGCGCCCGCGACGGCCTCGTCGATCGTGCCGATCTGCGCGGTGCCCCGCTCGAAGAAGTACGCGATCTCCTCCGGGTTCTGCCGGATGACGACCCGCACGAGGTAGATCCGCCACAGCGCCCCGGGGAGCGTGTGCGCACCGACGCGTGCCCACAGCTCGGCGATCGCGTCGATGCCGTGCACGTCCGTGTAGGTCACGAGCCGCTCGACCACCGCCGGGTCCGGGTCCTGCCGGACGCGGTGGAGCAGCGCGTTCGCCGTCTCGTGCGCCACACGGTTGACCAGGGCCGGGTCGTCACCGCCCTGGATCGCGGCGAACTCCTGGTCGGTGAAGTGGACGGGACGGTGGTGATCGCGAGGCACCCGGCGAGTGTAGGCGCGGCCGCCGACGTGCGCGTCCCCCGTTCGCCACGAACGCAACCGGGCACTCCCGGGTACCGTGCTCCGGCAGGGAGGCACTCCTCCCGGACGTTGAGAAGAGGAGACTCCATGAACGCCCTGCTCGTCATCCTGGCCGTGATCGCGGTCATCCTGCTGTTCGTCGGTGGCTTCACCGCGAGCCTCAAGTTCCTGCTGTGGGTCGGCATCGTGCTGCTCGTCATCGCGGTGATCGTGTGGCTCCTGCGGACGCTCACCGGGCGCCGCAGCTGACCGACAGCGCTGGTACCCGACTGGAGGCCCTCACCCGCTAGCCTTGCGGGTGAGGGCCTCTAGCTCAGTTGGTAGAGCACCGGACTTTTAATCCGTAGCCCCGCGATTCGGCGCAGTCGGCGTCGGTCGCGACGGCACGAGCTCGTTGATGGAGACACCGAGCACCCCCGCGACAGCCGAGAGGTCCGCGACATCGAACGGGATGTCGCCGCTGACCCGGCGCTGCCAGTAGCCGCGCGACGTACCGTCCTGCAGCAGCTCTGGCAGCTTGTAGGTCGCGATTCGACGCTTCGCGAGCATGCCGCGCACCTCATCGGCGACGGCAGTCACGTCAGGGTTGACGTGTCCACGGTGGAGCGGGGTCACATTCGTCATGCGCTCAACGTAGCAGTTGCGCGGTCAGCGTGCACGTGTTTCGTGCACCGAAACCACTGCGCGGCGCGATTGCACGACACGCGTGTAGAAACCGGCTTGACTCTGCACGGTGA
The DNA here is from genome assembly GCF_040545555.1 of Curtobacterium oceanosedimentum. Taxonomy (NCBI): domain Bacteria; kingdom Bacillati; phylum Actinomycetota; class Actinomycetes; order Micrococcales; family Microbacteriaceae; genus Curtobacterium; species Curtobacterium oceanosedimentum. Next base: position 50,518 of record NZ_JBEPMD010000002.1, read on the forward strand.
GCGTGTAACGTCTCCGCCATGCAGAACAATCGCACGGTCGCCGATACGGTCCGCGCCGAGGTCGCCCGCAAGGGTCTGACGTCCAAGGACGTTGCCGCGGCGATCGATCGGTCGCGCACCGCCGCCTACCGGCGCATGTACGGCGAGGTTCCGTTCACCGTCGAGGAGCTCCGCGCCGTCGCCACCCTGGTCGGCTGCACGGTCTCCTACCTGCTCGGCGAGGAAGCGCTCAGCGCATGATCGTCGTCGCCGTGATCCTGTTCCTCGCCGCGGAAGCGCTGATCATCGCGATCGGCTTCGCCGCCCGGCCCTAACCCCACCCATCCAACAGCGCCCATCCGAGGCGCTATTCGTCGCGCCCGAAAGGTGCCCCCAGATGTCCAAGCTCCGCGAAAATCTGCTCGCAGCAGCGTTCGGGACCGCCGTCCTGCTCGCGATGTTCCTCCCGTCGGCCATCCGATGAGGTACCGCCTCCCGCCCTCGTGGACAGTCGTTCTCTTCGCGCTCGCCGCATCGTGCGTCGCGGCGGCGCTGATCCTCACCACGAGCTGATGGGTCGCAGCAGAGGACGCGAGCGCGGACGCGTCGTTGACGAGCTGCGCCGCGACCTCGCCGCCGCCACCGCAGACCGGCAGAGCGACCCGCCCGCAATCGACTGGCACCTCGCACCGAACCGCACGGTCATCAGCGAGACGACCACCGTCCGAACCCTGACCGCCGACGACATCGATGCCGTCGTCTCGTTCCGCACCGGGGGTACCCCCGGACAGCGCGACATGCACCTGCAGACCGTCGGACGCCTCGTCGGCATCCGACCCGTCTCCGACGCGACACGCACTGCCGCGGCGGTCGACCTCATCGTCCGGCAGGGACTCACTCAAGCCACGCTCCGCGTCGCACTCGGCGAACCGATCACCATCCGGAGAACACCATGACCGCCACAGGCCACGACCTCGCAGTCGACGGCTACCCACACGGGACACCCGAGGGATACCGCCTCGGATGCCGCGGATCGGTCTGCCCGAACGGCGAGACCAACGGACAGTCCTGCCGCGCCGCGAACATGCGCGCCAACGGCGATTGGCAGTACGCGAAGCTCGTCCGCGAGGGCGCGCCGCTCGAGGTGCTGCAGCAGCCGGCGCACTACGCGGCCGAGCCCGAAACTCGCCCCAGCCGCTCGCCGCGCACGCGCCCGCTTCGCCAGCCTGCCACCCGACCCGAACCGAAGCCGCGCGAGACCCGTCCGGCCGGTCCGCAGCCGGACGCCGCTCCGTCCGCGCCGCAGCGCGCAGTCACGATCACCCACGGAACGCCTGGCGGCTACAACCACCACGGGTGCCGGTGCGCAGCATGTAGGGGCTGGCAACGCGAGTACGCCCGTGAGCGAGCCGCTCGCAAGCGCGCCGCTGCTGCAGTGCAGGTCACGGGTGACCCGACCCACGGAACCGCCGTCCTGCAGCCGGCGGTCAGCCCCGGCGAGGCAGCAGCGATGTTCGACGACGTCCACGCACGCACCAGCGAAGTGCGCAGCGCCCTGCTCGACAAGGACGAACGCGCCTGGGAGCTGATGTCCGCGCTCGCCGACTGCCTCGACGACGTCGCCGCGACGTTCCGCGAGTCGATCGGCAGGTCCTCGTGAGCGCGGCGGTGCGGTTCGGACTCGACCTTCACAAGGCGATCCGCGCCGAGTTCGAGGACTACCGCGCCGCCGCGTACGAGGCAGCGTCCGAGGCATGCCGCGGGCGGCTGCTCAACGCGCGAGGTGAACGCGCCGGCATCGACGCATGGGACCTGTTCATCGGCAACGGCGCACGAGCTCGTGCCTACGCGTCCCCCGAGCTGCTCGAGCACTGGGAGACGCACCCCCGCATCACCGTCGCCGAGTACGAGCGCCAGTCGCTCACCCGCCACCTTCACGAATCCGGAGCCGCAGCATGACCGCCCTGCTCGATCACGACACCGTGCTCGACGAATCGATCCTCGACGACGTCCCTCGCTGCAGCATCGTCGTCCGCGACGTCGGTGGCGTCACCTACTGCAGCGACCCGGCGACCTGGACTGGTCGTCTGCCGTGCGGACACAACGTGCTCGTCTGCAGCCCGCATCAATCACGGTTCAGCACCCACAGCCACCCAGTGCGCTGCCCGTGTGGCTCGTTCTGCACGACCAACGACATGCAGTGGAGCGCGCTGTGAGCGCCCGGCAGTGGACGCTCGAGTTCGAGTGGGAGCGCCCGCTGCTTTCCGCGAACGACCGCTACGGCTGGCGCGAGCGGCACCAGCGCACGAGGCTCGCTCGCACGTCGGCGCGCCTCAAAGCGTGGCAGGCGCACATCCCGGCCCTCGACAAGGTGCACGTGCACCTCGTCTGGCAGGTCGCCGACCGACGGCGTCGGGACGGCAACGAGAACCTCGCGCCGACCCTCAAGGCGCTCATCGACGGGATCGTCGATGCCGGCGTCGTCCCGGACGACACGCCCAACCTCGTCGAACGCTCGTCGCCGGCCATCGAGTACCTCGGTCCCGGCCACGCGAAGCGCGACCAGCGTGTCCTGCTCGTCGTCACGGAGGTCGACGCCTGATGCCGTGGCAGAAGATCGACGACCAATTCGGAATCTCGCAGAAGGTCATCCGCATCCCTCGGAAGCGTCGGCAGCAGTGCATCGGCCTATGGACCCTCGTCGGGAACTACGCCATCCGCACCCTGACCGACGGCATCGTCGAGGCGCACGAGCTCGACGAGCTCGACGCACGCGACAGCGACATCGACGAGCTCGTCCGTGTCGGCCTATGGCACCGCCCCGACCACACGTGCGAGTCGTGCGTGCAACCGCCCTCAGGCGGCATCACGATCCACGACTTCCTCGAGTACCACCCGAGCCGCGAACAGGTGCTCGCCGACCGCAAGTCGGAGCGTGATCGGAAAGCGGCCTACCGGGCGTCCAAGCGGAGTCCCAGTGGGACAACCGACGGGACTCCGGCAGGAATCCAAGCGGCGTCCGGACTACCCGTCCCAGTCCCGTCCCAGTCCCGTCCCGTCCCGACCTCTGGACTGGACATTGATGACGAAACACAGGTCCGTCCAGAAGTAGACGCGCGAGTCCGGACGGACCTGGTGTTCGACGACATGGTGCAGGCACGAGCGCTCCGAGCCGGAGCCAAGGACATCCGCCGACTGCACGGCCTCCTCGAGCGCGCCGTCCGCCCCGTGGGACCGCTGTCGCCCATGGCCGCGGTGCTGCTCATCGAGGCGATCACCAATCGCGCCCGCGGCGAGGTGCAGGACGTGGACGCCTACATCGTCATCGTCGCCCGCAACCCAGTCGACGTCCAGGGGCTCTACCAGTCCGAGGACCTCGAGTTCGTCTCCCGCCAGGACCTCACCGATCGGAGCATCGCATGACCCGTCAGGACGAGTGGACAGCCATCGGCAACACCCTCGCACGCATCGCCACCGAGCGCCGCGACGAACGCGTCGCGATGCTCGGCGGCAGCGGCACCATTGGCCTCGTCGCCTACGAGACCAGTGGCACCCGATCCGACATCATCCGCATCAGCCTCGACGAAGTCGCCACCATCGCGCTCGACGCCGTCAACCACGTCCGCGGCGGACAGCCCGCCACGGGCGAAGTCGACGCGCTCGCCGGAGCCATCAGCGACGCGCTCTGGAACCGCGACTACGTCGCCGAGTCCCGACAGCGCGCAGACCTGACCGGCGCACCGCTCGTTGACGACGTCCGCGCCATCCAAGCCCGCCGCGCAGCACACGCAGCCCTCACCCACCTCAGGAGCACCCGATGAGCAAGCACCCCGTCACCATCACCGCCGACCAGCTCAGCGCCAGCCACATCGGCAGCGACCTCACCATCCGCCCTGCCGACTCGCGCGCCACGATCACCGCACCGCTCATCGCCGTCCGCTCGAACCGCGACGATGTGGCCGTCCGCGTCTCGCTCGAGGGCGTACGCGGCACCGACCCCTACGCGATGTGGCCGCTCGACCCGTCGTCTGAGGTCATCGTCACGCCGGCCTCCGAGGAGCGTGCGTCGTGACGATCACACAGCCCGTCGTGCACGTCACGATCGCGCCCACACCATCACCCGCCACCGTCGCCGCACTCCGCGCCCGCATCGCCGCCCGCGCAGACCGCATCGCCCGATGGAACGCCGACATCGACATCGTCGTCATCACCGCGCTCGCCGCAGACGACGCCGGCCACGGCATCGCCATCGCAGCCGACTACTGCGCCGGCACCATCACCGCCGAGCTCGACGAGGACATTCCCGCCGGCTACGCGCTCGTCAGCGGCCCCGGACAGCTCCCGCGACTCGTCCACCTGTCCACCATCAACCTCGCCCGGAGCGTCTGATGCTCGCCCTCACCCTCGCCGTGATCATCGCGCTCGCCGTGGCCTGCGCCCTCGCCGTAGCGGGTCGACCCGGCAGTCCCGCACGCACCGTCTCGACGTGGGCATTCGGCGTCGTCGCCGGCCTCGCCCTCGCCATCCTGATCGGAGCTCACTCGTGAACACGAACTACACGCACCCGACCATCAACGACGTCTCGATCGACACCGTCATTGAGCTCGCCGTCACCCGCCAGCAGAACCGCATCGCGATCGTCGGCGCGAACCACGGCCAGCGACGCCAGGCACTCGCCGCGATCCACGACCGCATCGACGAGGCGCACGTGTTCGCGAATCCGCTGCAGATGCTGCTCACGGCGGGTGCTGAGCGGATCGTCCTGCCGAACGGCGGTGTCGTGAGCTTTCACTCGACGAGCCGGTCGGCGCTGCGCGGGAGCCTCTACGAGCTCGTCGCGTTCGACATGCCCCGCAGCGACGTCCCCGAGCGGCTCGTCGAGGACGGGCAGCTCGCCACCCTCACCACGGGCGGCGCTGTCGGGTTCCTGACGTGGACACCATGACCAGACGCCACCTGCCCGAGGTGCGCGTGCTCAAGATCAGCACGCTCGCCGCCCGGATCGACGCGCTCGACTCCGGACGGTTCCGGCCGTGGGTGTGGAGGTGCTTGCGACCGAGCTGCATCGTGTTCGGCCTCGACCACCATCACCAGCTCTGGGCAGACGCGTTCGACTCGGCCGTCCGGCACGCACGCCTCCACAGCCTCGACCAGGACCACCGCCTCGACGCTCACCGGACCCGCACCAACCGCCTCGTTTTCCATCAACCCACGGTTGACGCCGAACGGGACGCTCCGGACGGCCACGGATGAGCCGAAGCAAGCGCCACCGCGACAGCGTCGAGACCAGCGAGTACCTCGGCGCAGCTCGCCGCTTCATCCGCGCCGCAGGACGCCGAGTCGCAGACGCCGACGAGCACGAGCTGCACGACCTGCTCGAGCTGCAGCAGGTCCTCGCCGACGCGATACAGGACGCAGTCGACGGACAGCTCGCGATGGGCAAGTCCTGGTCCGACATCGCCCGCGCCACAGGCAAGACACCCCAGGCCGCGCACAAGCGCTGGTCCCACAAGCACCCGGAGAACACACCATGACCGCACCCACGATCCCGCTCAACGCCGAGGTCATCGACATCACCGAAGCCGACTTCGCCCTCTGCTACGCCGACGACGACTACCCGTTCTTCGAGGACGAGGACGGTGGCCGCGTCTACGCCTACGGCCACACCGACCCGACGGCGCTCGCCGCAGCGATCTGCGCATGGTCCGTCGAGTGTGGTGCCACCGAACCAGGCGACGACGACCCCGCCGACGTCACCAAGCAGCTCAAGCAGCGCTGGGGCATCGGCTACGTCCCGAACGCGCAGAACCCCGACGAGTGGCGCTTCACCTGGGACGGCGTCACCGCCACAACCCCCCACGCGTTCCCGTTCACGATGTTGGACCGCTGATGACGCTGACGATCGGCACCCGCTTCGCCGCGTGCCCCATCTGCGTCCACCGAGGACGCACCACCGACTGCGCCGCCTGCTACGGCACCGGCCGCATCGCCCAGATCGCACACACCAGACAGGAGCCCTCAGCATGAGCGGAGCAGCGCAAGCAGGATCGACCGACGGCAAGCACTGGACCGGCCCCATCGGCGATGAGCCGACGATGCCCGGCTACGAGAAGCTGCACGCCGAGACCCTCGCCGCCTACCGAGACCTCGTCGACATGGCAGCCGTCGGCAACATGGCCGGCGTCCGCGCGTTCTTCGCGCAGCTCGATCAGCCCATGGTCGAGCAGCTCCTGCTCAGCGTCATCGCCGAGACCGCCGTCCAGATCGTCGCCCACGGACTCCGCGCATGACCGGCAGCGCACCCACACCCGTCGTCCACCGCATCTACTCCGAGGACCACGCCCTGTGGATCGTCGTCACCCGAACCCACGACGTCGACCTCGCACGAACCACGGCGCTCGCCGAAGCGCTCTCCTCGCCGCGCGGTGGACTGTTCGACCTCGACGACGACACCTGGGGTGACGAGCACCTCGTCGGCCAGGAACGCGCCGTCGAGCTGCTCAAGCAGTCCCCGAACCGGATCGGCTACGGCCGGTTCGAGGTCGGGTTCGACGACGGAGGCGAACCGCGAGGCGGTCTCTGGAACCACGGCTACACGAAGGACGACCGAGGCGTCACCCCGTTCGTCGAGTGGCAGCTCGAGGTCGAGTGGTGAACCGCCGCACCCGTCGCCGGAGCTTCGCGGAACTGCTCATCGAGTCGCTCACATCCGGCTACATCGACCACAGCAGGGACCGGCACTGGGTCGTCTACGAGCAGACGACGAACGCGATCTACCAGGTCACGCCTCCCACTCGCAGCAACGCCCGACGACAGGCCCGCAACCTCAACGATCACAACCTGCTCGTCATCCCCTACCTCGCCGCCCGTCAGCTCGCCAACGCCTACAACCACGGCCGGCACCACGCCCGCCGCCTCGCCGAACGAGAACGGAAGCACGCATGAGCCCGACACCCATCACCCGCACCGAAGCCGGCGACATCATCCGCGCCGGCCACCGACCCGGCCTCGTCGCCGTCGTCATCAACGGCATCGTCACCCGCCTCGAGCCCGCCGAAGCAGCCGACCTCGGCAAGCGCCTCATCGAGGAGGCCGGCAACGCCATGAACGCCGAGCGCGCAGTTCGGAGGAACGCATGAGGCTCTCCGACGAGCAGTGCAAGTCGCTCTCAGCCCTCAACGCCGGCAACAGCGAGCCGCTGCTGCTTGACATCGTCCACAGCGCCAGCCGTGCACATCAGCTCCCCGACGCTGAGCTCGACTCGCTCGTCAACTACGCCCGCGCCGTCCAGCACGAACGAGACACCCGCCGCAGCCCCGTCCCGCTCGCAAGCATCGTCAAGCAGATCAACGACGCAGCACCGCTCATGCGGGCACGCGAGGACCTGCAACGCATCAGCGCGCTGCAGTGGATACGCCGCGAGTTCGATCCCACAGCCACAGTCGTCGGCAGCTTCATCGAGGTCACGCAGGCCGGATGGGACGCCATCACCGCCGACATCCCAGCGGTGGACCTCGACGCCGTCAACGCCCGATCCACCTTCACCGGCGTGCCGATCCGCATCGTCAACGCCGAGACAACCACGGCGCTCGCCGCAGACGAGGACGACGCCGATGGAGACTGAGACCGACCAGCTCGCGAACCTGCTGCGAGCATCCGCCGTCGCCGAGCTCGAGGATGTCGTCGACCACCTCACGATCGAGCACGTCGTTACCGTCCCGCTCGACAACGGCCGGAACCACTACGAGAGCCACGACGGCCTCATCGTGCAGCTCCGTCGAGCGATCACACCCGACCTGGGACGCGGCAGCGGTGGCTCGACCGGCGAACCGTCCGTCATGGACGTCGATGCCGCCGAACGCTACGCACGCATCAAGATCAACATCATCGCCCGGCTCGACAGCCTGCCGACACTGCCCATCGCCGGTCGGCTGCCGTTCGACCGTGAACACCCCGAGCAGTCGCTGCGCCAGTGGCGCTACGCGTTCCTCGCCTATGCCGACATCACGACCGACGACATCCGCGACGCTGTGCAGCAGCTTCACCGCATGGCAGGCATGATCCGCGACAAGTTCGACCCCCCGCGGCAACGCGAGCTCGTCGGCATCGACTGCCCCGTCTGTGGACAGGCATGGTGGCTCGACAACCGCGACCGACACAACATCGTCCGCCGCACCGCGCTCGTCATCACCATCCGACCCGGCGACCTCGACGAGTCGTTCGCCGAGTGCACGCACTGCCAGGCAACCCGAGACGCCAGCGAACCACGCGGCTACTGGCGCGGTGAACGCGGACTCCGTGAGCTGCAGTGGGACATCGAGCAGGCAGCAGACCAGCACATCGACATCGGAGCATCGTCATGATCGAGCTGCTGCACGAGCGGGACGAGCCCTGCACTGTCGAGTGCAAGGATCACCCCGACTGCTGTCCGGCGAACACTCGCACACCGCTACGCTTCACTCCGCGACAGACAGGGACGAACCATGGCCGGCAGTGACCAGCTCACCACGATCACCCTCGTCATCGCTGTCTCGCTGTACTCGGTCTGCTTGTGATCGTCCCCGACGACGCCGGATCGGCCCTGACTGCTACTCCTGCGGGTTGTCCGGCTTCGGGAACAGCGGTTCGCGAGGCGGACGCGGCTTCCTCGGCGGTGCAGTTCTGTCGAGATACCGGTACCCCGCTCGGAGGACGATGATCATCGTCCAGACGTTCAGGACGATCAGCAGCAGCGCGACGATGTAGAAGAACGGACCCGGTCCGGATGAGTACATGTCACGATCCTACGGAGGGACGAAGGTCCGGGAAGATGGCTTCGCGGCATGACACGATGAGCGTGTAGCTTGCGCGCTCTGCGAAAAGCGTGCATGATCATCGACGTGCACCACAAGTGTCTCCTCTGACTGGTGAACCGACGCTCTCGACGAACCTCGTCGGGAGCGTTGGTCGTTCCGGAGGTCCGCATGCGCAACGTCACGCTCGTCGTCGGTGCGCCATGTGCAGGCAAGTCGACGATCGTCAACGAGCGCGCTCAGTCCGGTGACATCGTGATCGACTGGGATCAGCTCGCCGTCAACGCCGGCTCGCCATTCAGCCACGATCACCCGAAGCAGTACCGTGCTGCAGCGACCGCCGAGCGAACACGCCTCGAGCGGATCGTCGCTGAGTCCGCCGACGTGTCGGCGTGGGTGATCCGCACGCTGCCACGGTTCGACGAACGCGCTGCCGCGGCGCAACGACTCGGCGCGACCGACATCGTCGTCGTTGATCCCGGCATGGCTACCTGCCTCGAACGAGCGCGATTCGCTGACCGACCGCCACACATCGACGGTGTCATCGTCAAGTGGTACGCGATCCAAGCCGGCGCACGGAACTATGGCGGCACGGACGACCGAGACAGCACCCGCAAGAACGATCCCCGCAAGTCTGCCGAGTGGCGGCGAGTCAGTGCGATCGTCCGTCGCCCACACGATCCGTGTCGGCTGTGCGGCAAGCCGATCCGATACGACCACAAGTTCCCGCACCCGCTGTCGTTCAGCGTCGACCACATCGTGCCGATCGACCGCGGTGGCGCATGGTTCGACCTCAGCAACCTGCAGGCCGCGCACCTGTCGTGCAACAGCGCGAAGCAGGCCAGGACCGACGGGGTCTCTCACCGCACCAGCCGCGCATGGTGAGCGAGACGATCGAGCATGACTGACCCGTTGAGCATCCCTGCCCCGGGCCGGGTAGGGCACGGCGGCGATCCGCTGATGTCAGCGTGAGTGATTTTTAGGAACGGCATGTGGTGTCGACCGCACGCCATTGGAAAAAAATTTCTCCCCGAAGCAAGAGAGTTTGAACGCATCGCTCCGAAATCCGACGAGGACGACCGCGACCCTGATGCGTTCGCATGAATCCCACGGAGGTCTCAATGGCCGATCTGGGGAAGCGCAAGCATGGCACCGAATCCGCGTACGCAAAGGGATGCAGGTGTGACCGCTGCCGTCAGGCGAGTGCTCGAGCGAGGGCAGATCGCAAGGCTCGGCAGGCGGCAACGAAGCCGTCGGACCGTTCGGACCGACAGACGACCGAGCGGCGCGCAGGCGTCACGCAGATCGGGTCTGCGCGCGGCAGGGCGCGTCGCACCGCCTCCGCGCCGCTCGCCCCCGTCCCACCAGCCGGCCCGTCGACCGTCGAGGAGGCCGTCGACTTGTTCGTCAAGGACCTCGGCACCGACCCGGGCATCGTGTTCGACGTCGTCCTCGCACGCCGGCTGGCGCACGAGATTGATCACCCGTCGACCTCGATGTCCGTCGCCCCGATCGTCACGCAGCTCCGCGACCTGATGGAGAAGCTCGACAAGAAGCGGACGGGCGCTGCGACGACCAACGCGTTCGCGGGACTGCAGTTCGGCGCGCGATAGGAGGTGCCCGTGTCCCTGGGTCTCAGCGAGAGCAAGTGGGACCCGGACAACACGTGGATTCGCGAGCAGTACCCGGACCTGTCCGCGATGCCCCGCTGGTGCACGAAGCGCAACCCGGAGCGCAAGACGATCGGCCATGAGATTGCCGCGGTCGCGGATGTCCTCGGCACGCCGCTGATGCCGTGGCAGCGCCTCGCCGCTGACGTCGGGATGGAGCTCGACCCGGACGGGAAGCTGCACTACCGGATCATCATCATCACGATCCACCGGCAGGGCGGCAAGACGACACTCATCCTCCCGTGGGAAGTGCATCGGTCGGTCGCCTGGTCCGCACCGCAACGCATCGTCTACACCGCGCAGAACCGCAACAGCTCGCGCGAGAAGCTCGTCGATGAGCAGATGGAGACGCTCAAGGCGTCCCCGTTCGGCGACCTCGGCAAAGCGCGCCTCTCGAACGGCTCCGAGGCGTGGGTGTGGGCGAACGGGTCGCGCATCGGCCTGATGTCGAACACCAAGCGCGCCGGCCATGGGTTCACGAATGACCTGTTCGTCGTCGATGAGGCGTTTGCGCAGATCGACTGGCGCATCGAGCAGGCGCTACGCCCGACGATGATCACTCGATCCGAGACACAGCAGATCGTGATCAGCACCGCCGGCGACGAGAGCAGCGTCTACCTGCTCGAGAAAGTCCGGCTCGGCCGCAGCCTCGTCGAGGCCGGCACCGACGACGACAGCCGCATCTGCTACATCGAGTTCTCCATTCCCGAGGACGCTGACATCGACGACCCGGAGACGTGGCAGCGCTACCTGCCTGCCGTCGGCATCACGATCAGCGTCGAGGACCTGCAGACCGAACGCACCAACATGCCTGACCTCGAGTTCCGTCGCGCGTTCGGCAACCAGTGGACCGAGGGGATGCACTCGGTCGACGCCGTCGTCGCGCCGTCGGACTGGTCTGCCACCGCGGACCCGGCGTCCGAGCTCAACGCGTCGAGCCCGCTCTGCCTGTCGCTCGACATCGACCCGACGCAGAGCACCGCGTCGCTCGGCGTCGCCGGCACTCGCGCCGACGGGATCGAGCACCTCGAGGCGATCGAGACCGACACCTACCCGATGCGCGAGACCACCGACGACGGGGGCAAGCGCACGCGCGAGCCGTGGGTTGTCGACCGCATCGCCGAGGTCCTCGGCAACGAGCCGCGGTTCAACGACACCGTCGCAGTCGACCTGTCAACGCCAGCCGGCGCGCTGGTGCCGCAGCTCGAGGCGAGAGGCATCCGCGTCCAGAAGGTCAGCGGTCGGGACTGGAACGCTGCGTGCGCGTCCTGGCTCGACGCAGCCAAGGAACACGCGTTCCGGCACCTCGACGACCCCGAGCTCAACCTCGCGCTCTCGTCCGCGTCGCAGAAGTTCTCCGGCGACGGCTGGCACTGGACTCGTCGCGGCAGCTCGCCGATCACCCCGCTCTGTGCGGTCACGCTCGCGCACTGGGCGCTGACCAGCCGAGACACCAGCACCGACTACGACGTCCTCGACAGCTTTTTCTAGGAGGTGCCCATGGGCCTCGGCCAGACCATCAGCAGAGCGTGGGACGGGTTCACGAAGCAGCGCGGCACGGGCGACACCCCGAACAACCTGTTCCCGTCGCGCACCCCGAACCGGGTCGGCAGCGTCAACGTGTCCAAGGACACCGCGCTCAAGACGTCCGCCGTCTGGTCGGCGGTCGCGCTGCGCGCCGGCCTCGTGTCGACGCTGCCGCTGCTGATCAAGCGGAGCATGCCCGACGGCACGGTGCAGCGGATCAACTCGCCGACGCTGCAGATCGACGGCATCGGCGGCACGGTGTCGCTCGAGGAGTGGCTCTACTCGTCGCAGGTCGACCTCGACCTGATGGGCAACGCGTTCGGCCTCGTCAAGCAGCGCGACCCCGTGTCCGGCCGTCCGACGTGGATCCAGCTCGTCGACGCGAAGTCGGTGACTGTGCAGCAGCGCGGCGGTGTGCTGACCTACGTCTACGGTGGCGAACCACAGGACATCGCCGACGTGTGGCACGAGAAGCAGTACACGATGAGCGGCCTGCCGATCGGGCTGTCCCCGCTCGCGTACGGCGCGCTCTCGATCGGGCAGAACATGTCCGCGCTCGACTTCGCGCTGCGCTACTTCGCCACGCCGGGCCTGCCGACGGCGCACCTCAAGAACACGCAGAAGACGCTCCCAGCCGGAGCTGTTGCGGAAATCAAGCGCCGCTATCTCGCGTCGATGGAGGAGCGCGGCCCGTTCGTCTCCGGCAACGACTGGGAAGTCGACATCAAGAACATCGCAGCCAACGAGTCGCAGTTCCTCGAGACGATCAACGCATCGGCCGGCGACATCGTCCGCTACTTCGGCGTCCCTGGCGACCTCGTCGGCATCAACGCGACCGGGCAGTCGGTCACCTACGCGAACATCACGCAGCGGTTCCTCGGATTCCTCGTGCTCAACCTGCAGCCCGCGCTCGTGCGTCGCGAGCGGAAGTTCAGCCGTGACCTGCTGCCGAACAAGGTGTTCGCCAAGTTCGACACCGATGAGCTGCTGCGCCTCGACCCGTCCTCACAAGCCGCAGTGTTCGCGACCCGCATCGCGTCGCGGAACCTCACGCCCGACGAGGTGCGCGCCGCGTACGAACAGCCGCCGCTCACCCCCGAGCAGATCGAGCAGATGCAGACGCTGCTCGCCGCGCTGCCCGCCCCGATGATTCCGAAGCTCCCCAACAAGCCGGAGGACTGACATGGACTACCGCGAAGCCGCCGCCGAGCGCGGCCAGGCACTCACCGTCGGCGACCGGCCGCGCAAGCGCAGCTCCGTCGTCGGGACGATCGACAAGCACGTCCGCACCGCGGCACGGCTCGAGCTGCGCGACAGCACCGATGCCGGCGGCGCGCTCGCGTTCACCGGCTACGCGTCGATGACCGAACAGCCGTATGAGATGTACGACTTTTTCGGCCCGTACACCGAAGTCGTCTCGGCCGGCGCATTCGCGCAGACGCTCGGATCGAACCCGGACGTCCCGCTCGTGCTGCAGCACAACTCGATGGCGCGGATTGCGTCGACCAAGAACGGCACGCTCGAGCTCAGCGAGGACGAGAACGGTCTGCTCGTTAACGCGCCGAACCTCGACCCCGAGGACCGGGATGTGCAGTACATCGTCCCGAAGCTGCGCGCCGGCCTGATCAACGAGATGTCGTTCGCGTTCCAGATCACATCGTCGCAGTGGTCGCCGGACTACACGGAGCTCCGCATCAACGCCGTCGACATCAACCGTGGCGACGTGTCGATCGTCGGCTTCGGCGCGAACCCGTTCACGACCGGCGGTATGCGCAGCAAGTCCCTCGAGGAGTACCTGCGCGGAGCATCCGACGACGAGCTCGAGGCGGCAGGGCGGCGCATCCCGCACCTGCTGCGCGACCGCCGCGCAGCCTCGAGCGCCATGAGCGCGGAGCGCGCCGCGATCGCGGCGATCGCCGCCCGCCTCGGCTGACCACAGACCCACAACTCAACACCGCAACAGCACTGCGTGACGCGGTCGCGTCCCGGCAAGCCGGGGCCTGGCACACGACGCCTGGTGTGAACCGACCCACCACCCGTTCACACGAAAGGCACCACCGTGACCTACAAGGAACTGCTCACGCAGCTCCGCGCCAGCATCAGCGCGAAGCTCACCGAGCGCAAGACCCAGGCCGACGCGATCCTCGCGATCGCCACGGAGCTCCGCTCCGGCGACGGCCGCAACCCGACCGAGGAGGAGAGCGCGCAGGTCCGTGCCGCCGAGCTCAAGGTCGACGGCATCGACGCCGACCTCGTCGACCTCCGCGCGCAGGAGGCCCGCTACGAGCGGGAGGTCGCCATGGAAGAGCAGCTCGAGCGCGAGGCGCAGCAGCGCGGCGAGCAGCGGCAGGACCACACCCCCGCCGTCCGCACCGAAGAGCGCTCGGAGGTCTACAACCCGGACTCGGCCGCGCGCGGCGAGTCGTTCTTCCGCGACCTGTACTCGCTCAAGGCGACCGGCGCGCAGGTGCACGTGCTGGGCGCTCAGGAGCGCATGGCCCGCTACGAGCAGCAGGTGCAGTCCCAGCGGGCGGCGGCGACGTCCTCGTTCGCCGGCCTCATCCCGCCGCAGTACCTGATCGACGAGGCCGCGGCGGTCGCCCGCGCCGGCCGTCCGGTAGCGAACAGCGTGCAGCACCTCGACCTGCCCGACGACGGCATGCAGCTCGTGATCCCCAAGGGCACCACCGGCACCGCTGCTGCCGTGCAGGCTAGCGAGAACACGACCGTCGCCGAGCAGGACGAGGTCTGGCAGAACCTGACGATCCCGGTGATCACCATCGCCGGGCAGCAGCCGCTGTCGCGTCAGGCGCTCGAGCGCGGCGCGCAGGGCATCGACCAGCTCGTGTTCACCGACCTCGCCGCCGCCTACGCGGTGTCGGTCGACGCTGAGGTCATCGGCGGCACCGGCTCGTCCGGCCACGCGCTCGGCATCCTCAACACTGCCGGTATCGGGCAGGCGCTCGCGTTCACCGCGGCCGTCTCCCCGGCGACGTTCATGTCGAAGATCGCGGGCGCGATCAACACCGTGCAGACGACCCGGTTCGCCGCGCCGAACGTCATCTACATGCACCCGCGCCGCTGGGCATGGCTGACCGCGCAGGTCGACGGTGCCAACCGGCCGCTCGTCGTCCCGAACCCGGGTGCGATGAACGCGTTCGGCAGCTACGACGGCGTCAACAACCCGACCGCGGTCACGCCGGCCGGAACGCTGCTCGGCCTCCCCGTCATCACCGACGCGAACATCCCCGTCAGCGTCGGCACCGGCCCGGAGGACGTCGTCATCGTCGCCCGTTCGCAGGACCTGCTGCTCTGGGAGGCGAACGACGGCAACCCGACGAACCTGCAGTTCGAGCAGACCCTCGGCAACCAGCTCACCATCACGCTCGTCGCCTACGGCTACGCCGCGTTCACCGCTGCGCGCTACCCGTCCGCCGTCGCCGTCGTCGGCGGCAACGCCGCAGCCGGCAACGGCCTCATCGCGCCGACGTTCTAGTCGGTCCCCCGCCGGGCCGTGCAACAGCGCGGCCCGGCACCCCACTCGTTCCCTCTCTCACCGAGGAGCACACCATGGCGACCAGCCAGAACACCAGCACCGACACCCCCATCGATCCCAAGGCCGCAGCCACCTCGAACCCGCCGACCAACGCGGCGGCGCTGCACCCCGAGGAGACCACCGCCGAGCCGATCAACCACGAGCTCATCGCCCGGCTCGACGACTGGGTCAAGGACAACTACGACCAGCTCGTCGCGGACGGCGTCAAGACGTGGGACGACGTCAAGAAGCTCGCCGAGGAAGCGCATGACCGGGCGCTGCACGAGTTCGCCCGCCACCGCCTCAACGGTGGCGCGCACGCCGCCGACGGCGAGCAGAGCAGCACCCCCGCCGCGTAAGCCGCCGGCCGGGTCGTTCCACCAGGGGGACGACCCGGCCGGTTCTCGACCACCAGCCGACGAGGAGCAGCAGCATGTCCGCACTCACCGCAACGCAGTACGAGCTGCAGCAGCTCACGCTCGCGCCGGAGGCCGCGACCCGGGTCACCGTGACGATCACGCTGCCCGCCCCCAGTACCCAGACCGTCGTCATCAGCGCGTCCTCGGCCTCCGCGCAGCCGAACGTGTGGACGGCATGGTTCACGCCGCTGCTGTCCGGCGTCTACAACGTCGCGTGGACGGACCAGGCCGGCAACGTGCTCGAGACCGACACACTCGCCGTCTCCGCGCCCGTCGTCGGCTCACTGCTGTCGATCGAAGAGTGCTATCTCACGCTCAGCCTGCCGACCACGATGCTCAACCAGGACGCGGACACCGACGCCGACATGCTCGTCTACGCCGCCGCCGCGACCAGCGTGATCGAGGGCATCGTCGGTCCCGTCGTGCCGCGCACGATCGAGGAGACGTTCGACGGCGGGGCGCTCTCCGTCGCACTCGGTGCTCGCCCCACCACGCTGCTCGCCGTCTCCGAGAACGGTGTGCCGATCACCGACTTCCTGCTCGACGAGGGTGCAGGCATCCTCCGCGCCGGCACCGAATGGTGGAACCGTCCGTTCTGGCCCGGACAGCAGAACGTCCGTGTCACATACATCGCCGGCACCGGCAACCCGCCGGCCAACGTCCGACTCGCCTGCCGCGAGGAGTTCCGGTTTCTCTGGCAGATCGGCAGACAGGGCGGTCGGTCATCGATGAGCTCCGGCGTCAGCGCGGACGTATCCGTGCCGTCCGGCTTCGGCATCCCGAACCGTGTCTACGAGCTGCTCTCGACCGCTGATTCGCTGCCGGGGTTCGCATGACAGCCGGGAACGGCATGTCGCTGCACACGGTCGCGTGGGAGCTCAAGAACGGCGTCTACCGGCTCGCACAACAGACGTTCGCAGCCCCGACCTACGTCTGCATGGGACTACCGACAACCGTCACGCCGAGCGAAATCGTCTCGATCGGCAACATCAACGCCGGCCAGGAGGAAGCGACGCTCAGCGCGAGCAACCGCGGCCGCGAGGAGACGCTGCAGCTCGAGGTCACGTTCAGCGTGTGGTCCGGAGGCGGCGACGAGGTCGAACCGATCATCGAGGCCCGCGTGTTCGAGCTCGTCTCGCAGCTTGAGCAGGCCGTGCACTACGTCCGCGGCGACGGCACCGACCCGACCACGCTCGGCGGTGCCGTCCGGCAGTGCTTTCTCACCGCGCTGACGCAGGACTCGATGCCCACCAACGAGCTCGCAGCCGGCCGCGAAGCCATCGCCATCGCCACATTCACCGCGAAAGCAAGGATCACGCAATGACAGTCCGCATCAAGAACGTCTCCGGCTACGGCGACCTCGACGTGCCGGCGCTTCGCCGCATCGTCCCCGCTGGTGCCGAGGTCGACGTCGCCGACGACGCACTCGCGCAGTCCCTCATCGACGGCGGTCACTTCACCGCTGCCACCGGCGACGGCGAGCAGCCGGCGAGCCCGCAGCAGCCTGACCTGCAGCCGGACGGCCAGCCCGTCGGCGAGGAGCAGGGCGAAGCCGGCCCCGAGAACACCACCCCTGAGCCCGGATCGGAGCAGCCCGCATGACCACCCAGCTCGACGCCTACGTCGGTCTCGGCAAGGAGACCACCTACGGCACTGCCGTCACCCCGACGTCGTTCCTGACGTTCACGGAAGAGACGCTCGACCTGACGCTCGCCGTGACCGACGCGCAGGGCATGCGGCCGGGTCGTCGCACGACCCTCAACACGCAGCGCGTCGTCACCAAACGCTCTGTCGGCGGTGACCTGACCGTCGAGGCCACGCCATCCGAGCTCGGCGCGGTGTTCGCCGCGTTCCTCGGCGGTGCCGTGCACACGCTGCTGCCCGGTGGGACCGCGACGTACCAACACCTGTTCACCCCGTCCGCCGACTACCTGCCCTCGTTCACCGTGCAGAAGGGCATCCCGACGCTCGGCGGCGGACCACAGGTGCCGCTCACGTTCGTCGGCATGCAGGCGTCGCAGCTCGAGCTCGACTGCAAGAACGCCGCCATCCCGACGGCCAAGATGACGTGGGTCGGCAAGGACCTGCTCACCAGCGTTGCCGCAGCGACGCCGGTCTACCCGGCCGTGAACGAGGAGTTCTCGTTCGTCGGCGGGTCGATCACCGTCGGCGGCACCGTGACCGCCCCCACGGCGACGACGACCGCGACCGGCGGCACGCCCGTCGGCACCGTCACAGACGTCACGCTCAAGCTCGACAACGCGCTCGACGACGGCGGGTTCACGCTCGGCGGCGGCGGCACCCGGCAGCGGCCCGCTGCAGCCCTACTCGCGAAGCTCACCGGCACCATCACCGCTGAGTTCTCCGATCAGGTTTTCTGGCAGCACTACACCAACCAGGACCGCATCGGCGTCGTGCTCGACTTCAAGGGCTCGAACACGAGCGACGGCATCGCCCGCGAGCTGCAGCTCTACATCCCGGTCATCGTCCTCGAGGGCGAAGCGCCCAAGATCAAGGCCGGCTCGATCGTCACCCAGTCGATCAACTTCACCATCCTGCAGGACCTCGTCGACGGGCTGTCGCCGCTTTACGTCGTCCTCCGGAACACGGTCGCCACCTACTGATGGCCGACGAGGACGAGGGCATACAGCTCGCGACCAACCCGCAGCAGATCACCCGCATCCTCGCCGACCTCAAGGCGTTCTCTCCGGCCCTGTCGACGGGCATCCGTCGGCAGGTCCGCGAGGCCGGCAAGCTCGTCGCCGCCGACGTCGCCGCAGACATCCGCAGCTACCCGAGCAACGGCGGACGGTCGACCGGCATGCGGGAGCAGCTCGCCAAGTCGCTCGCCGTGCGCATGTACACCTCGGCCGGCGCGAAGAAGCAGGGCGTGCAGATCGTCTCGACAGGGCGCGCGCTGCCCGAGCTGAAACGCGCGCTCGTCAAGGCCATGAACCGCGCCGAGTTTCGTCATCCCGTCTGGGGGAACCGGAGCGTACGACAAGCCGCGACCACCTCGATCCGGAAGCGACGCGAGGAAGCCGGCCGGCCGCATCGGTGGGTCGACCAACGCGGCATGCGCTACTTCCGCGCGCAAGTCGTCCGGTCCCACGAGTCCGCAGTGACCTCGCTCATCGAGGCCGCTCTCAACCAAGCTTTGGAGATTCTGCAATGACCGCGATCGTCATCAACGGGCAGTCCTACGACCTCGACGAAGGGCTCGCAGGGGCCGAGCTCAACCACCTGCTCTTTCTCAAGCAGCGCACCGGCCTGGGCCTCAAGACCATCACGACCAAGCTGCAGTCGTTCGGCGACGTCGACAAGACCCTCAGCAAGCAGGAACAGACGCTCGCCGTGCTCGGCGCGCTCGACGACGAGGAAACCCTCAACTCGTTCCGCGCGATCGTGTGGCTGCTCCGCACGAAGGCCGGCGACCGCGACGAGGCCGGCCTCTACCTAACCATTGACGCCGCGAACGAGGGCGTCAGCCTCGCCGACTTCGGCAGCGCTGACGAGCCCGCAGCCACCAACGAGGAGCAGGCGGACCCTACGTCGCTCGCCGCCGCTCCGGACGACGCTCCGGCGAGCTGATCGAGGACATCGAGGCCGACGTCTACGAGCACATGGCGGTCATCAGCCATGTGTGGCCCGGCTACACCCTGCTCAACATCTGGCAGGTCACCTACCGCGACTGGATCTTCCTCCGCACGAACGCGGAGACGTACGTGAGGGAGACGCGCCGTGGCTAACATCGCCGTCAACATCGTCGGCAACGACAAGTCCGCCTCGTCCACGATGAACAAGGTCGCCTCCAACGCCGAGTCGTTCGGCGAACGGATGCACTCGCTCGGCGAGCGTGTCGCGGCGGTGTTCGGCGGGCTCGAGCTCAAGGAAGCCGCCGACAAGGTCGTCGACTTCGCGAAAGAGTCGATCGAGAAGCTCTCCGACGTCGCCAGCGAGACCCGCAGCATGCAGCGGGTGCTCGGTGGCACCCCAGAGCAGGTCTCCGCCCTCGACGACGCCGCGGAGCACATGGGTGTCTCGCTGCAGTCGGTCTCCGCCGCCGCCGGCATCATGTCGAAGGGCATCATCTCCGGCAAGACCGCGCTCACCGGCCTCGGCATCGAGACCAAGAACGCCGACGGCAGCGCCCGCTCGTTCACGGACCTGCTGCCCGACATCGCCGAGAAGTTCCACGGCATGACCGACTCGACGCAGCGGACCGCGCTCGCGATGCAACTGTTCGGCCGCGGCGGGAAGGACCTGCTGCCGCTGCTCATGCAGGGCAAGGACGGCATCGCCGACCTCGAGGAGGAAGCCAAGCGCCTCGGCGTCACCATCGACGGCAAGACGATGGACGCGACCTGGAAGTTCCAGCAGGCGCAGAAGACCCTGCAGACCGCCGTCGAGGGCGTGCAGATGAAACTCGGCACGGCGCTCTACCCGACCCTCATCCGCGTCGCGAACTTCCTGTCGAGCAACGTCGTGCCCGCGATCGAGTCGATGTTCGAGTGGGTGCAGCGCAACGGCCCCACCATGCTCGTCTGGGCGCGGAACATCGGCATCGTCGTCGCTGCGCTCGGTGCCATGCTCGGCGTCGCCAAGTTCGCGGCCATGGTCGAGGAGCTCGGCAGCGTCGGCGCCGCGATCATGAAGCTCACGGGGCTGACGAAACTCTGGGCGGTCGCGCAGGCCGCGCTCGACCTCGTGATGGACGCGAACCCGATCACGTTGATCATCCTCGGCGTCATGGCGCTCATCGCCGCCGTCGCGCTGATCGTGGCGAACTGGAACGTCATCGGTCCGTGGCTGCAGGGACTGTGGACGACGATCCTCGGATTCCTGACCGGCGTCTGGAATCAGATCGTCGCGGTCGCGATGACCGTGTGGAACGGCGTCGTCGCGTTCTTCCAGCAGGTCATCGCCGTGATCGTTGACGTGTTCCTGCACTGGACCCTGCTCGGCATCATCATCAGCCACATGTCCCAGATTCAGGCCGGGATCGTCGCGGTCTGGTCTGCAATCGTCGGATTCTTCGCCGCCATCCCCGGCCGGATCGTCGCGTTTTTCGATGGCGCTCTGTCCTGGCTGGTCGGCGTCGGATCGTGGATTCTCAGCGGACTGCTCAACGGTGCCGCTGCCGGCTGGGGAGCCGTCTCCGGCTGGTTCGGCGGCATCGGGTCCCGAATCGGCGGATTCTTCGCGGGCGCGACGTCCTGGCTTGAGCGGGCCGGCGAGAACGTCATTCAGGGCCTGATCAACGGCATCGGTGGCGCGGCTGGCTGGCTCAAGGACCAGATCAGCAACGTCGTCGGCGGGATCACGAGTTGGGCGAAAAGCCTGCTCGGTATCCACTCCCCGTCGACCGTGTTCCACGAGATCGGCCAGAACGTCGGACAGGGATTCGCCAACGGCATCGCCGCGATGCACGGCGTCGCCCGCACCGCCATGACCGGCCTCGTCGCCACTCCGGATGTCGACGGGATGGGGCTGACGAAGGCCGTGTCCGGCAGGAACGCCGCCGCCGTCACCCAGCAGGCCGCAACCCGAGCGGGCGGCATCTACGTCGGCGCGATCAACATGCCGACCGCATCGCCGCAGCAACTCGACACGGAGCTCGGATGGAGGAACCGATGGGGTATCTGACCGGACCGGTGCACTCCCTCTCCGACTACCAAGTCGAGTTCAACGGCCTACTCCTCGGACCGGGCACCAACTACGGGCTCCCACCCGTGTGGGACCTGCTCGACCTGGGTCCCATCCGGACGATGGACGTCGCACGGGTGTTCGCCGACGGGGTGTGGTCGGGTCCTGACTTTCAGGACCCGGTCACACCCGCGATGGACGTCGAAATTTCGGCGCTCGATCCGGTCTCGTTCGCTGCCGCCGCGCAGACGTTCGTCAACACGTTCGGTGTCTACGCCGCTGCCGCGCCGCTGTGGTTCAAGCTGCCCGGCATGGCTCCGCTCGGCATCGGAGCGAAGCCGAACAAGCGCGTCGTGCCGATCGATCTGAGCTGGGGGCAGCTCTCAACCGCCTCCGTGCAGTGGCGGTGCCCGGATGCCGTCTGGCAGTCGGTGCCCCGGCAGACGCTGCTGCAGTCGTCTGCCTCGCAGCTCGCCGGTCTCGCGTTCCCGCTGTTCGCCACAGCAGTCGGCGTCGCGTCCCTGCCGGGTGCGCTCGACTTCGGGATGACGAGCGCCGGCAGCAACGCGGCGCAGATCAGCAACGCCGGCAACACCGCTGCATGGCCGGTCGTCACCGTGACCGGACCATGCCCGGGCGGTTTCACGCTCGCCCTAGACGGCCACGCGGTCACGTACGGCACCGACGTCCCACCTGGGATGCAAATCGCCGTCGACTACTCGACCGGCACCGCGACGCTGCTGCCCGGCAACGTCGATCGCACAACGCAGCTCACCGCGGACGACTTCACCAGCGTTCTCGGCACCAGCAACGTCGTGTTCAACGCTCAGGCGGGCACGGCGCTCGTCACTATCGCAGACATGCAGAGGTAGGCCATGGCCGCACGTACCGGACTGTTCACCGCCCCTGTCCCGGGCACGCCGCCCGTCGGATCGTCGCCGCTTGATGGGCGGCGCGTGCTCGGCGCGCTGTACGGCACCGCGTTCCAGGTCTTGAGCGGCGGTGGGATCGCGCAGTCGTCGAGCTCGATGGCGTTCACCGTCGGGCAAACCGTGTGGGGCATCCCTGACCCGACCGACAGCGCGGCGGTGTTCCTGTCGCCGTCGGATGCGGTCACGATCACGCCCGCGCAAGGCCCGTCGACCGGCTCGCGCAAGGACATCATCCAGGTCAAGCAGAACGACTACGGCAACAACGATCCCGACTCGCGCATGCAGGTGGTACTCAAGGCCGGAGCGGCCGGGGGTAGCCCCACGGCCCCGACGCCCGACGCCGGCTACCAGCTGTTCGCCACGATCACCGTCCCGACCAACGCCACCAATGCTGCCGCGTGCACGATCACCCCGGCGACCAGCAGCACACTGCTGCTGCCGACGCTGCAGGCTCCGACGTTCCAGCAGCTCAGCCTCATCACCACCTCCCAGCCGTTCCAGCAGGCGGTTGTCACGGCGGACCCGAACCCGCTGCTCGTCGGCCCCTACTACTGGACCGGCACGGCGTGGCGGTTCCAAGGCCCGCGGCTGGCGTACTTCACGACGCTGATCGGCGGTCTCGTCGATGGTTCGCAGGTCTCTGCCGGGTCCGTCACGGAAGTGCCGGTCAGCGAGGTCGGTGACGACTTCGCGACCATCAGCGGGTCGGACATCAAGCTCGCACCCGGCATCTACTCCGCGGACTGGGAAGTCGCACTCGGCGCAGGAGCGACCGGACGGTCCTACGTCACGTTCGCGTGGGCGGACGCACCGAACACTCCGCTCAAGCGGACGAACATCGCGGTCGGCGAGGACCAGGGTGGCGTCACCATGAGCGGATTCGCCGTCTCCGGTTCGCCGCGCTCGCTGCGCGGCCTGGTCTACAAGAACAACGGTCAGACGACCAACGTCACCGGCACGTGGACGATCACCAAGCTCCGATGACAGGGGGACGCCGATGACGTGGACGATCTTCGCGTGCGAGACCGTTACCGGGAAGCGCATCGGCGTCCTCGACGGCGAGCTCAAGTCCTGGGCGCGCGGGCTCGGCGGCAGCGATGCGATGTCGGTACAGATCAACGCCGGAGCGCTCACGACCGCGACCCGCGACAACATCCGCAACCTCACCACCCCGCAGCGCATGACGCTCGTCGCTGACTGGAACGGTGTCCCGGTCGTCGCCTGCCCGATCCTGGCGCGTCCACAGAAGGGCACCTCGGTCACGATCACCGGCACCGACATCCGCAAAGCGATCCTCAAGAAACGCAAGCTCACCTCGTGGACGGCACCGTTCGCCTCGCAGGTGCTCAGCTACACGAACGAGTCGCTCGGATCGATCGCCGTGCAGGCGGTGCAGGTCGCCACAGCGAAGCCAGGCGGCGCGCTCCCGATCGTCTACCCGACGCTCGAGGCGGACACGAACGCGACGCACCAGCGCAGCTACAAGGGCTACGAGCTCAAGGACGTCGACTCCGTCCTCACCGACCTCACCGGCGTCATCAACGGCCCGGACATCGACTTCATGCCGCAGTGGGTGGACGCGACCCGTCAGCAACTGCAGTGGGTCATGCGGGTCGGCACCGACGAGCAACCGCAGCTCTACTCGCCCAACGCCGTCCGGTTCAACTACGGCGTGCCCAGGTCCTCCGTCGTCGACCTGTCGTCCACCGACGACGCATCGCAGATGGTCACCGACATGTGGGCGCTCGGCTCCGGCTCGGACGTCTCAACGGGCATGTCGCTGCAGCACTCCTCGCCATCGCTCACCGCGCTCGGATGGCCGCTGCTCGAGGGCGAAGAGGACGACAAGTCGATCACCCTGCAGCCCAACCTCGACGCGTTCGCGCAGGGGCAGCTCGCGACGTTCGCCACCCCCACCGAGCAGTGGGGCCTCAAGGTCAACGGCGCGCTCCCGCCGCAGCTCGGCACCTACCTGCTCGGCGACATCGCGATCGTCCGCGTCCGCAACCACCTGTGGATACCCGACGGGGCCTACACGATGCGCATGGTCGCGTTCAGCGGCGACAACACCACCACCGTCACCGTCGCAGTCCAGTAGCCCGAGGAGACCCGATGCCGCAGATCGACAATCCCGACGGCGGACTGACAGCCGAAATCGCCGCCCTGTGGAAGGCGATCAACAACATCCGGACCGCATCGTCACAGCAGCCGTCGAAACTCACCGTCGGCAGCGGCGGGCTCGTCTCCGTCGGCCCGACCGACCTGCAGGGCGGGCTCGGTGTCGAGGGCACGGCGACGCTCAACGGCGGCATCGCCGGGCCGCTCTCCGTCACCGGGGCCGTCACCGCGACCGGCCGGGTCAGCGGGGCATCTGTCGGCGGCATCCAACCCGCCGACGTCCCCGGCATCGACGCGTCGAAGCTCGTCTCCGGCACCGTCACGACACCTGTGAGCACCTCCGGAGCTGTTGCCGGCGCGACGGGAACGTTCAACGGCGGACTCAACTCCACCTCGGTCTACAGCACCGCCATCACCGGCACCCGCACGGCGACGTGGACGCAGAACAACGGCGTCATGGGCACCGCATCCTCGTCGGCCGCGACGAAGACGAACATCGTCGACTCACTGCTCAGCAGCCCGGCCCGGGCGCAGGCTGCGCTCGACCTCGCGATCGTGCACTACAACTACATCGCCGAGGTCGCCAAGCGAGACGACCCGACCAGCCCGGACTACGTCGGCCCGAGCTACCACGTGCACACAGAGCTCGGCCTCACCGCCGAGGCCGTGCACGCCGCCGGCATCTGGGAGCTCGTCGTCTACCAGCGCGACGACGTCCGCGCGCCGCTGCTCGACGACGACGGCAACCCCGTGCTCGACGACGACGGCAACCCCGTCACCGTCGTCGTCGGCGACGAGCTCACCCTCACCGCCGACGGCAACCCCATCCCGATCAGCCTGCACTACGAGCTGTTCGGCGTCGTCGCGCTCGCCGCGGCGCAGTACCTCAACAGGCAGCTCACCGCCCTCACCGCGCGCGTCGCCGCGCTCGAGAACCCGGAGGTCACCTCGTGACGATCCTCGACACGTCCAAGTGGCAGGGACCCATCAGCGTCGGCACGTTCGCTGCTGCTCGCGCTGCAGGCGTCACCCGCTCGATCCACAAGGCCGGCGGCTCGAACGCCGGCCGCTACACGGATTCGCAGTACGCCCACAACGCTGCTGCCGCGCGCGCCGCCGGCCTGCCGCTCGGCCACTACTGGTTCAACGGTCCCGGCGACCCCACCGCCGACGCGGACTACTTCATCGACAACCTCGTCGCCTACACCCCCGGCGACTGGCTCGTGCTCGACATCGAGTCCACCGGCACCGTCGGGTGGTCGCCCGCCGCCGCGCTGGCATTCGCAGCCCGGGTCTACGCCCGGACCGGGGTCAAGCCGCTGCTCTACATGTCGAGTTCGGTCACGCGCGCCGCCGACTGGTCGCCGCTCGTCGCGTTCGGGTGCCCGCTGTGGGTCGCGCAGTATTCGGCCTCCGAGCCGAACGTCGCGCACTGGTCGACGTGGGCCGCGTGGCAGTTCACCTCGTCCGGAACGATGCCCGGCATCCCGACCCTCGTCGACCTCTCCCACGAGGGCACACCCGTCCCCACCGCAACTCCCGCACCCGTCCCGGAGGTACCCATGACCGACTACTCGCTCGTCAAGAGCTCCGACAACGACACCATCTGGCTCTCAGTCGACAAGATGCTGCGCAAGGCCATCGCCAGCCCCGCCGAGCTCGCCGACGTCCTCTGGCAGCTCGAGCAGGCCGGCGGCAACGCCGCCGCCTGCGCCGCGCACGGCGTCGACATCGTCGGCGACCTCGATGCGTTCGGCGTCGACATCACCGGGCTGTCGAACCTCGCCAGCCTCACCGCACCGGCTCCGCTGCCGGTCACGAGCGAGCAGATCGCGGCCATCGCCGCTGCCGTCGCCCCGCTCGTCGTGCACGGCATCACCAGCACGCTCCCCGACGCCATCGTCGCCGACCTCGCCAACCACCTCTCCTCGAAGGGCTGATCCACCATGAGCGACACCACCGCAGCAACCTCGTCCACCACGGCACCCGCGACCGTGCAGGCACGCGCCGAAGCGCTGTTCGCCGGCGTCACCGCCCCCAGCACGGCTACCTCGGCAACGCCGGCCACGGCCACCGCCGCCGCGCCGTCCACCACCGCCAAGCACGCCGCCGCCGCGCCGGTCGACGTCGACCCCGAGCAGGACCTCGTCAGCCTGCCCGGCCTCGGCGAGGTGGACCTGCGCACCGCGACGTCGTCCGCGCCGCCGCAGATCACCACCGCCGCAGACGGCACCACCCGCATCGTGCTGACGTGGACCAAGAACACCAAAGCGCACGTCGGTACCGCGCTCGCCGCAGTCACCGACGCCGGCATCCTCGCCACCGCGTACGTGCTGCCGGCGTCGAGCCCGTACACGCACTGGTGTCAGGTCGCGCTCGGCGTGGTCGGACTCGCCGCGACGTGGCTCGGTATCCACCTCACGACGAACCTGCCCCGCAAGAGCAGCAACTAACCGACCACCCAAGCACACCGATGACCGCGGAAGGTCCACCCATGGCAGACGAGATACCACCGTCGCTGTTTAACATCCTGCGCGAGGACCTCCGCGCTCTCGGCTCCCGGATGGATCACCTCGTCACGAGCGACACGTTCGCGAGCGAGCGCCAGCGGATCGACGGGAAGTTCGCCGATCAGGGACGCGAAATCGCGCAGGAACGCCAGGCGCGCGCCGCTGAGCTCGCCGCGGTGCGCGGCGAGCTCAAGACGACGATCGACGCCGCGAACGACGCACGTGAGGCGCAGGAGAAGCGGCATCTGTCGCTGCGTCAGGGCATCCAGATCGCCCTGGTCACGGTCGTCGGCGGCGGTGTGGTGTCGATCATCGTGCTCATCGTGCAGAACGTCGCGCACCTCCGGTAGCGGACAGAGAAGATCATGCGAATCCTCATCAAGCGACGGCAGTGGTTCACGATCACGGCGGTGCTGCTCGGCACCGCCCTGATCGTGGCTGACGTCACACTTCACGTCGTCGAGCAGCAGCGAATCGACGCGCAACACGCTCGGATCAACGCCGACCAGTCGGCCGCGGACGCCGCCGACCGGCAGCGGTCCCGGTTGGAAGATCAGTACGCGACCGTGGTCGCCGAGTACGAACGCGCCTACAAGCTGCTGCAGCAGCATGGTGTCACCCCGACCACGATCGCACCGTCCGCCATTCCCGGGCCGTCCGGTGCCGCTGGCGTGGCCGGCCGGAACGGGCAGGACGGCCGCGGCATTGTGTCCACGTCGTGCACGGCGTCCGGGTGGCAACTCGTCTACTCGGACGGCTCCACCAGCAACGCGGGCACGTGTGTCGGTCAGGCCGGCCCGACGGGCTCGGCCGGCGCGACGGGCAGCACTGGGCAGGCCGGCGCGAACGGCACGGACGGGCAGGACGGCGCGCCGGGGGCGCAGGGGCCGGCAGGTCCGGCCGGCGCGGCGGGCTCTCCCGGCCGTGGCGTCGTCTCCGTCGCCTGCGTGCTCGAAAGCGACGGCTCGACGGCATTCCGGTTCACCTACACCGACGCCACCACCTCCGATGTCGCCGGCACGTGCACGGCGACGTCGACGAGCGGGGCGTCGAAGTGAACGACCTCGAGCACGACGTCCTGGCGTTCGAGCAGCGCGAGGTCGAGCTGCACGGGCCGCTGCACCGTCCGGCGAAGTCCGCCGCGATCCGGCGCGAGCTCGACATGGCTCCGGCCCGGTTCTATCAGGTGCTTGAGCGTCTCAGCCGCGACCGGGACGCGCTCGAGCTGTGGCCGGCCCTGCCTCGTGCGATGGCCGCACGGCGCAGCGCGGGGCTGCGCGCGACGATGCATGCCACCTACCCCAACCCCGCCCGACGCACCACCTCGAGGAGCTGACCGTGCATCGCTTCAACGACTGGCTCGCCGGCCGCATCACCGACCTCGTCGGCACGATGTGGACCGCCTACCTGTTCGCCGCGCTCGCGCTCGTCTCCCTGCCGGCGGCGCTGCTGTCCGGCGACGCGATCGTCATCGTCGGGTGGGTCGCGCAGACGTTCCTGCAGCTCGTGCTGCTGCCGATCATCATGGTCGGGCAGAACCTGCAGCAGCAGCGGCACGACGCCCTCGCTGACCAGCACGCGCAGGCGCTTGTCAAGCTCGACGCGATCCATGAGGCCGTCGCGGCCGACCGGTGACCAGGTCATCGATGCGCCCAACTGCAGGCCCGAGCGTGAGTGATGCTTGTGTTAGCGTTCGCTGAACGAGGGACCCACTCTCGTTGCTAGCATGAACCATGGGTGTTAGGTTATGGCAGAACCTAGGGGCAAGCGCCTCCTCGAAGGGTCCGACGCGATCCTCGGGATCGAGCAGACCGACGGGTCATGCGAGGCTGAAGCCTTCATTCAGAAGCAGCCGAAGCAGGTCCAAGCTAGGTACAAGCGCTATCTCGAGCGCCTGAGAGACGGCTTGCCCGTCAAGAACCCTGAACACATGCGCCCTCTGGACTCAGATTCATTGGGCAACGAGATGCACGAACTGAAGAATCACTCTCCGTCGGCGACACGCCTATATATTATGAAGCTAGGCACCCCGACTAACGGGACGAAATGGATCGCCACACATGGCGGACCCAAGCCCAAAAAAGTCGAGACGGAAATCAAAAACACTTGGACCAAGTTCTATAACTGGCTGGATGGCGAAAGGCAATCCGATGTCTGTATTCCCGAAGTATGATCCAGATTTCGCGGCCACCTACGCCGAAGAGGCCGCCATGGTCGACGCCAGCGAGGCGCTCGCTGAACTACTCGAGCAGAGCGGAATGACGAGAACTGAACTCGCCAAGGCGTTAAGTGTCAGTAAGGGCGAAATAACGGAGCGCCTGCGGGGTGAGCGGAACATCACTGTCCGCAAGCTGGCTGCAACGATGTTTGCCTTAGGTCATCGACTGGTTATCGCGAGTTCACCGATCGAGAAGCAGCACAGTATTGATCCTTACGCTGACTGGAAGAAAAAGTTCGCAGCGGCTTCGGCTCGACGCGCTGACCCCGATAGCGTCCCAGTTAGCTTGAAGTCTAATCTGTACCACCTCCACCGCACGGAGCGCGCCTCGTGACTAACGGGGAATTCGCGATGATCGGCCCGCGCGTACTAAGCGTTCGCGCGGACAGTGGCCCCTTCGACGTTGAAGAACACATCCAGTGGTATGGGACGTTCTCACGCGACGACGAGGGCAAAGCAAGCCGGGTCCTCATCGCGACGCTCCATGCGGCATCCTCCGAACTACGGGCTGAGGTAACTATCGGCGTACAAATACGCTGGATCGGCGAAGACCGCAATTGGGACGACGCGGAGTTTCTAGCCCTTGTCGCAGAATCTGATGCGCTCGAGTCAGCGTACGACGTGGCGCGCGGAGCATTCATGCCGATCGTTGCCACGGTCGCCAATAAAATGCCGGAAATTCCATTCAAGAGCCCTGACGCCGAGATTTCATTCGTCGAGGACCTGGACGATGATGAGAATTCCCCGATAGAGGATCACAAGGCAAAGGAGTAAGACCCCGCCGGCACGCCTAGCGGTACGAGAATGCACGCCCCCACGACCCGCACGCGGGTTGTGGGGGCGTGCATGGTCGTTTACCGCCGCCTCTAGCGTTGCAGGTGCGCGGCGAAATCCTCGAGGAACCGTCCCCATGGCGTGCGGAACGTGAACCGGTCGCCGGCCGTGTCGATCTGGACGAGGTGCTTCGTGCCGGACGACCGTGTCGTGACGGAGACGATCGCGTCGAGCGGAACCGTGACGGCCTCGACGTGCATGCTGGCGACCCCGCGAAAAAGCACCCGCCGCTCTGTCACGGCAAGCGTGCCGATCGCGTCAGGGCCGAACACCGTGCGTTCCGCGAACAGGTAGTCGACGAGCGTCTCGTCGGGGTCGAGAGTCTCACGCACCTTGTCAATGGCGGGCGATCGCTTCGGCTTCGCGCGTAGCGCCGCGAGGAAACCCGTGGGCTTGCTGGTGTTCCCCATGATCAGCTCCGATCTGCGACGAGGTGTGTGGTGCGCCCACTGGGGCTCGAACCCAGGACCCACGACTTAAAAGGACGTTGCTCTACCGACTGAGCTATAGGCGCGAGCACCACGCTACCGCCTCATGCCGCTGGCCGGGATCGTCCTGAGTGCACCGGCAGTGCGACTACGGGCATCGCCGCGAGGCCGTCGCGCTTGAGCTGGTCCGAGACGAGCGTGTAAATCTGCGTGGACTGCAGCGACTCGTGCCGCATGAGCTCCTGCACGACGCGGATGTCGACGCCGCTGGCGACGAGCTCCGTGCCGTAGGTGTGCCGGAACGAGTGCCCGGTCAGGTGCGGATCGATGATCCCGACGCGGCGGATGGCTTTCGTCATCAGGTCCGACACCGATCGGTAGTGGATGTGCCCGGCGCCGTTCCCGCCGCGCGCGGGGAACCAGTAGCCCGACGGCATCGTGCGCGCGATCGCGGCGACGCTCGGGTGCAGTGGCAGCGCCGCCGTCTTGCCACCCTTCCCAGTCACGGTCAACGTGTGGGAGAACAGGTCGACGTCCGTGCCGGCGAACTTCGCAATCTCGTGCGCCCGCAGGCCCTGGTAGAGCGCGAGGAAGATCATCACGCGGGTGCGCCGGTACGCGCCGCCCTCGAGGATGCGCGCGACCTGCTGCATCGTGAACGGACGCGGACGGGAGCGCGGGACGACGACTTTCGGCAGGTGCTTCGCCGGGTCCCGGCGGACAATGCCCTGCTGCTTCGCCCACGCGAAGAACGCGCGCAGGTCGGATCGCTCGCGTTGCATCGACGAGGCGGCAATGCCGCGCCCCATGCGTGCGAGGAGGTCGGTGGTCGTGATCTGCTTCGGGGTCTTACGTGTGTCGCGGGCGAGGGCGCTGAGCATCTGGTGTCGGGTACTGATGGTGCGCGGTGCGAGGTTCTGTGCGCGCTGGTGGGACGCGTACGCCTGCAGAGCGACCACCCAGGGAGTAGCGGTCATGCGGCACATCCTGATCGGTATGCGGGCGCGCGACACGGTCCCAAATGTGGGTATACCGATCTGTCTGTTGCTTCACTACGATAGTTCACGCACGAAACGACCGCTGTGGCGATCCTCACTCCTCGGCTCGCGTGTCCTCCGGCGAGCCGTGCGACGCCCCGCACGGGCTCAGACCAGGGCGCTCGCCGCGGGCTTGAGCACCCGCTCGCGAGTGAACAGGTCGACGACGACGTCCGAACCGACGGACGTGTAATCCGAGGGTCGTGGGTTCGAGCCCCACGGGGCCCACCTCCTCCACCTCCGACGTCACCGAGCCTTGTTCAGGCATCTGTCGGGGTACAACCCGGACTCAGCATGTTCATGGTGCGTCCTGTGCACAGTTCAGACCTCGTTCAGCGGTTTGCAGGCGCAGCGCCGATAGTGTCGTTCCCGGATCCGATCAGCGGGTCCGGAACCACCGCAGCACCAGAGAACGAACGGGGTACACCGTGACCGAGCCCATCGACGCCACGCAGACCAGCACCACCGGTGACGCGCGCCGCATCGTCGAGCTCGCAGCAGCGACGAACACCACCATGAGCAACCAGCTCCTCCTCGACACCCTGCGCCGCAACGCGCAGGTCACGACCCGGCACATCCGCACCGACTTCGTCGAGGTCGCCACCGCCACCGCCGTCCTCGGGTACGTGTGCCGGCAGGGCAGCGAGTACACGGCCCTGCGCGGCGACGACCCGGCCTGGGCACAGGAGATCGGCCGCTACGGCACCGAGTCGCTCGCGGTCGAGGCGCTGCGCATGCGCCGCGCCTGACGCACACGAGCACGCACGACGAAGGCCGCCCCACACGGGGCGGCCTTCGTCGCGTCCGGGTGCCTCACCGGCGCGGGGCCGAGTCTCGCGCTGAGCGACGGATCGCAGGCCCGGGAGCGCGAGGACCGTCGCTGCACGCGAGACTCGGGCCCCGACCACCCGCCGGCGGTCAGGACCAGACGCGGCGGATGCCCCAGGTACCGGTCCAGGACTCGTCGGGCTCGAGCCAGCGCAGGCCCTCGCCGGAGTTCAGGGCGTTGGCGGGCGCCGTCATCGGTTCGACCGCCACGGCCAGCCCGGTGCCGTCGCCTCGGGGGAACTCACGGGAGGTGAAGACCTGCACGTAGGGGAACGACTCGTCCTGCCAGAGCTCGACGCCGTCGCCCTCCGGGCCGTGCAGCGTCGTGTGCCGGACACCGTGCTCGTCGGCGGCGATGTCCCGGTACGCGGTGTCGAGGTCGGCGTCACCGGCGCGCTGTCCCGACCGCAGGTCGTAGGGCGTGCCCTCGACGGACACCGTGCCGTCCGGGATCTTGTGCTCGTCGACGGTGAACGCCGTGGCGGCGTCGAGCGTGATGACGAGGTCCTCGGCCGGGGTGTCACCCGCACGCAGGTACGGGTGGGCCCCGACGGCGAAGGGGGCGCGGACGCCGGAGCGGTTCACGATCGTGTGGGTCACCCGGACGCCGTCGTCGACGAGCTCGTGGTGCACGCGGGTCTCGAGCGTGAACGGCCAGCCGTGCTGCGGGTGGATCGTCGCCTGCTGCTCGATCGACGACTCGGTCTGGGTCACCACGCGGTACGGCGAGAACCGCAGCAGCCCGTGCGAGGCGTTGCCGTACTTCGGCTCGGAGACGTCCAGCTGCTGCCGCCCGCCGTCGAGCTCCCAGACGGCACCGGCGACGCGGTTCGGCCACGGGACGAGCACGATGCCGTCGGCGCCGGGCGGCAGCGAGGTCACGGGGAACGGCTCGGTCAGGTCGAACCCGGCGACGCGGAGCTCCCGGATGCCCGCGGCGACCTCGGTGACGACGGCCTCGACGACCCCGTCCGGCCCGGCGTGGCGGAGGTGGTACTGCGCTCCGGTGGGTGCTGCTGCGGTCATGCGTGCGACTTCCTTCCGTCTGGTGCTGTGCCGCCGTCCTCGTCGGCCACGATCACCCGGACCCCTGCCGCCCGGACCGGGGCGACGGCGTCCGCCGTGACCTCGGCGGTGACGACGACGTCGATGTCCTCGAGCGGGCGGACGACGCCGAGGTGGGTCCGGCCGAACTTCGAGCCGTCCGCCACCACGACGGTACGCCGGGCTGCGTCGGCCAGCATCCGCTTCGCCTCGGTCTCGGGCAGGTTCACGTTCGTCAGGCCGTGCTCGACGTCGAGCCCGGTGCCGCCGAGGAACACCACGTCCGCAGCGATCATCGGGAGCACCGCGCCGAGGAAGGGCGCGACGAGGGAGTGCTGGAGCGGGCGGAGGGTCCCCCCGGTGACGACCACGGTGAACCGCGGGACCGCCGGTTCGAGCGCGAGCGCCGTCGTCAGTGAGTTGGTGACGACGGTGAGGTCGGTCAGGTCCTCCCGCGCGACGAGTGCCGTCGCCACCGCGGCCGGCGTGGTGCCGACGTCGAGCACGACGCACTCGCCGGACCGGACCATGGCCGCCGCAGCACGGCCGATGGCGGCCTTGGCGACCTGGTGCTCGACGGCGGTCTCCTCGAAGGGGCGCTCGGGGGAACCGGCCCCGCGGCGGACCGCACCACCGCGCACCCGACGGATGCGGGCCTCCTGGTCGAGCAGGGCGAGGTCCTGGCGGACGGTCACCTCGCTGGTGCCCAGCGCCGCTGCCAGGGAGGCCGTCCGGACCAGGCCGGGGGCACCCTCGACGATGGAGACGATGCGGTCCTGCCGCAGCGGCGCGGGCAGCGACCCGTCGAGGAAGGAGAGGTCATCGCGCACAGGGCGAGTTTCGCGCACTTACGGAGTCTTTCGCAACGCTTCGCCAGGCGAGTAGGCTGCTGCGGTGATCACCAAGCGCGTGACGACGCTCGCCGACGGACGCGAGCTCATCTACTTCGACGACGCCGACACCCAGCTGCCCGCCGAGCGCAGCATCGACCAGCGCGTCCTCGATCCTCGGCCGGAGACGGCCCGGATGCGGCAGGACGTCCTGACCGGCGAGTGGGTGTCCATCGCCTCGAGCCGGCAGAACCGCGTGTTCCTGCCGCCCGCCGACCAGGACCCGCTCGCGCCGCAGACCGCGGCGAACCCGTCCGAGATCCCGAGCCGCTACGACGTGGCGGTGTTCGAGAACCGGTCCCCGTCGTTCGGCCCGCTGCTCGAGGCGGACGACGCCCCCGAGTCGCTCGAGTCCCTGTCCGACGTCGGGCTCAACCGCCAGCTCCGGAGCGTCGGCCGCTGCGAGGTCGTGTGCTTCTCCCCCGAGACGAGCGGCTCGTTCGCCTCGATCAGCGAGTCGCGCGCCCGCACCGTGGTCGAGGCGTGGGCGGACCGCACCGCTGCACTGTCGGCGATGCCCGGCATCCAGCAGGTGTTCCCGTTCGAGAACCGCGGCGAGGCGATCGGCGTCACGCTGCACCACCCGCACGGGCAGATCTACTCGTACCCGTACGTCACCCCCCGCACGCAGCGACTGCTCGCGTCGATCGAGCGCTTCGGTCCGGACCTGTTCGAGCAGCACCTCGCGAACGAGCGGGCCTCCGAGCGCGTCGTGCTGCAGGGCGAGCACTTCACCGCCTTCGTGCCGTTCGCCGCGCGCTGGCCGATCGAGATCCACATGCTGCCGCACCGGCACGTCCCCGACCTCGCCGGCCTGACCGACGCCGAGAAGGACGAACTCGCGCACATGCACCTGCGGCTCACCCGCGGGCTCGACGCGCTCTACGACAGCCCGACGCCGTACATCGCCGCATGGCACCAGGCGCCGGTGCACACCGCGCGGGACACCGTGCGGCTCATGCTGCAGATCACGTCGCCGCGCCGCGCGGCCGACAAGCTCAAGTTCCTGGCCGGCAGCGAGGCCGCCATGGGCGCCTGGATCGGGGACCTCGTGCCCGAGAAGGCGGCCGAGTTCATCCGAGGAGGGATCGAACGCGCATGACGTTCCAGCAGGTCTACGGGTACGAGCCGACGGTGCGGTACTCCGCACCCGGACGCGTCAACCTGATCGGTGAGCACACCGACTACAACGACGGGTACGTGCTGCCCTTCGCGATCGACCGCCGCACCGTCGCCTCGATCGGGCAGCGGGACGACCGGCTGATCCGGGTCGCCTCGGCGTTCGAGCCCGACGCGGTGCACGAGCTCTCGCTCGACGAGCTCGACCCGTCGCACATGCAGGGGTGGTC
Organism: Curtobacterium oceanosedimentum; assembly: GCF_040545555.1. Classification (NCBI taxonomy): domain Bacteria; kingdom Bacillati; phylum Actinomycetota; class Actinomycetes; order Micrococcales; family Microbacteriaceae; genus Curtobacterium; species Curtobacterium oceanosedimentum. The sequence continues at coordinate 86,274 of NZ_JBEPMD010000002.1, forward strand.
GGCCTACGTCTTCGGCATCGCCTGGGCGCTGCGCGAGCAGGCGGGCGCGGACCTGTCCGGCAAGACCGGGTTCGACGTCTTCATCGAGTCGGACGTGCCGGTGGGCGCGGGCCTGTCGTCGAGCGCGGCGATCGAGTGTGGTGTCGCGCTGGCGTTCACCGATCTGTGGGAGCTCGGCCTCTCGCGCAAGCAGTTGGCGCGCGTCGGTCAGTACTCCGAGAACCACGCCGTCGGCGCCCCGACCGGCATCATGGACCAGTCCGCCTCGCTGCTCGGCGAGCAGGACGCGGTCGTGTTCCTCGACTGCCGCACGCTCGACACCGCGGTGGTCGACCTGGCGCTCGAGGCGAACGGGCTCGAGGTGCTGGTCATCGACACCCGCGTCGAGCACGCCCACGCCACCGGCGGCTACAAGGCCCGTCGGGACTCGTGCGAGCGCGGTGCCGCAGCCATGGGCGTCGAGGCGCTCCGTGACGTCGCGGTCGAGGACCTGCCCCGCGCGCAGGAACTCCTCGACGACGAGACCTTCCGCCGCGTCCGGCACATCGTCACCGAGGACCAGCGGGTCCTCGACACCGTGCGCACGCTCCGCGAGCAGGGCCCGCGCGCGATCGGCGAGCTGCTCGTCGCCTCGCACGCCTCCATGCGCGACGACTTCGAGATCTCGGTGCCGGAGCTCGACCTGGCGGTCGAGACCGCGATGGCGCACGGCGCGGTGGGCGCACGCATGACGGGTGGCGGCTTCGGCGGTGCGGCGATCGCGCTGGTCGACCGGGAGGCCCGTGGCACCATCGCGGAGGCCGTCACGTCCGCCTTCGCCGCGGCCGGGTACCGCGAGCCCACCGTGTTCACGGTGCACGCGGCGCAGGGCGCCCGGCGCGACTGACGCGCGGCGCGCTCCGAACCACGTCTCCGACATCGAACCAGCACGCGCGGCTGGTTCGATGTCGGTCCCCCGGTTCGACAGCTCGGAGCCGTACGCCGTCGTCAGGGCGACCGATCAGCCGAGGTAGTCGGCGTACCGCGTCGTCTCGACGACGTCCCCGAGCACGAACGGGTGCGGCTGACCGTGCTCCACGGCCCACTGCACCCAGGCCATCTGCACGGGCATCAGCAGCCAGACCGCCGCGGTGACGACGAGCACACCGGCGAGGGTGAGCCCCATCACGGTGTGCTCGTCGAAGCGGCTCGCGCCTCGGCGGCCGACCGCGACGGCGAACCCGACGAGGGCGATGCCGATGGTCAGGAGCGTCGTGCCGAGGGCCGGCGACGACCGGAAGTCGAACTCCTGGCCGGCGTGGAAGAACGTCGTGCTCCACGTCGAGCCGGGCTGCTGGAACAGGATGCAGAGCACCACGATGACGACCAGCCAGCGGGCGTCCTTCGTGAGCTGGGACGGCGCCGGCCGTGCCCGCAGCACCGGTTCGGTCAGCTCTCCTGCATCCCCCATGACGCGACCGTAGCACCGCGGGAGGCGCGGGGCGGGGGCGATCCGCGCCTCCAGGCCGTCTGAAGGCCCGCCATCCGTTCCGCGAGGGCGACAGACCACCGCGAACGTTCCGCGGTGGTCTGTCGCGTTCGCGGAACTGACCGGCAGGAGCGGCACCCGGCAGGACCGGCAGGCAGCCGGCCGGCCCGGCCGCTACCGCAGGTGGCGCTCGGCGGCCTCGACCACGTTCTTCATGAGCATCGCGCGGGTCATCGGTCCGACGCCACCCGGCGTGGGCGACAGGTACCCGGCGACCGACGCCACCGCGGGGTCGACGTCGCCGCGGAGCTTCGCCTTCCCCGTGGTCTCGTCGACGATCCGGCTGATGCCCACGTCGATGACCGCTGCACCGGGCTTGACCCAGTCCGGCTGCACGAGTCCGGCGACCCCGGCCGCGGCGACGATGATGTCGGCGCGGCGGCACTCGGCGGCGACGTCCTCGGTCAGCGAGTGCGTCAGCGTCGCGGTCGCCTCGAGCCGGGTGAGGAGCAGGCCGAGCGGACGACCGACCGTCAGCCCCTGCCCGATGATCGTGACGTGCTGCCCGCGGATCGGGACGTCGTACGCCTCGAGCATCGCGACGATGCCGCGCGGGGTGCACGGCAGCGGGGCGTCGATCGTGCCGGCACCACCGGGCACGGCGAGCACGAGCTCGCCGAGGTTCGTCGGGTGCAGCCCGTCGGCGTCCTTCGCCGGGTTCATCAGCTCGAGCATCGGGATCGGGTCGATGCCCTGCGGCAGCGGGAGTTGCACGATGAACGCGGTGACCCGGGGGTCGTCGTTCATCTGCAGGATCGCGGCGCGGATGTCCGCAGCCGAAGCGGTCTCCGGGAGGTCGATGCGGACCGAGTCGAGCCCGATCTGCGCCGAGTCCTTGTGCTTGCCGGCGACGTACGACACCGACCCGGGGTTCTGTCCGACCATGATCGTGCCGAGCCCGGGCCGGAACCCGTGGTCGTGCAGGCGGTCGATGCGGACCTTCAGGTCGTCGAGCGTGCGCGCGGCGAGGGCGGTGCCGTCGATGCGGACGGCACTGCCCTCGCCCGCCCAACGCTCACGAGGCATCGGCGCGAGCGAGGACGCGGCGCTCACGCGTAGAGCGGGAACGCGTCGGTCAGGGCCTTGACCCGTGCCGACAGCGCTGCGATGTCCGGGTTCGGCATGAGCGTCAGCGCGACGATGTCGGCCACCTCGGTGAACTCGGCGTCACCGAAGCCGCGGGTCGCCAGCGCCGGGGTGCCGATGCGGACACCGGAGGTGACCATCGGCGGACGGGGGTCGAACGGCACGGAGTTGCGGTTCACGGTGATGCCGACCTCGTGCAGCAGGTCTTCGGCCTGCTTGCCGTCGACCTCGGACTCACGGAGGTCGACGAGCACCAGGTGCACGTCGGTGCCACCGGTGAGGACGTCGATGCCGGCGGCCTTCGCGTCGGGCTGCGTGAGCCGGTCCGCCAGGAGACGAGCACCGCGGAGGGTGCGCTCCTGGCGGTCCTTGAACTCCGGCTGGCCGGCGAGCAGGAACGCGGTGGCCTTCGCGGCGATCACGTGCATGAGCGGACCGCCCTGCTGGCCCGGGAACACCGCGGAGTTCAGCTTCTTGAAGAGCGACTCCTCGTTGGACAGGATGATGCCCGAGCGGGGGCCCGCGAGCGTCTTGTGCACCGTCGAGGACACGACGTGGGCGTGCGGCAGCGGCGACGGGTGCAGGCCGGCGGCGACGAGGCCGGCGAAGTGCGCCATGTCCACCCAGAGCGTCGCGCCGACCTCGTCCGCGATCTCGCGGAACTTCGCGAAGTCGAGCTGACGCGGGTAGGCCGACCAGCCGGCGATGAGGACCTTCGGCTGGTGCTCGATCGCCTTCGCGCGGATGTCGTCGTAGTCGACCTCGAAGGTCTCCGGGTCGACGCCGTACGACACCGCGTTGTAGATGCGGCCGGAGAAGTTGAGCTTCATGCCGTGGGTCAGGTGACCACCGTGGGCGAGCTCGAGGCCGAGGATCGTGTCACCCGCGGAGGCGATGGCGTGCAGGACCGCGGCGTTCGCGCTGGCACCGGAGTGCGGCTGCACGTTCGCGTAGGCGGCGCCGAACAGGGCCTTGGCCCGGTCGATGGCGAGCTGCTCGGCGACGTCGACGAACTCGCAGCCGCCGTAGTAGCGCTTGCCCGGGTAGCCCTCGGCGTACTTGTTCGTCAGGACGGAGCCCTGCGACTCGAGGACGGCACGCGGGACGAAGTTCTCGGACGCGATCATCTCGAGGGTGTCGCGCTGGCGGCCGAGCTCGTTCTGCAGCACGGCGGCGATCTCGGGGTCGACCTCGGCGAGCGGGGCGTTGAACGTGGACTGCGCGGTGGCAGGCGTCAGATCGGTGATGGACACGGGACTCCTCGTTGTCTGAGTCGCCGCGCGGACGCGACGAGGTGGACGGATGGGCGCGGCCCAGGCGTACGGCCGCGCTCCGTGTCAGGTGTCGCTCCCCGATGGTGACCCATCCAACGCCAGTCGCGACCCCACGATCGTACCGAGCGCGCACGTTCGTGTCACCCTTGGGGACATGCACCCGAGCATCCCCGCCGACGCATGACCGTCGACGCATGACGCTGACCAGCCCCGACGTCGAGGAGCGCACCGACCTCGCCGCCCGGTTCGACGTCCCGTGGGTCACCGTGGTCTGGGACGACCCGGTGAACCTGATGTCGTACGTCACCTACGTCTTCCAGAGCTACTTCGGCTTCTCGCACGCCCGCGCCGAGCGGCTCATGCGCCAGGTGCACGACGACGGGCGGGCGATCGTCGCGACGGGCGCCCGCGAGGCGATGGAGCGCCACGTCGAGGCGATGCACGGCTACGGCCTGCAGGCCACCGTCGACCGCGCGGCGGGACCGGACGCGTGATCCCGTTCGCCCGACGCCCCGACGGCGTGCACCTCGCCATGTCCGAGGGCGAGCGCGCCGTCCTCGCGTCGCTCACCGAACAGCTGCAGCAGGTACTCGGTGGCGACCTGTCGTCGGACCCCGTCACGGCCCGGATGTTCCCGGACGCCTACCCGTCGGACACCGAGGCGAGCGACGAGTTCCGCCGCTGGACGCAGGCGGACCTGCTGACGCAGAAGACCGCGAACGCCGACGTCGTGCACGACTGGACCACCGGAGCGCGGGACGGCGCCATGACCCCGCAGGACGAGCAGGCCTGGCTGCGGTGCCTCACCGACCTGCGGTTGACGATCGCGGAGCGGCTCGGCATCACCGACGCCGCGTCGGAGGAGGCCTCGTACGCCGGGGACGCCGGCGTCGGCCTGCGCGACGTCTACGACTGGATCGGGTACGTGCAGGAACACCTGGTCACGACCCTCACCTCCACCGGCTGACGACACGGCCGGGAGGCACCGCGGACGTCCGCCGCGTCACCCCCGGCCCGTCAGCTGCTCGCGGTGGTCGCGTGCCCAGTCCGCCAGGGACCGCGGCGGCCGTCCGGTGATCCGGGTCACGTCGTCGCTCATCACGTCGACGCCGTCGAGTCCGCGGCGGAGCACCCGACCGAACTGCTGCCGGAGCCCCTCCGCCTGCCACGCCGGGACACCGCCGGCGCGGACGACGGTCCGGTAGACGCGGCTCGGCTGGTGCAGGGGATGCACCCGGCGCCCGAGTCCCGACGAGAGCCCGGCGGCGATCCCGCGCGCGTCGAGGGCGTCCGGGCCGGTGAGCACGGGTTCGGTGCCGTCGTGGCCGTCCTCGGTCAGCACCGCGGCGGCGGTCCGGGCGATGTCGGCGGTGTCGATCCAGCCCGCTCGGCCCCGACCGGTGGTGTGCGGGTACCAGCCGCGTCGGATCGCCGGTGCGGAGGGCAGCAGGTTCGTCATGAACGCCGACGGGTGCAGGATCGTCCACGCCAGGCCGCTCCCCCGCAGGATCCGGTCGGTCCGCCACGCCGCGGCGGCCCAGGGCATCGGCGAGTGCTCTGCCGCGTCCCCGCCGGACAGGTGCACCACCCGGGGGACGCCCGCCCGCTGCGCCGCACGGACACCGGTCTCGCCCTGCTGCGCCTGGCGCTCGCTGACCGGCGTGACGAGGAAGAACCGGTCGACCCCGTCGAGGGCGTGGGTCAGGGCGTCGAGGTCGTCGAGGTCGGCGAGCCGCGCGTCGATGCCCCGTGCCCGGAGCCGCTCGGCCTGGTCGGGTCGACGGACGACGGCGCGCACCGTCGCTCCGGCGTCGTGCAGCAGCTCGAGCGTCTTCCCGCCGACGTCGCCGGTGACGCCCGTGATCGCGATCGTGTCGGTCATGGGACCCCTCCTTCGGTATCAGTTTCCTGTTACTCGAACGTACGCCGGTAGGATCGGGCCGTGTCCAGCGAACTCTCGGTGCACCACGACGACGTCGACGCGGTCGCCGCCTGGACGGTGATCCGCGCCGCGCGGGAGCTCGCCCGTCGGCTCGCCGAGGAACTCGAACCCCTCGACCTGAGCCCGGTCGAGTTCGGCGCACTGGTGCAGCTCGCCGCCGGCGGCGAGCACAACCAGGCCGAACTCGCGCGCGCCGTGGGGGTACGCCCGCAGAGCATGGCTGCACTGGTGGGCGGACTCGAGCGGCGGGGACTCGTGGAGCGGGGTGCGGTGCCGGGTCGGGGACGGGCCTCCCGGCTGCACCTGACCCGTGACGGACGGGAGCTGCTCGCGGAGGCCTGGCCCCGCGTGCAGGCGAGCAACGCCTGGTTCGGCGACGACGTGGACGGACTCGTGGCCGCGCTGCGGCCGTTCACGACGGACGGCACCATCGCCGCCGCCGTCGACGGTGTCGTCTGATCGGAAGGCAACCTTGCAAGTCGCCCTGCTGGGTCGTACTGTTCCGTCGTGGAACCGATCGACACGCTCGCGGACGACCTGCTGACCCTGCACGGTCGCATCCGCCGCACGCTGCTCGCCGGGAAGGCCGACGAGGTCACCGCGTCCCAGACCGCCGCGCTCGGTCGGCTCCTGCGCCACGGCGAGAGCACCGTCGCCGACCTCGCGCGCGCCGAGGGCGTCCGCCCGCAGTCGATGGGCGCGACCGTGCAGGCGCTCGTCGACCTCGGGCTCGTCGCACGCCGTCCGGACCCGGCGGACGGCCGTCGCACCCTCGTCCGGGCCACGGAGACGGGGTCCCGGGCCCGCGCGGACGCATGGGCCAACCGTTCCCGCGTGCTCACGGACCGTCTGGCGGCCCTGCCCGAGGACGACCGCGCCACGGTCGCCCGTGCCCTCGCGATCCTCCTGCCGCTCACCGACGACTGACCCCGGAAGAAGCCCCACCACGTCCAGCTCGACCTCCCCCGTCCCGACCACCGCCGACACTGGCGGGAGCGGCTTCGGCCCGAAGCTCCTCGTCCCCGTCCTGGTCGGGCCGCTCCTCAACCCGATCAACACGACGATGGTGTCGGTGGCACTCGCGCCGATCTCACGCGACCTCGGCATCGGGGCCTCGCAGGCGATCTGGCTCGTCGCAGCGCTCTACCTGGCGAGTGCGATCGCGCAGCCGACGATGGGCAAGCTCGCGGACCGGTTCGGCCCGAAGAAGGTCTTCACGGCGGGACTCGTCCTGGTCGGGATCGCGGGCGTCGTGCCCGAGGTGCTGACCGGCTTCGGCGGTGCCGTGTTCGCCCGCGTGCTCATCGGCATCGGGACGTCGTCGGCCTACCCGGCAGCCCTGACCACGCTGCGGCAGCACTCGCTGCGGATCGGGAAGCCGACGCCGCCGCTCGTGCTCGGGGCGCTGTCGATCACGTCGCTCGTGTCCGCCGCCGCCGGGCCGCCGCTCGGTGGGGCGCTGATCGCCGCGTTCGGCTGGCACGCGATCTTCCTGGTGAACGTGCCGCTCGCCGTGTTCGGGCTGGTCGTCGCCGGACTCTGGTTGCCGCCCGACCGGCTGCGCCCGCGTGCCGACGAGGACGTCCCGGTGCTGACCGCGCTCGACCCGCTCGGCATGGTGCTCATGACCGGCACGGTGTCGGCGCTGCTGGTGTTCCTGCTCGACCTCGGCGCCGGACTCTGGTGGCTGCTCGCGGTCGCCGTCGTGCTGCTCGTGGCGCTCGTGCTGTGGGAGCTGCGCGCGACGAAGCCCTTCGTCGACGTCCGGCTGCTCGTCCGCAACGGCGCCCTGTCCCGCACCTACGCCCGGCTGTTCCTGACCTACCTGCTCGCGTACACGATGACGTACGGGTTCTCGCAGTGGGTGCAGGACGTCGCGGGCTACCCGAGCGACGTCGCCGGGTACCTGCAGCTGCCGGCCGCCGTCGTCGCCGGGGTGGTGTCGTTCCTGGTCGCGCGACGCACCGCCGTCCGCCGGCCGCTCGTCGTCGCGGCGCTCGTCCCCCTGGTCGGCTCCGGGCTCCTGCTCCTGCTGCACGCCGGGTCGCCGCTCGTGCTCCTGCTCGTCGTACCGGCGCTGTTCGGGGTGCCGCAGGCGCTGGCATCGGTGTCGAACCAGGCGGCGCTGTACAGGGTGGTGCCCTCGGAGTACATCGGCACGGCGGCCGGGCTCTCGCGCACGAGCATCTACATCGGCGCGATCGCGGCGTCCTCGTTGATCGGCGGGGTGTTCGGGCAGGCCCCGACCACGCCGGACCTGCACGTGCTCGCGTGGGTGATGCTCGGCGTCGGCGTGCTGCTCAGCGTGCTGACGCTCGCGGACCGGGCACTGGCGCGGGCGGACCGGCGCTGACGAGACGGCGGCCGGAGCGGCGGCGGCCGGGGGCCGCGGGTCGCGGCACGGCGGCACGGCGTGCGTCCGCACAACCGGGAGCACGTCGCGCCACGTGATCGCGTGGCGCGACGTGCTCCCCGTTGGGCGGACCTGAACCACACGACCTGCCGGGCCGCGTGCCGACGGCGCCGGAGCCGAACCGGGCCTCCAGACCGACCCGCGCTGCCCCGCCGGGAGCCGCGCCGAGTCTCCAGGCGGTCCCGCGGCGGGCGCACCACGGGCCTCCCGGCCGGAGCACCGGAACGCCGGAACGGCGGAGCACCGGAGCGGCGGACCGCCGGAGCACCCCGGTACCCTGATCTCCGTGACCGACCCGAACCCCACGCACTGGACCCTCACGCTCGTCTGCGACGACCAGCCCGGGATCGTGCACGCCGTGTCCGGAGCCGTCGTGGCGGCCAACGGCAACATCACCGAGTCGCAGCAGTTCTCGAGCGCCGACACGAACTCGTTCTTCATGCGACTGCAGGTCCTGGCGCCGGTCGACCGCGAGGCCTTCGAGCAGGCCCTCGCGCCCGTCGTCCAGCGCTACGACATGCGTGTCCAGCTCGACGTCGTCGGACGTCCGATGCGCACCCTGGTGCTCGTGTCGAAGGCCGGGCACTGCCTGAACGACCTGCTGTACCGGCAGCGCGGCGGGCAGCTGCCGATCGAGGTCCCGCTCGTCCTGTCGAACCACCCCGACCTGTCCGGCCTCGCGTCGTTCTACTCCGTGCCGTTCGAGCACCGGCCGGTCACCGACGCAGACGCGAAGCAGGCGATGGAGCAGCGGATCCTCGAGGCCGTCGAGGAACACGACATCGAGCTCGTCGTCCTCGCGCGCTACATGCAGATCCTGTCGCCGGAGCTCTGCGCCGCGCTCGAGGGCCGGGCCGTCAACATCCACCACTCGTTCCTGCCCGGGTTCAAGGGCGCGAACCCGTACCGGCAGGCGCACGCCCGCGGCGTGAAGCTCATCGGTGCGACGGCGCACTTCGTGACGAGCGACCTCGACGAGGGGCCGATCATCGAGCAGAACGTCGTCCGCGTGGACCACACGAAGGAACCCGCCGAGCTGGTCTCGATCGGCCAGGACGAGGAGTCCCGCACCCTGACGCAGGCGGTGCGCTGGATCGCGGAGGACCGCGTCCTGCTCGACGGCGCCCGCACCATCATCTTCAAGTAGGCACCGCATGACGAACGCACCGCAGAGCCCCGTCGACTGGGGCGAGGTCCCACCGCCCACCGACCCGGTACCCGCGCGCCCCCGGGCGTCCGTCTCCGCCTGGGTGGTGCTGCGCGTGCTGGTGTGCGCGTTCGGGCTGCTGTCGCTGGCGTACTGGGGCTACCTCGCATGGCCGTTCCCGTTCCCGGGCGCGCTGTTCATGGTCGGGGCGCCGCTGTTCGCCGCGGTCGTCTGGTTCCTCTTCCGCTCGCCGCGGTCGCCGATCGACACAGACGTGGTGGGCAAGGTGGTCGTCGAGACCGCACTGGTCATCGCCGCGGGTGGTGCCTGGGTGTCGCTCGGGCACCCGGTGGTCGGGTTGGTCTTCGTGCTGGTCGCGGCGTTCTCCGGGGTGGTCGCGTTCCGGCGGGAGACGGCGTGAGCCTGCCTGCGGGAGCGGGCGGGTCCGGCTCCAGCTCCGGCTCCGGCCGGGAGGCGCGGCGCACGCTCGTCCGTTCCGGTCGCCTCGTCGACGTGACCGGCTCGGTCGACGACGGCTGGGTCCTGCTCGCCGGTGACGTGATCGAGGCGGTCGGTGCCGGCGCCGACCTGCCGACAGCCGCCTCGTCCGCCGAGGTCGTCGACCTCGGTGACGCCGTCCTGACGCCCGGCTTCGTCGACCTTCATGGGCACGGTGGTGGCGGCGCGGCCTACGAGGACGACACCTTCGACGCCGCCCTCGCGGTCCACCGGGCGCACGGCACGACCCGCTCGGTCCTGTCCCTCGTCGCGAACCCGCTGCCGTCGCTCGCCGCGTCGCTCGACCGGATCCGCACCGTCGCCGCAGTCGACCCGCTCGTGCTCGGCGCGCACCTCGAGGGCCCGTTCCTCTCCCCCGACAACAAGGGCGCACACAACGCCGCACACCTGGTCGATCCGTCGCCGGCCGCCGTGGACGCCCTGCTCGAGGCGGGTGCGGGGGTCCTGCGGCAGGTCACGATCGCACCCGAGCTGCCGGGAGCACTCGACGCGGTCCGCCGCTTCGTCGACGCCGGGGTCACGGTCGCCGTGGGCCACACCGTCTGCTCGTACGACCAGGCCCGCGCGGCCTTCGACGCCGGAGCCACCCTGCTCACCCACGCGTGCAACGCGATGCCGGGGCTGCACCACCGGGCACCGGGCCCGATCGCCGCGGCACTCGAGGACGACCGCGTGACCCTCGAGCTCATCCTCGACGGCGTGCACGTGCACCCCGCCGTCGCCCGCGTGCTGCTCCGTGCGGCGCCGGGGCGCGTCGCACTGATCACCGACGCGATGGCCGCAGCCGGCTCGCCCGACGGCTCCTACGCGCTCGGGTCACTGTCGGTGGACGTCGTGGACGGCGTCGCGCGGGTCGCCGGGACGGAGACGATCGCGGGCTCGACGCTGACGCAGGACGCAGCGCTGCGGCTCGCCGTGTCGGCTGCCGGGGCCACGCTGCCCGAGGCGGTCGCGGCCCTGACGAGCACACCGGCCGCGGCGCTGGGGCTCGGGGACCGCCTGGGGCGGATCGCGCCCGGGTACGCAGCGGACCTCGTGGCGCTCTCCCCCGCACTCGAGGTGCAGCGGGTGTGGGGAGCCGGTCGGGAGCTGGTGCCCGCCGGGTCTTGACCGAGGCGGCGCGCGGCGGGACCATCATCCCGTGAGCCTCTTCGTCTCCTGCCCGGTCGCGAGCGTCGAGCGCGCCACCGCGTTCTACACGGCCCTCGGATGGACGGTCGACCCGCGGATGTCGCGGGACGACGTCTCGTGCATCGTGTTCGGCCCCGACCAGTACCTGATGCTCAGCAGCCGCGAGGCCTACGCGAGCGTCGGCGGGACCGAGGACCTGATCGGCGGCCCGGACACGCCGTCGAAGGTCACGCTCTCCTTCGACCTCGACAGTCGCGAGGCCGTCGACGAGCTGGTCGAACGGGCCCGTGCTGCCGGTGGCCGGATCGGTGACACCGACGAGTACCCGTTCATGTACCAGCGGCAGTTCGACGACCCGGACGGGTACCACTGGTCGCCGTTCTGGATGCGCCCCGACACAGCCGGCGCCTGATCAGGGCAGGCGCACCACGACCTGCGCCGTCGACGGGCCGCCGCACTGCTCGCTCCCGCCGTGCCAGACCCACGTGAAGCGGACGTCCCGTTCGACGAGCACCCGGTCGTCCGCGCCGATCACCGCGACGCGGCCGCGCTCGTCGGTCCCCGTCGTCGGCACGGACCAGACGTCGCCGTCCGGTGTGGGCGTCGGGAACACCGGGGAGCGAGCCGCGTCGTCCGTCGGCACGGACGCGTCCGAGGACGGGATGCCGACCGGTGGTCCGCCGGGTGTGGCGTCCCCGGGAGCGGTCGGGGGCACCGGCGGCGAGGGTTCCCCCGGGCGTGCAGTCCGCGCCCTGGCAGACGACGACGCCCGCGACGCCGGACGCCGGGTCCGCCGAGCCCGGGACCTCGACCGCGACGGTGTTGCTCCAGCCGATCGCCGTGCACGCCGTCGGGCCGATGCCGGCGCACCCGGTCGTCACGAGCACCAGCACGGCCGATGCAGTGGCCACTCCCGTCGTCCCCCGCCGCATGCCTCCATGGTCGCCGACGGACCACGAGCGGGCGGTCACGATCCGGCCACGGTCCCCGGCCGTCGAGGGCGGACGGCAGCAAGGGTCGGTCGTCGCCGGGAGCGCTGCTCGGCATCGCCTCGGGGTGACGTCCGCGACCGCCGCTGCCAGGATGGCCGCATGAGCGTCATGGTGAGCGTGTTCGATGCGCAGCGCACCCGCACGAGCGAGAAGTACACGGCGTACCCGCCCGAGGTCCTGCCGATGTTCGTCGCCGAGATGGACTCCGTCCCCGCCGAGCCCGTGCGCGAGGCACTCGAGCGCGCGGTCCGGAACGGGGACACCGGGTACGTCGGCCACACCCGGGTGCTCCCCGAGGTCTTCGCCGACTTCGCCGACCGCCGGTGGGGATGGGACGTCGACCCGGACCTCGTCCGGACCACCACCGACGTGTCGGTCGCGGCGGTCGAGGTGCTCCGCCGGATCATCGACCCCGGTGACCAGGTCGTCCTCATGCCGCCCGTCTACCCGCCGTTCTGGGAGTACGTCCGCGAGGCCGGCGGAGCCGTCACCGAGGTCCCACTGCTGGCCCCGGACGGCGAGCCCGACCCGTTCGGCACGACGGCCGGCTGGCGGATGGACCTCGCCGGGATCGAGCGCGCGTTCGCCGACGGCGCTCGGACCGTGCTGCTCTGCAACCCGCACAACCCCCTCGGCCTCGTGCACGCCCGCGAGGACCTCGTGGCACTCGCCCGGCTCGCCGCGGCGTGGGACGCGGTCGTCGTCTCCGACGAGATCCACGCGCCGCTCGTGCACGCGGACGCGGTGTTCACCCCGTTCCTCACCTGCGGACCCGAGGCGATCGAGCACGGCGTCGCCCTGACGAGCGCGAGCAAGGCGTGGAACCTGGCCGGGACGAAGTGCGCGCTCATGGTCGGGGCGTCCGAGCGGGCACGCGGCTGGTTCGACGGGCTGCCCGTCGAGGTCGTCGAACGCACCGGGATCCTCGGGTACACCGCGAGCGTCGCCGCCTTCCGGGACGGGGAGCCCTGGCTCGCGTCGCTGCTCGCCGAGCTGGCCGGCAACCGTCGTGTCCTCGCCGAGGAGCTCGGCAGCGCCCTGCCCGGCGCGGGGTACCGGCAGCCGCAGGCGTCCTACCTGGCCTGGCTCGACCTGCGCGCCCTGCCGTGGGGCGACGACCCGGCCCTGCAGCTGGTCGACCGGGCGAAGGTCGCGCTGACGAACGGTCGCGACTTCGGCCGGCCGGGCATCGGCCACGCCCGGCTCAACTTCGGGTGCTCCAAGGAGACCCTGCGCGAGGGGTTGGCCCGCCTGGCCTCCGCTCGCTGACCCCTCCGCGGGACGCAACGAGGGCGACCGCCCGCAGCGCTGTACCGCTGCGCGCTCCCGCCGACGTTGCGTTAGGCGAGGACCCCCCGGCAGGTCACTCGAAGCGCTGCCACTCCGGCTTGTGCGCGTACGTGTACCGGTAGTAGTCGGCCAGGCGCAGCCCGGCGGCCGCCTCCTCGTCCACCACGACGGTCGCGTGCTCGTGCAGTTGCAGCGCCGAGCCGGGCACGAACGACGACAGCGGCCCCTCGACCGCGGCGGCGACGGCGTCGGCCTTGGCGGAGCCCTGCGCCACGAGTACGAGCTCGCGCGCCTCGAGGATCGTGCCGAGACCCTGCGTCATGCAGTGCGTCGGCACGTCGTCGAGGGAGTCGAAGAAGCGGGCGTTGGCCTCGCGCGTGGACGGCGCCAGGGTCTTGATGCGCGTCCGGGACGCGAACGACGACGTCGGCTCGTTGAACCCGATGTGCCCGTTCGCCCCGATGCCGAGGATCTGCACGTCGACCCCGCCGGCGGCCCGGATCGCGGCGTCGTACTCCTTGGCCGCGAACGCCAGGTCCGTCGCGCGGCCGTCCGGCACCCGCACGCGCGCGGGGTCGAACCCGAGCGGCTCGACCACGTCGCGGGCGATGACCGACGCGTACGACTCCGGGTGCTCGAGCGGGATGCCGACGTACTCGTCGAGGGCGAACCCGCGTGCGGCGGCGAAGGACACCTCGCCCACCTCGACCCGGCGGCGCAGGTCGGCGTAGATGCCCTGCGGGCTCGACCCGGTGGCGAGGCCCACGACGGCGGACGGCTTCTCGGCGACGACCGAGGCGATCTTGGCGGCGGCGACGCGACCGACCTCGGCCGGCGTCGGCAGGATGATGATCTCCACGCCGTCACCCTACTGGTCATGACCAGTGGGCGACAGGGGCGATCGGTAGCGTGGAGGCATGCCGACCCCTGACTTCGTCCTGTCCCTGCGCGAGAAGGTCGGGAACGACCCGCTCTGGATGACGGGCATCACCGCCGTCGTCACGCGCGGCGAGGGTCCCGACCGCGAGCTGCTCGTCGTCCGGCGCGCGGACAACGGCGCGCTGACGCCGGTGACGGGCATCGTCGACCCGGGCGAGGAGCCCGCGGTCGCCGCCGAGCGCGAGGTGCTCGAGGAGGCCGACGTCGTCGCGGTCGCCGAGCGCCTGAACTGGGTGCACGTCCTGCCGGAGATGACCTACCCGAACGGTGACCGCGCGCAGTACCTCGACCTCGTGTTCGCCTGCCGGTACGTGTCCGGCACGCCGGCGCCAGCCGACGGCGAGAACACCGAGGCGTTCTGGGCCCGGCTCGATGCCCTGCCGGAGATGTCCGCGGACATGCTCGCCCGGGTCGAGGCGGGCCTGTCCGACGAGCCGGCCGCGCGCTTCGAGCGCTGACCACCACCGGTCGGGAGGAACCGCTCGCGTCCGTGGCCCGGGCCGAGTCTCGGGGTGAGCGACGGTTCTCACGCCGTGCGGCCCGCGATCCGTCGCGTAGCCCGAGTCTCGGAGACGCCCGGCCCGCTAGGCGAGCGGGGCGACCGCGACCGGGGCGCCGAGCAGCCGCACGGCCACGGCGTCACCGGCGGCGCGGCGGTCACCGACCTCGTGCTGCACGGTCACGACCGTGTCGTCGTCGAGCCGGACCGTCGTGCGGCGGATCGAGCCGAGGAAGCTCGACGCGACGACGGTGCCGGTGACACCCTCCGCGGCGAACGCGACGTCCTCGGGGCGGACGTAGGCGAGCACCGGGCCGTCCGCGGTGTCCCCCGCGAGCGCCGGGACGCGGAAGCCGTAGACGAAGACGTCGCCGCCGCGCAGGTCCCCTCGCAGGCGGTTCGACTGCCCCACGAAGTCCGCCGTGAACGCCGAGACCGGGTGGCGGTAGAGCTCCTCGGGGGTCCCGACCTGCTCGATGCCGCCGGCGTTCATCACCGCGATGCGGTCGGAGACGGCGAGCGCTTCCTCCTGGTCGTGGGTGACGAACACGGTCGTGATGCCGAGGTCGCTCTGGATGCGGCGGATCTCGTCGCGCAGGGACACCCGCACCTTCGCGTCGAGCGCGGACAGCGGCTCGTCGAGGAGGAGCACGCGCGGCCGGGTCACGAGCGCGCGGGCGAGGGCGACGCGCTGCTGCTGTCCGCCGGAGAGCTGGTGCGGGAACCGGTCGGCGAAGTCGGCGAGGTGCACCATGTCGAGCGCCTCGATGACCCGCTCGCGGCGGGCTGCGGCGGCGACCTTCCGCATCTCGAGGCCGAACGACACGTTCTGCCGCACCGTCATGTGCGGGAACAGCGAGTACTGCTGGAACACCATGCCGATGTCGCGCCGCTCGACCGGCACGGCGGCGACGTCCGCCCCGTCGATGCGGATCGAGCCGGAGTCGATCGCCTCGAGCCCGGCGAGCGCTCGGAGCGCCGTGGTCTTGCCGCAGCCGGACGGCCCGAGCAGCGAGACGAACTCGCCGGGCTCGATGCGGAGCGACAGGCCGGCGAGCGCACGGTGGGAGCCGTAGTGCTTCTCGACGGCCTCGAGCTCGACGGTCGCCCCCTCGGTGGACAGCGACGCCGGGGCGGCAGGGGCGGTGACGGTCATGCGGACTCCTTCGGGGTGCGCCGGCGGCCCGCGCCGACCCGGCCGATGACGACGAGCAGCACGAAGCCGAACAGCAGTGCGGCGAGCGAGAAGACCGCGGCGACGTACGGGTCGGTCTGCTGCACGAGCACGAGCGCGGTCTGGAACGTGGTGCGCGAGAGGAACGAGGCGAGGGTGTACTCGCCGAGGACGACGGTGATGGTCAGGAAGCACGCGGCCGTGATGCCGCGACGGAGGTTCGGCAGCAGGATCCGCCACGTCACGGTCCACCACGAGGCGCCGAGCGAGCGGGCGGCCTCGGACAGCACCGTGACGTCGACCGAGGTCAGCGCCGCGGCGATCGGACGGAACGCGAACGGCAGCGACACGATGCCGATCGCGGGGGCGAGGGTCCACGCGCCCGAACCGAGGACCTGCGCCACCACCTGGTAGACCGGGATGAAGCCGACGACGAGCACCACCACGGGCACGGTGATCGGCACCAGGCAGACGAACTCGAGCACACGGCGCAGGCGGGTGTAGCGGAGCGCGGTGACGATCTGAGCGGGCAGCAGCACGAACAGCACGATCGCGACGGTGATGACCGCGATGAGCAGGGACGCCGCGAGGCCGTCGAACACCGGCTGGTACGTCGCGGTGTTCGCGGGGTCGACGATCGCCGCGTAGTGGTCGAGGGTGAGACCGCCGTCGGTGCCCTGCCGGAAGGTGAACTGGGCCAGGGCGACCAGCGGCACGGCGAAGACGAGTCCGACCAGGGTGAGCACGACGACGGCGGTGACCCGCGACGGGGCGACGCCGAAGCGGCCGGGGCGGGTGGAGCCTCCAGTCCGGGGTGCGGTCGCCACGGGGCGGACCGACGACACGGCGGTCACCGCTGCCACCTCGCGGCGCGACGCTGGAGCAGCGAGTAGGCGCCCATCACGACCGCCATGACCACGACCATGCCGAGTGCGAGCACCCCGGCGACGTTCTGCAGTCCGATGATCGTCTCGCTCGTGAGCTGGGCGCGGATCGTCAGCGGGACGATGCCGCCCTGCGAGATGAGTGCTGCCGCGGTCGCGAACGACGAGAACGCGTTCGCGAAGAGCAGGAGCAGCGAGCCCCAGAACGCCGGCGCGAGCACGGGCAGGGCGATGCGCCGCCAGTACGTCGCGCGCGAGGCGCCGAGGGTCGCGGCGGCCTCGCCCCACTGGGAGCGGACCCCCTCGAGGGCGGGCATGAACGTGAGGACCATGAGCGGCACCTGGAAGTAGACGTAGGGGATGACGAGGCCGGGCACGGTGTACAGGAAGGCACCGTCGGCGTTGAGGTCGAGGCCGGAGGTCGACACCAGCCAGGTGGTGACGAGTCCCTGCGCGCCGATCGTGGCGATGAACGCGAAGGCGAGCATCACGCCGCCGAACTGGGCGAGCACGCTCGCGGCCGAGTCGATCATCGAGCGCACGAGCCCGTCGGGACGGAGCGCGGAGAGCGCCCAGCACACCAGGGCGCCGACGACCGCGCCGATCACGGCCGAGACCGCCGACAGGCCGAACGAGCCGCCGAAGGCGCGGAGGACGGACGGGTCGCGGAACGCTGCGAGGTTCGCGAGGGTGAAGGCCCCGTCGCCGGTCGTGAAGCCGCTCCCCACCGCGATCACGGTGGGGACGGCGAGGAACAGCAGGACGTACACGGCGAACGGGGTGAGGCCGAGCCAGGCGAGGCCCGGGCGGCGCCGGGATCGGGTCCCGGCGCCACGGGTGGTCGCATCGGCGCCGGTCGGCTCGACGGGGGCCGCCGCCGCGCTGGTGGCGGCGGGGACCGGCACTGCGGTGCTCGTGCCCGTGCCCGTGCCCGTCGTGCCCGTCGTGCCCGTCGTGCCCGTCGTGCCCGTGCTCGCCCCTGTGCTCGCCCCTGTGCTCGCCCCTGTGCTCGCGCCCGGGGCGAACGCGCTGCCGCCCGGCGCCGATGCGGTCGTCACGGCTGTCAGGACCCCATCGTGGCGGACCACTTCGCGGCGAGGACCTTCGCCGCGTCGGTGACCTGCGCGTCGGTCAGCTCAACGTAGTCCTTCGGCATGCCACCGGCCGCCTTGAGCGCGTCCTCGTCGACCTTGCCCGACTGCTCCATCGCCGCGAGGGTCGACGGGAAGGCGCCGGCCTGCAGGTACAGGTTCTGGGCGTCCGGGCTGGCGATGTACTCCTGCCAGAGGCGCGCTGCCGCGGGGTGCGGTGCGTCCTTGTTGATCGCCTGCGAGTAGTACGAGCCGAGCGCCTGCCCCTCGGGGACGACGGTCTTCCAGTTCTGGTTGCCGCTCGAACCGGCGGCCGGACCCCAGGCGAGGTTGTTGTACGACCACTGGACGACGACCGGGGTCTCACCCGAGGCGACGGTCGCCTGCGTGGGCAGCACGTTCTGGAAGTTGCCGGCCTGCTTCAGCTTGCCGAAGTAGTCGACACCCTTGGTGATGTCGTCCGCCGAGCCGCCGTTCTCGAGTGCGGCGAGGTACACCGCCGAGGCGGCCTGGTTCGCCTGCGTCGGGTCGCCCGCGATCGAGACCTTGCCCTTGTACTCGCTGCCGAGCAGGTCGTTCAGGTCCTTCGGGGCGTCCTTGATCTTCGACGAGTCGTACCCGATCGACATGAGGCCCGTGTAGTCACGCGTCCACTTGCCGTCCGCGTCCTTCAGCGTGTCCGGGATGTCCGACCAGTTCGCCACCTTGTAGTCGGTGAGCAGGTCGAGGTTCTGCTGCATCACCGCGTTGCCGAGGTCGAGCACGTCGGGCGCGGTCGACTGGCCCTGCTGCGACTTGACCGCGGCGACCTCGTCGGCACTGGACCCGTTGGGGTTCGCCGAGTTGATCGTGATGCCGTACTTCTTCTCGAAGCCGTCGATGATCTTGCCGTAGTTCGCCCAGGTCGGCGGGAGGGCGATGACGTTGAGCTGCCCCTCGGCCTTCGCGGCCTTCACGAGGGCGTCCATGCCGCCGGCCGACTCGGCGCTCGTGGCGGTCTTCCAGTCGGTGTCGCTCGACGTCGACGCGCTGCTCGTGGCCGAGCAACCGGCCAGGGTGACGACTGCTGCTGCGGCCAGGGCGATGCCGGCCAGGGTGCGGGTGTGCTGCACGGGGTGTGCCTTCCGGGTGCGGTGGGGGTTCGGGTGTCCGGGGGTCCGGGTTCGGCACGATCGTGGACGCGCCCGGTTTCGCGGTCGTGCTGCGGCGGTGAACGGTGGCGGAACAGCGGGTGCGGCTGTACGGTTTCGCTGCCGAGGATGGTCCCCGGCGAGGGTCGGTCGCGGCAGGCTCGACGTCCGGTCGCGCGGTGCGCGCTCGACCGGTACGACGCAGGGTCGCGTCGGCCGCGCGGGTGCGGTCACGACCGCGGACAGCCGGGAGGCACGGGTGCAGTTCACGACGACGGTCCTGCAGGCGAGGAAGACGGCCACCGGCCTGCCCGTCCCCGAGGAGGTCGTCCTCGCCCTCGGCTCCGGGAAGCGCCCCGCCGTGGTCGTCACGATCGACGGTGGCTACACCTACCGGTCCACGGTCGGCGTGATGGGCGGGCAGTTCCTGGTCCCGCTGTCCGAGGCGCACCGCACCGCAGCGGGCATCGCCGCCGGGGACACCATCGAGGTCACGCTCGAGGTCGACACCCTGCCGCGGACGCTCGAGCTGCCGGAGGACCTGGCGGCAGCGTTCGACGAGGCCGGGGTGCGGGCGGCCTACGAGACCCTGTCGGCCTCACGGCAGCGGGCGCTCGTGGACCCGGTGCTCGCGGCGAAGGCCCCGGAGACGCGGCAGCGCCGGGTCGACAAGGCCGTGGAGTCGTTGCGCGGGTAGGCGGGTGTTGCTGTTCCGCGCGGAGGAGGTCGTTCCGCGCGTAGCTGCGTGCACGCTGCTCGGTGTTCGGTGCTGCCTGCACCGGGCGGAATCGGGCGTATCTGGTCGTTCCGGGCGTACCGGGTCGTTCCGTTCCGCCAGGTACACCCGTTCTCGTCAGGTATCGCAACCGTTCTGGGAAGGAACGAGCGCCGTCATCAGCCGCCGAGCTCGACCAGGACGCGCGGTATCTCGGTGAGCAGTTCGCTCGCGAGGTAGCCCAGTGGCCCGACCTGTACGGCCAGGCGGTCACCCGCGGCCGCGTGGACGTACGACGCCCAGGCGACGGCCTGCGCGGGCTCGGCCCCGCGAGCGAGCAACCCGACCACCACGCCGGAGAGCACGTCGCCGCTACCGCTCGTCCCGAGCCCTCCGGAACCGGTGCCCTTGATCCAGACTCGACCGTCCGGGGCCGCGATGACGTCGGACAGCGCGACCACGGCGCCGTACCGCTCGGCGATCTCCCGGGCGTCGGCGACGTCGTCGTCCCCGCAGTCCCGGCCGAGCAGCCGTTCCGCTTCACCGCTGTTCGGTGTGAGCACGAGCCGTCCTCGGAGTGGTCGGAGCCGGTCCTCGACGTCGGCGGCCACACCGAGCGCGAAGGCGTCGAGCACGACGAGGGTGTCCGGGCCGACGGCGTCCGCGATGCCCGCGACCAGGTCCCGCGCACCGTCCGGCTCGTCCAGCCCCGGACCGACCAGCACCGCGTCCGCAGAGCCGGCCGTGTCCCGCACGGCGTCGATCGCGCCGACGGCGACGTGTCCGGCGTCGTCCTCGTCGAGCGGCACGACGCCTGACTCGGGGACGGCGACCGCGACGTGGTTCGCCACGCTCGACCCGACCGCCAGCGACAGTCGTCCGGCTCCTACGCGCAGTGCGGCGAGCGCCGACAGCATCGCGGCTCCGGGGGTGTGGGCCGCGCCGCCGACGACGAGGACCTGCCCCCGGCCGTACTTGCCGGCGCCGGGGTCGGGCAGCGCCCACTCGCGCAGGACGTTGGGCGTGATGTGCTGCGGTGCTGCAGGCTCCTGGTCAGTCGACACGAGCGTCGTCCTTCCGGCCGCTGTGCTCGGTGACCTCATCGTCGTCGAGGTGCCCGACGGCGGAGAACTCCTCGAGGGTCCACGGGGCGCCCGGTCCGTCGCGGTGCAGTCGTGTGAGCGACGCGTTCGCCACCGTATGGTCCTCGGCGAAGGCCATCAGCGCGTGCTCGTCGAGGTCGAGGCAGACGGCCACGGCGAGCATCACGACCGCGTCGTGTGCGGCGACGAGCAGGCGTTCGGGGCCCTCGAGCCGGTCGACGTCCGTCAGCACGGTGCGGAGGCGGAGCATCACGTCCGCCCAGGACTCCCCGCCGGCGGGGCGGTGGTAGTACTTGCCGAGCCACTGCCGTCGGCGTTCCTCGTCCGGGTACCGGTTCCGCACGCCGTCGCGGGTGAGCAGGTCGAGGACACCGAGCTCCCGGTCGCGGAGCCGCTCGTCGACCCGCTTCGGCGGTTCGGTCAGCCCGCCGGCGTCGAGCGCGATGCCGATCGTCTGCTGCGCCCGACGGTAGGGCGAGACCCACAGCGCCACCGGGACGTCGTCGACGCCGCGGTCAGCGAGCTCCTGCCCGAGCGCTCGGGACTGCTCCTCCCCCAACGGACTCAGCGGGACGTCGGCGTCGCGGTGGTCGACCTCGATGACGTCGGCTCCCGCGGCCTCGGCCCTCGCAGCGGCGACGTTCGCGGTGGACTCCCCGTGGCGGACGAGCCAGATCTCGGTGACAGCCATGGTCGTGACGCTAACCGCGTCCCCCTGGACCGTTTCCCGGTCAGGCCGCCCCGGGTCGTGCACTCCTCACCGGTCGGACCGGACACGGCAGTCCCGCCGCCCGGAAGCGTCGGACCAGCGCATCGGGGTCGAACAGGTCGCGCCACTCGAGCCGGATGATCGTCCGCACGCCGGGCACGGTCAGCAGCCGCTCGTGCCGCCGCTTCTCGTCGAGGAACACCTCGGTGGGGCTCCGACCTGCGAGGTACCGCTCCTGCGTGTACTTCGCTCGACCGTCGATCTCGACGACGACGCCCTGGTCCGGGAACCAGAAGTCGACCGCGAACCGGCGCCCACCGACCACGAACTCCTGCTGCAGGACCGGTCTCGGCAGCCCGAGTTCGAGGAACACCACACGAGCGACGGACTCGGCGGTGGATCCGGCGTGGCCGTCGGCGAGACCGAGGACGTGCTCCGCTCGGCGGCGCCCGCGTGCCCGCGGATCGACCGCCGCAGCGAGCTCCTCGGTTCCGATGCCTGAACGCAACGCCCCGTCCGCCACGACCACCGCGGTGCGGAGGTCGTCCCGCATCGCGATGTCGACGACGGTCCGGGGCACGGTCGTCACCCGGATCCCGTGAGCCGTCAGTCGCTCGTCGGCGCGAACGGGACGCGTGTGCAGGACGAGGTCTCGCGTCCGCCCGCGGTACATCGTCTCGGGCACGGTCGCGTGTACCGGGACCTGCCAGCCGCCGAGCGCCGGGAGCCCGAGTACCGCTGCCGCTGACGCGTGCGACGCGACCGCCGCGGTGCCGATCCGCCCGAGTCGGGCGTAGACACGTGTCACGTAGCGCTGCCGTGGGCCCGCCGAGTCCCAGTGGGTCCCCTCGACGAAGGCGTTCGGGCCGACGCGGACCAGTCGGTCAGCGCCGCTCGATCGAGCGCGGCGGCGAAGCGTCGTCGGGTCGCACGAGACCTCACGAGCGGGCCCCGCACGGAGGATCGGGAGTGGACGTTCCATGGCGCGATCGTGCCCGGTCTCCACCTGCCGACGGGGCCCGACGGCGGCGACTGTGGACGAGCCTCCAGGCCGAACGCCCTGTGCAGGACGCACGTTCCTTCCCAGAACAGATGCGATGCCAAACGCTTCCGGGCATACCTCGTCGGAAGGAAGGACCAAGTGTGCCCGGATCAACCTGGTACGCCCGGTTTCGCCGGGGAGTGCGACGCGGCGTCGAGGGAACGCACCCGTGCTCCCCCGGCGCCGCAGCCTTGCCGCCGACCCCGCTGCCCCGGGGCCGGCGTCGCCGACCCCGCTGCCCCGGGGCCGGCGTCGCCGACCCCGCTGCCTCGGGGCCGGCGTGGCCTCAGGCCCGCCGCACCCGCAGCGTGACGATCTCGAACGGGCGCAACGTGAGCACGACGGGCTCCCCCGCGAGCCACGAACCCGACCCCGAACCCGACCCCGCGCCCGGAGCCGCCCCCGACCCGAGCGGCCGCTCGAGCAGGTCCACCGCCTCCACCGCGTCGACGTCGAACCCGAACGACACCCCGACGTCCGACGCCCGACCGCCCGACGCCTCGTAGAGCCGCACGACGACGTCACCCGAACGGTCCTCGGCGAGCTTCACGGCCTCGACGAGCACCTGGGGCGAGGACACGACGACCAGCGGCGACACGTCGGCCGACCCCGACCCCGGTACCGCCCGCACCGGCAGGTTGAGCCGGTACCCGGAGTCCGCCGCGTCGAGCACCGACTCCCCCGTCCGCAGCACCGTCCGGAACACGTGGTGCCCCTGGTCGGCGTGCGGGTCCGGGAACGTGGGTGCGCGCAGCAGGGACTCCCGCACCAACGTCGTCGTCCCGCCGTCCGGACGGGTCGAGCGGGTGATGTCGTGCCCGTACGTCGAGTCGTTCGCGACCGCGACCCCGAACCCGGGCTCCGCGACGTGCACCCACCGGTGCGCGGAGGTCTCGAACCGGGCCATGTCCCACGACGTGTTCTGGTGCGTCGGCCGGTCGATGTGCCCGAACTGGATCTCGCTCGACGCGACGGACGCCCGGACGTCGAGCGGGAACGCGAGCTTGAGGAGCTTCTGCCGCTCGTGCCACTCGACCTCGGTCTCGATCTGCAGCTCGGGCTGCCCCGCGGTCGCCGAGTACCGGGTGGTCACCGACGACGAGCCGAAGGGGCGCGTCACGACGAGCGCATCGCCGACCACCTCGACGGAGGCCGCCGTCAGCACGGTCCCGCTCCGCTGGTAGGCGCGGTCGATGTCCCACGCCTCCCACTGGTTCGGGGTGTCCCGGAACACCGTGTACTGCGCGGCCACAGCGCTGGGCGCGATCGCGTCGCGTCCGGTCGCGTGGTCGACGAACGACACGACGTGGCCCTCCGCGTCGACGGTCGCGGTGACGACACCGGTGTCGAAGACGAAGCGGTCACCGCTCCGGACGGGCGGCACGGCCTCCTCCGCCGACGCCGCGGAACCACCCAGGGCGGTCACCCCGCCCGCAGCCACCGGCGAGGCGTTGAAACGCACGACGGTCCCGACCTCCGCGCTGCCGCCGGTCCCGACCCCACCAGGTTCCTGCGAAGCGTCGAACACGGCCCCGCCGTCCCCGGCGAAGGCGGTCGCGGACGCCCCGACCCCGGCGAGCGCCGGCGCACCACCGCTCGCGAGTGCGGTCGTCGCCGTGCCGATGAGCTCCTCGAGGACCGCGGCGACCCGGGCGTACTCGGCCTCGGCGTTCTCGTAGACCCACGCGATCGACGACCCCGGCAGGATGTCGTGGAACTGCTGCAGGAGCACGGTGTGCCAGACGGACTCGAGCTCGTCGTACGGGTACTCGGCGCCGAGTCGCACTGCTGCGGTCGCCGCCCAGAGCTCGGCCTCGCGGAGCAGGTGCTCGGAGCGACGGTTGCCCTGCTTCGTGCGGATCTGCGACGTGTACGTGCCGCGGTGGAACTCGAGGTACATCTCCCCCGACCACACGGCGGGTTCGGGCAGCACGCGCTCGAGCTCGTCGAAGACCTGGGCGGGTGTGCCGAGGTCGACCCGGGGCGAGCCGTCGAGGTCGTGCTGGCGCCGGGCTGCCGCGACCATCTCGCGGGTGGGGCCGCCACCGCCGTCGCCGAAGCCGTACAGGAGCATCGAGGTGTTCGCGACGCCGCGCTCCTTGTTGCCCCGTTCGCCGCGGTGCAGGTCGGCGGCGGAGACGTCCGAGTTGTACGTGTCGGCCGGGGGCAGGTGCGTCAGGACGCGGGAGCCGTCGATGCCCTCCCAGTGGAAGGACGTGTGCGGGATGACGTTCGTCTCGTTCCACGAGGGCTTCTGCGTGACGAACCACTTCGAGCCGGCCGCGCGGACGATCTGCGGCAGGGCGCCGGTGTAGCCGAACGAGTCGGGCAGCCAGGCCTCGGGGGTGTCGATGCCGAACTCCTCGAGGAAGAGCCGCTTGCCGGCGACGAACTGCCGCGCCAGCGCCTCGCCCCCGGGCAGGTT
Organism: Curtobacterium oceanosedimentum; assembly: GCF_040545555.1. Taxonomy (NCBI): domain Bacteria; kingdom Bacillati; phylum Actinomycetota; class Actinomycetes; order Micrococcales; family Microbacteriaceae; genus Curtobacterium; species Curtobacterium oceanosedimentum. The sequence goes on from NZ_JBEPMD010000002.1 coordinate 111,307, forward strand.
CGTGTCCGACTCGACCCACATGCCGCCGACCGGGATCCACCTCCCCTCGGCGACGCGCTGCTTGATGCGCGCCCAGATCGACGGGTAGCCGTCACGGATCCACGCGTACTGCTGCGCCGACGAGCAGGCGAAGGTGAAGTCGGGGTCCTGGTCCATCAGGTCGAGCACGTTCGAGAACGTGCGCGCGCACTTGCGGATCGTCTCGCGCACCGGCCAGAGCCAGGCGGAGTCGATGTGGGCGTGCCCGACGGCGACGGCGCGCCCGGCAGATCCGGCCGCCCCCACGGCGAGCAGCGGCGCGAGCACCTCGCGGGTCGCGGCAGCGCTGCCGGCGACGTCGTCGGGGTCGAGAGCGTCCGCCGCACGCTCGAGGCCGCGCAGGATGTCCGCGCCCCGGGTGCCGTCGGTCGGCAGCTCGGCCATGAGTCCGCGGAGCACCCAGACGTCCTGCTGGAGTTCCCACACGGTGTCGTCCCGCTCGACGAGCTCCAGTGCGCGGAGGCGGTAGATCGGTTCGGTGCCCGCCGTCGAACGCGACCCGAGCGGGGTCGCGCCCTGGAAGTCGTCGCCCCCGATGTCCGGGTTGGACGCGGCCTCGACGTACAGCTCGAACGAGCCGCCGGGGCCGACCTCGACGGGAACGGTGTCGTTCCGCGGCTCGATGCCCTTGATGGTCGAGCCGTCGGTGCGCCAGGCGAGCCCCTCGGCCTGGAACCCGGGCTGGCGCTTCGAGAAGCCGAGGTCGACACGGAGCTCGACGGTGGTGCCCGGGTCGACCCCGAAGTCCTCCGGCACGGTGCCGCGGACACGGAACCAGGTGGTCCCCCAGGGCCGACCACCCCAGGCCTCGCCGACGGTGAACGGCGTGTACTCGGCTGCGACGGCCTCGGCGAACGGCACCGGTTCGTCCGGCACCTGCCAGGCGTCGACGGTGACCGGGGCCGAGCGACGGTGCACGGCGGGGTCGATGCGGTCGCGGACGAGGCGAGCGATCCGAGCCTCGACGAGGGGTTCGTCGTGGTGCATGGAGGTGGTTCCTTTCCAGCAGGGACGGTCCGTCAGCAGGACGGCCGTCGGCAGGGACGGTCGGGCCCGGGAGGCCCGGAGAGCGTGGGTCGGGGTCAGCCCTTGATGCCTCCGGCGAGGGCGTTGCCCCCACCGAGGCCGCGGGACACGAGCACGTAGAGGGCGATGACCGGCACGGAGTACACGATCGAGAACGCGGCGAGCTGCCCGTACGCGACGGCCCCGTTCTGCCCGAAGAAGTTGAAGATGCTCACCGCGGCGGGCACCTTGTCGGGCGAGAGCAGCAGGACGAAGGGGACGAAGAAGTTCCCCCACGCCTGGATGAACACGAAGATGAACACCACGGCGATCCCGGGACGCATGAGCGGCACGACGATGCGCGTCAGCGTGGTGAACATCGAGGCGCCGTCGGTCCAGGCGGCTTCCTCGAGCGAGATCGGCACCGAGTCCATGAAGTTCTTCGCCATCCAGATCGCCATCGGCAGCGAGGTCGCCGCGAGGAAGAAGATGCACCCCCACACGTTGTCGATGAGGTTCAGCGACACGAACAGCGCGTAGACGGGTACCATCATCGCGGTGACGGGCAGGCCGGTGCCGAACAGGATGCTGTACAGGAACGGCTTGTTCACCCGCATCTTGTAGCGGGACAGCGGGTACGCGGCGAGCAGCGCGAACACCACGGTGACGACCGCCGTGCCGCCGGAGAGCAGCAGGCTGTTCGCGAGCGGGATGAACGACAGCTCCGGGGTGAGCACCTGCGTGAAGTTGTCGAGCGTGAACTGCGTCGGGATCTTCACGGACAGCGACGCCTGCGTGTCCACCGAGGCGAGCACGAGCCAGAGCAGCGGTACGGCGAAGCACACGGCGATGACGAGCAGCACGACGTTCGACACCCAGCGCATGGTCCGGCCGCGCGGCGAGGTCATGTGCAGGGCGCCCGGCGCGGTCACGGACCGGGTGACGTTGGACACGGGACGGTCAGCGGTGAGGGCCATGGTCAGTCCACCTCCGGCTTGAGCGCCCGGATGTAGATGATCGAGAACACCGCACCGACGACCAGCAGGATGGTCGCGATCGCGGTCCCGAAGCCGAGCTGCGAGAACTTGAACGCCTCCTGGTAGGCCAGGATCGGCAGGGTCGACGAGTTCGTGCCGGGGCCGCCGCCCGTCATCACGAAGATGAGGGTGAAGACCGACAGCGTCTGCAGCGTCGTGAGCATGAGGTTCGTCGAGATCGACCGGCGGATGACCGGCAGCGTGATGTAGATCAGGCGCTGCCACCCGGTCGCCCCGTCGACCTCGGCGGACTCGGTGATCTCCTCGGGGACCTCCGACACGGCGGCGGAGTACACGAGCATCGAGAACGCGGTCCCGCGCCAGATGTTCGCCAGGATCACGGCGAGCATCGGGTACGTGTAGAGCCAGTTCGCCCCGGTGATCCCGATGGACGCCAGGAACGTGTTGAGCGTGCCGGTGTCGTTGAAGAACGCGTAGGCGGCGAACGAGGCAACGATCTCGGGCAGGACCCAGGCGGCCACGACGAACGTGCCGACGATCGCGCGGACGACCTTGTTCGCGCTGCGCATGAGGAACGCCAGCCCGAGTCCGAGCACGTTCTGCCCGACGACGGCGGACGCCAGCAGGAACACGATCGTGAGCACCACGGACTTCGGGAAGTCCGGGTCACGGAACAGCTCGACGTAGTTCGCGAAGCCGACGAACTGCTGGTTCGCGGCGCTCGCGCCGGTCAGGGCCGAGTTGGTGAACGACCCGTAGAACGACGAGATGACGGGGCCGAGCAGGAAGACGACGAGGAGGACCACCGCGGGCAGGAGCGGGACGACCCGCGTCGCGTTCCGCAGCGGTCGCCGCTTGCGCGGCACGGGAGGATCGGTGCGCTTCGGCGCACCGGGCGCCGACAGCGTCGGCGCGAGGGGGGTGCTGGACACGGGGATGCCTTCCGGGTGCGGAGGGGTTCCGAAGGTGGGGAGGGACGGTCTGGAGGCGCGGCGCACGACGTGAGCCGCGCCTCCAGACCGTCAGGTGGTCGCGCCGCTAGCCGGCGTCGACGGTGTTGTCCTTGCCGACGACCTGTTCGACCGACTGGTCGTAGACCTTCGCGGCCTCGGCAGGTGTCTGCTGCCCGGTCATCACCGACTCCATCGCGACCTGGATCGCGTTGGAGACCTGCGAGTAGTCACTCGTCGCCGGACGGAAGTTGGTGTGCTCCACCAGGTCCGAGAAGAACTTGAACGTCGGGTTTGCTCCGGTGTACGCCGGGTCCTCGGCGACGTCCTTGCGGACCGCGATCTGGCTGTTCTCGGTGTCGTACTTGAGCGAGCCGTCCTTGCTCAGGAACGTCGTGATGAAGTCGAACGCCGCCTGCGGGTTCTTCGTCTTCGAACCCACCGCGAGCGTCCACCCGCCGGACATCGAGTTGTAACCCGGTGCCTGACCGTTCTGCGTCGGGAAGGCCGCCTGACCCATCACGTCGTTCCACTCCTTCCACGGAGCGGTGCCGGACTCGAGCCACGTGCCGGACTGCCACGAGCCGTCGAGGTCGATGGCGAGCTTGCCCTCGGGGAGCCACGTCTGCGCGATCGTCGTGCCGACGTTGGTGTCGAGCGCCTGCTGCGGGGTCGGGCCGAGACCGCCCTGGTAGACCTCCTTGACGAACTTGAGCGAGTCCTCGAACTGCTTCGAGCCGACGACCCACTTCTTGTCCTTGTAGAGCGTGTTGCCGTCGCCGTCCGCGCCGTACAGGAGCATCTCGAAGCCCTGCATGGTCGAGGCCTCGCCCTGCGCCTTGCCGGAGTAGATGTTGAACGGGATGACGTTCGGGTCCTTCTCCTTCAGCGTCTTGGCCGCGGCGAGCACGTCGTCCCAGGTCTTCGGCTGCCACGGGACCGGCAGCCCGGCCTTGGCGAAGAGGTCCTTGTTGTACCAGAGCGCACGCGTGTCGGTGCCCATCGAGACGCCGTAGATCTTGCCGTCGTCGCCCTGGCCGGCCTGCTTCGCGTTGTCGTAGAACTGGTCCCACTCGTCCCACTTGTCGACGTACTGGTCGAGCGGCAGCAGGTACCCGGCCTCGGCGTCGGACTTGATGAGGAAGGTGTCCTCGTACATGACGTCGGGGGCGGTCGCGGGCGCCTTGTTCATGAGCGCGAGCTTCGTGTAGTAGTCGTTGCCCTGCGCCTGGATCGGGACGAGGGTGACCTTCTTGCCCGGGTTCGCCTTCTCGTACTCGGTCTTGACTTCCTTCATCTGGGCGTCGAGCTGCTGGAAGGCGCCGAACTTCTGGTACGCGATCTTGATGGTGTCGCTCGAGGCCGACGACGAGCTGGAACAACCCGCCAGCCCGACCGCGGCGACTGCCACGGCTGCGAGGCCGGCGATGATTCGGGTGCGGCGTTTCATCGGTGCTCCTTTGCACGGGATGTCCGCGGGCTCCGTCACCCGCGCGCAGGATTAGTACAACGGATGGACTTATTCGTGTCAAGCACTTTCGTCACGGGTCGGCAACGGTCGCGGGCGCGCGGCGGAGGCGTGGGCCCGGGCGCCCGGTGATTCCGGGCGTACCGGGTCGGAACGGGCGTACCTGGTCCGCCGGGACCACGAGGTACGCCCGGAAGCGCCAGGTATCGCAGGTGTTCTGGGAAGGAACGAGCGCCAGCATCGCAGGCGTTGTGGGAAGGAACGGGCAGCGAGCCCGGGTCAGGCGATGGGGGTGGCGCCGCCGATCACCGTGATGCCGCCGGACTCGGGCACGTCGACGAGCAGCACGCTCGGACGCCCGACGTGTCGACCCTGCCGGATCACCACGCGGCTCCCGGGCGACACCGCTCCGACCGCGCGCAGGTAGGCGCCGGTCGAGGCAGCGGCGGATCCCGTCGCCGGGTCCTCGGTGATGCGGCCGGCGGGGAAGAGGTTCCGCGCCTCGAACTCGAGCGGGCCCGTGCGGTGCAGGACCGTGACGGTGCCCTCCCACCCGTACTCCCGCTTCAGTGCGGCGAGCGTGGCGGGGTCGAACCGGAACTGGTGGAAGAGCTCGGGGTCGGCGAGCACGACGACGGGGTGCCGGTTGCCGGCGAAGGACTCGAGCACGGGGAACCCCTCGGCGACGTCGCCGTCGACCAGCCCGAGCACGGCGGCGAGTCGCTCCCAGCGCACGGGGTCGATCGGCCGCGTGTCGGGTTCGACGCTCGTCATCGCGACCTGCACACTGCCGTCGGAGGCGGTCGTGGCGTCGACCGCGATGTCCCCGGCCGCGGTCGAGAAGACCCGGGAACCGGTTCCTTCGCGCTCGGCGAGCAGGACGGCGGTGGCGACGGTGGCGTGGCCGCAGAAGGGGACCTCGGCGGCCGGCGAGAAGTAGCGCACCCGGGCGCCGTCCGGGGTCCGCCCGACCACGAACGCGGTCTCCGGGTACGCCACCTGCTGGGCGACAGCGAGCATCTCGTCGTCGGTCATCCCCTCGGCGTCGAGCACGATCCCCGCGGGGTTGCCGCCCCCGGGCTCGGCGGCGAAGGCGGTGTAGCGGAGGACCTCGGTGCGCATCCCCCGACGCTACCGCGGGACGCCGACGCCCCCCACGACACCGACGCCACCACGGACACCGACGCCCGGCGCGACGCCGATGCCCCCGCCGTCCGGGCGGACGACGGGGGCATCGGCGAGGAGCCCCCGCGGGTCAGGCCTGCTCGACGACCGTCCGACGACGACGTGCCACGAGGACACCGGTACCGGCCGCGAGGAGCAGGAGCGCCGCCGCGATCCCACCGCCCAGCTCGGCACCGGTGACGGCGAGCGCACCCGTCACGGGGTCGACCCGGACGTCCGTCCAGCCGATCAGCGTGCCGTCGAGGGTGGCGACCACGATGCGGTGCTGCCCGGCCGGGACGTCAGCGGGGACGACCACCGTCACCGTGCCGTCTGCGGCGACGACCGGCGTCCCGAGGAGCCGTGGCTCGGAGAACAACCAGACCGCGACACGCTCCCCGGCGACCTGCGTCCCGACGGAGATCGTCACCGAGGAACCCGCACGGACCTCCGACGGTGCCGACACCGAGCCGCGGTTCCCTTCGGTCAAGGCGGAGGCGTCCGGCGCGACCGGAACCGCCGGAGCGACCGGAGCGGAAGGAGAGGGGGTCGGGGTGCTGCCTCCGTCACCCGGCGCAGGCGACCCACCGCCACCCGGAGCAGGCGTCTCCCCGCCACCGTCGCCCGGCTCCGTCGTCGCGTCGCACGGGTACGTCCCGGTGCGCAGCGAGGACCCGTTCGTGTCGTTGTCGTCGGCGGTGAAGGTGGCCCGAGCCCCGTCAACGCAGCGGCCCGAGATCGCGAAGCCCTCGTTGGCGAGCGTCCGGTCGGCGTTCGCGGGCGCCTCGTACAGCGACGCGAGCGTGAAGGCGCCGTCCTGCACGTCGAAGAGCGCCGTGCGCCCGGAGCAGGCCTCGTCGCAGACCACCCAGAGGGCGTCGAGCGTCGGGTCGAACTGCACCTCGGCCACCAGCGAGAACGGGGTGCTGATCGTCGCGACGCGTTGGAACGACCCGTCGTCCATCAGCGCGTAGGCGGAGGCGCTCGCGGTGCCCTCGACGCCGACGACGAAGAGTCCGTCACCGTGTCCGGGGTAGGACGCAGGCATGTAGGCCGCGCCGGTGTGCTGGTCGACGAAGCCGCGCTCGGTCAGCCAGGCGTCCGGCACCCAGGTCACGCCCTCGAGCCCGGCGTTCGCGCCGAGGCCCGGGAAGTCCGCGGCCAGGTTCCACTCGTCCGTGGCGCGCAGGACCGACTCGGAGCCGTCGGTGGTCGCGAAGCGCAGCACGGCGGGGCGGCTCACCTTCGACACGTCGTTGTCGCGCTCGGTCGACACGTACACCGCGCCGGGGTCGTCGGCCGTGACCGTGACGCCCTCGGCGTCGGGCGTCCCGGTGTCGTCGGCGTACCGCAGGTCGACGCCCGCGGCGTTCGTCGGGGCCCACCCGCCTCGACCGTCCGAGGCCAGGTGGTACAGCAGTCCGTCACCGTTCTGCACCGCCCAGAGCTGTCCGTCGCGCGAGGTCGACGAGGTCGTCCAGTCGAGCCCGCTCAGGTCACCGGTGAAGGTGTCCCCGGCGTCGAGCACCGTCTCGTCCTCCCCGCCCGGCCAGGCCTCGGCGGTCACGACGCCGGCGAAGCGGTTCGCCGCACCCTTCGTCGGCTCGGCGGTCGCGGCGAAGTCGCCGGTGCCGTCCGGGTTCCGCCCGTACGTGGTCGCGGCGTGTGCCGTCCACGAGTACTGGTCGACGAGGAGCCCGCGGGGGTCCGAGAGCCGCACGCTGTCGGCCTTCCCGAGCCCGAAGTCGAACCCGGACGCTCCGGCCTGCGACTCGTCGAGCACCGTGAAGCCGCCCGCCGCGACCGTGGTGCCGGCCGGGATCGTCCAGGCGTGGTCGTCCTCGCCGTCCTGCAGCACGTACCCACCGAGGTCGACCGTGGTCGTCCCGACGTTCGTCAGTTCGACCCAGTCCCCCGGGGTGCCGTCCTGCGACTCGACCTCGTTGATCCGCACGGGCGAGGAGCAGTCGTTCGGGGCGCCCTTCGTCGACGCGGTGGTGTCGACGAGCGTGCCGGAGCCGTCCGGGCAGCTGCCGTACGTCACGGCGGCGTGCGCCGTCCACGCGTACCGGAGCGTCAGCGTGCCGGAGGGGTCGTACAGCCGCACCGAGTCGGCACCGCCGAGCCCGAAGTCGAAGCCCGACCGCGTGGTGGTCTCCTGGTCGACGACGAGGTACCCGCCGGCGGCGATCGTCGAGCCCTGCGGCAGTGTCCACGCGGTGTGCGACGAGTCGGAGTCGAGGAAGCGCCAGCCGCTCAGGTCGATCGTGGCGGACGAGGTGTTCACCAGCTCGACCCAGTCGGTGTCGTCGGCGTTCGACTCCACCTCGTCGATCGCGAGACCCGCTGCCGGGCCGCTGGTGACTCGGGTACCGACGGTCGGGTCGTCGTCACCGACCGCGGCGACGGCGGGGGTGGCGGTCAGCACGCCGGCGGCGAGGGCGATGCCCGTCGCGAGGCCGGCACCGAGCCGCAGGGCAGGGGTGCGCATGCAGGGTCCTTCTCGGGGAGGTCAGGGGGGACCTGCACGACTGTTCAGCATCCCGGCGTCCGGCCGGTGGCGACCAGGTGAACGACCGGTGCCGCGTCCTCCCAGCAGGCGTCAGGAGGATGGGAGCGACCACGCGAGCGCGTTCGGTCGGAGAGGGAACCGTGACGGACGACACCAGGAACACCGCACTGCAGTCGATGATCGAGCGAGCCGGGCGGCTCACGGCGGAGGAGGCCGAGGCCCTCGACATCGCCTGGAAGGCCGACGAGCAGATCGTGGTGCCGGTGTCGAGCGCGTCGCTCGCGGTCCAGGGCGGCGCGGACGGCCGGATGGTGACCAACGCCGACCTGCTGGCCGCGTGGCAGCACGCGCTCGACGCCGCCGGCACCGCCGGCCGCGTCGATGAGATCGAGGCCGCGCAGGAGGCCGGGCGCGCGGTGAAGCACTCCGACGCACACCTCCGCGACCGCGCCGGGGCCGAGGAAGCCGTCCGCTCGGCGGTCCTCGCGACCGGCGTGCGCGACCTCCTGTCGGACGACGAGCACGACACCCTGACGGCGGTCTGGCGGACGGTGCTCGGCGCCGCCTGACGGACGGTGCTGCCGATCAGTCGGCGGGGCGGACGGGAGGCGCGGGGCGGGCTGGCACCGCGCCTCCCGTCAGCGCCGGATCAGCAGCGCGCTCGCACGCGGTGACAGCGCCGCGTCGAGCACCAGGCACGCGGCCCCGACCGCGGCCACGTCGGCACCCCGCCCGCTGTCCACGACCGCGATCGGGTGCTTCGGCACGAGCAGGGGCGATCCCGTGATCGCTTCGCGAGCGGCCGGCAGGGCGACCGGCGCGATCCGTGACCAGAACGGCCCCCCGAACACCACGCGGTCGATGTCGAGCAGGTTGACGATGACCACCACGGCCCGGCCCATCGCGGTGCCGGCGTCGGCGGCGAGTCCCGTGGCGACCTCGTCGCCGGACGCGATCGCGTCGCCCAGGGCGTCCCAGGCCCGCTGCACCGCGGTGACGTCGTCCGCCGGAGCACCACCGGTCAGGTGCAGCCCGCGGTCGCGTGCGACCTCGACCAGCCGTGCCGGGGCGACCGCTGCGCCGACCTCACCACGGGACCCGGATCCGTCCGGGGTCCCGGCGAGCGCTCCCTGGTCGACCATGATGTGCCCGGCGTCGCCCGCGTTCGAACCGACGCCGCGCACGGGTTCGTGGTCGACGACCAGTCCGACGCCGAAGCCCGTGCCGAAGTAGACGAAGGCGAAGTTCCGCGCCGAGGACTCCCCCGCCAGGAACATCTCGCCGACGACCGCCGCGGTGACGTCCTTCTCGAGCAGCACCGGGAAGCCGGTCGCCTCGGCGAGCGCGTCGCGCAGCGGCACGTCCCGCCAGCGGGGCAGGAACGGCGGGTCGAGCACGACACCGGCGTCGACGTCGATCGGTCCGGGGCTCGCGATGCCGACCCCCAGCACGCTGTCCACCGCGACACCGGCGTCCGCCACCAGACCGTCGACCGCGGTCGCGATGGTCCGGACGACCTCGGCCGGATCGTCGGCGGACGGGGTCGACGTGGTGGTCTCGGCGACGACACTGCCGGCGAGGTCGAGGAGCACGTACGTCACGACCGCCGGGTCGACGTGCACCCCGACCGCGTACCGGCTGGCGGCCTCGAGGCGCAGGATCGTCCGGGGCTTCCCCCGTCCGGCGACCACCGTGCCGGACTCGACGATCATGCCGGCCTCGATGAGGAACCGTGTGACGTTCGACACGGTCTGCGCGCTGAGGCCCGTGCTCGCGGCGAGCTCCACGCGGCTCAGGCCGTCGGGCGAGCGGCGGACGGCGTCGAGCACGACGGTGCGGTTGAAGCCGCCGATCGACGGCAGGTTCGCCCCACGCCGATGCTCCGCCATGCCGTGACCCTACCGCCGCCCGCGCACCCGGACGGCGCGCACGCAACGGTGCTGCAACGGTCCGGGCGTCCTCCTGGCACCCGGACGGGGTGCACCGCTACCCTGAGCGGCATGACGGACCTCCGCCTCGAAGCCCTCTCCGCGTCGACCGCCGCCGCGGCCAACTCGCTGACGCTCAAGCCCGGGCAGGAGCAGTTCGTGCAGCCGACCACGTACGGCGTCGCCGAGTCCGACGTCAAGCCGAGCTCGGCGTGGACCCGCGTGGTGCTCGACGGGGACCGCGTCGTCGGGATGATCATCGGCACCTTCGACGAGGACAACAGCGAGGAAGAGCTCCGCAGCGCGATCTGGCGCGTGAACGTCGCCGCCGACGCACAGGGCCGTGGCGTCGGACGCTTCGCGGTGCACGGCCTGGCGGACGAGGCGCGGAGCCGCGGCTTCGAGCGGCTGACCGTGGTCTACGAGCCCGGCGGCGACAGCGGGCCCGAGGCGTTCTTCCGTGCCCTCGGGTTCGAGGTCGTGCGCGAGACGCAGTACGGCGACCACTACGCCGTCCTCGCCCTCTAGCCACGGCGTGGACGGAGCCGTCCCCGGGGCCGAGCCGGATCCCGGGGCCGAGCCGGACCGCGGGGTCGAGCCGGACTTCGGGGCCGCCGTCGCCGAGGTGGTCCGGCTGGTCCCGGCCGGGCACGTCATGACGTACGGCGACGTCGCCTCCGCGCTCGGGTCGCGGGCGTCGCGCGCCGTCGGCAAGGTGATGGCCCACGAGGGTGCCGACCTGCCGTGGTGGCGCGTGGTCCGCGCCGGCGGGCTGCCGCCGGTCCGGCACGAGGCCCGGGCGCTCGAGCACTACCGCGCCGAGGGCACGCCATTGGTGGAGCGGTCGTCGGCCTGGAGGATCGACATGCGTCGCGCGCGCTGGTCACCCACCACGGACGCCGACGACCCGTTCTGAGCGCTCAGTCGAAGCGCGCGCCCTTCGGGCTCGACGGCAGCAGGAACATCACCAGCAGCACGAGCGACCCGATGCCGAACACCACGTGCAGGAACTGCCAGAAGCCGGACAGGTTCGCGTCGTGCAGTCGCCGGGCGCCGAGGGCGAGCGACCCGATCAGCGTGACGAGCCCCCACAGCACGAACAGGTACGAGCCGACCGGGTTCTCCAGCACCGGGGTCCCGGGGGTGAACACCTGCGGGACGAGCTGCAGCACGAGCCCGATCACGAAGGACGTCAGCCACCACCACCAGAACTCCGAGCGCGAGGCCCGTCCGGTGAACACGGTGTACTTCCGCCAGAACCGCCGGACCGCCTCGGTGAAGGGTGCCCCGTAGAACGGGTCGCGCAGGGCGACGCCGCCGGGCTGCACGCTGTCGTTGCTCATGGAGTCAGCAAACCACGTGCAGCCCGGTCCGTCAGACGAGCGAGTCCCGCCAGGCCGCGTGCAGCTGGGCGAACCGGCCGGTGCCGGCGATCAGGTCGTCCGGCGTGCCGTCCTCGACGATCCGGCCGTACTCCATCACGAGCACCCGGTGGGCGATCGCGACGGTCGACAGGCGGTGCGCGATGATCACGGCCGTGCGGTCCGCGAGCAGGGTCTCGAGGCCCTCCTGCACGAGCCGCTCGGACGGGATGTCGAGCGACGCCGTGGCCTCGTCGAGGATGAGCACCTTCGGGTCGGCGATGAACGCCCGGGCGAACGACAGCAGCTGCCGCTGCCCGGCGGACACCCGACCACCGCGCTTGTTCACGTCGGTGTCGTACCCGTCGGGCAGGGCCTCGATGAACGCGTGCGCGCCGACCGCCTTCGCCGCGCGCACGATCTCGTCGCGCGTCGCCCCGGGCTTGCCGAGCGCGATGTTGTCCGCGACCGAGCCCGAGAACAGGTACGCCTCCTGCGTGACCATGACGATCGCGCGGCGCATGTCCTTCGGGTCGATGTCCCGCAGGTCCACGCCGTCCAGCCGCACGGACCCCTTCGACGGGTCGTAGAACCGCGCCATGAGCTTCGCGAGCGTCGACTTGCCGGCACCGGTCGACCCGACGAGCGCGATGGTCTGCCCCGACGGGATGTGCAGCTCGAACTCGGGCAGCACGACCTTGTCGGCGTTGTACGCGAACTCGACGTCGTCGAAGTCCATCGCGCCGGTGGCGTCCGGCAGCCGCACGGGCTTCGCGGGGTCCGGCACCGACGGGCGTTCCTCGAGGACGCCGGAGATCTTCTCCATCGCCGCCGAGGCCGACTGGTACCCGTTGTAGAACATCGCGAGCTCCTGCGCCGGGTCGAAGAACCGCTTGGCGTAGAGCGCGACCGCGAGCAGCGCGCCGACCTCGAGCGAGCCGCCGACGATCCGGAAGCCGCCGACGATGACGACCGCCGCGAGCGTGGCGTTGCCGATGAGCACGAGCACCGGGTCGAAGGTCCCGAACAGGTTGAACACCTTCGTGTTCGCCACCCGGTAGTCCTCGACGTAGCGGCCGTACTCATCGCGGTTGCGGGACTCCTTCCGGAACGCCTGCACCGCCCGGATGCCGGTCATCGTCTCGACGAAGTGCACGATCACCCGGGCCGACGTGACGCGGGTCGCGCGGAACAGCGTCTGCGAGTTCGTCTGGAACCAGCGGATCAGGAACCACAGCGGCACGAGCGACACCGCGAGCACGAGCCCGGACGTCGGGTCGAGCACCACGAGCGCGATGCCCGTGAACACCATGTAGAGCACGCCCTGGATGAGCTGGTTCAGCCCGGAGTCGAGCAGCTCGCGGATCGAGTCGAGGTCGCTCGTCTGGCGGGAGATGATCCGACCCGACGTGTACGTCTCGTGGAACTCGAGCGACAGCCGCTGCGTGTGCAGGAACACCCGCTTCCGCAGGTCGAACAGGATCGCCTGGCTGATCCGCGCCGCGAGCACGGTGTACCAGGCGGTGAGCACCGCGCCGAGCACCGCGACGACGATGTACGTCGCCACGACGCCGAACGCCGGCACCCAGTCGTTCTCGTCCATCACCCGGGGCAGGGCGTTGTCGATGCCCCATGCGATGAGCGCCGGTCCCGCGACGGTGCCCGCGGTGGAGACCACCACGACGACGCCGAGCAGCACCAGACGTGCCTTGAGCGGGGCCGCGAGCGACCCGAGCAGGGCGAGGGAGCGGCGCCGCAGGCGCTTGCTCTCCGCCTTGCTGAAGTCCTCGCGCTCCTCGCCGCGCACGCCGAGCGTGGTGACCGCGGCGGTGACGGGGCCGGCCGCCCTGGTGGCGGAGGTCTCGTCGAGGACGGGATCGGGGCCTCCCGGCCCGGCTGCCGTGTCGACGGGCGGTACCTGGTCCTGCTGGGTCATGCCATCGCCTCCTCTCGGGCGGGTGCGTCGTCCTCGTCGAGCGAGGAGATGACGTAGCGGTAGTGCTCGTTGGTGGCCATCAGCTCCGAGTGGGTGCCGACGGCGGTGATGCGGCCGCCCTCCATGAGCGCCACGCGGTCGGCGAGCGTCACGGTCGAGGGGCGGTGGGCGACGATGAGCGACGTCGTGTCAGCCAGGACGCGGCGGAGGCCCGCCTCCACCCGCGCCTCGGTGTCGACGTCGAGCGCCGACAGCGGGTCGTCGAGCACCAGGACCGACGGTCGGGCGGCGATCGCCCGCGCGAGCGCCAGGCGCTGCCGCTGGCCACCGGAGAGCGACAGGCCCTCCTCGCCGACGCGGGTGTCGACGCCCTCGGGCAGGTCGTCGACGAAGGACGCCTGCGCGATGTCGAGTGCCTCGCGCATGATGCGCTCGGCCTCGTCGCCGGACAGGTCGGGGCGACCGAGCAGCACGTTGTCGCGGACGCTCGTCGAGAACAGGGTGGCGTCCTCGAAGGCGACCCCGACGTGCCGGCGGAGCTCGGCGCGGGTGAGGTCACGGACGTCGACACCGTCGATCGTGATCGAACCGCCGGTGACGTCGTACAGCCGGGGCACCAGCGACAGCAGCGTCGTCTTGCCGCTGCCGGTCAGACCGACGAGCGCCATGGTCTCGCCCGGGTGCAGCTGCAGCTCGACACCGTCCACCAGGTCCGGGTACTCGTCCGTCGCGTCCTGGTACCGGAAGTGCACGGCGTTGAACGACAGTGCGCCGTGCGGCTCGTCGATGCGCTTCGGCGACGCCGGGTCCTGGATCGTGTTCTCGGAGTCCATGACCTCGAAGAACCGGTCGACCGCGGTGCGGGTGTCGAACGTCATCGACAGGAAGAACCCGATCGACTCGATCGGGAACCGCAGCACGGTCGCCGTCGCGAAGAACGCGAACAGCTGCCCGACCGTCAGCTCGCCCTGCGACGCCAGCCAGATGCCGGCGAGCAGGCACAGCGCGAACGCGACGTCCGGCACGAGCAGCAGCCACAGCCAGATGCTCGCGATGGCCTTCGCCTTCTCGATCTCCGTGCCGCGCAGCGCCTCGGCCTGCTCGCTGAACTCGTCGAGCTTGAAGCGGCCGCGGCCGAACGCCTTGAGCACGCGGATGCCGTGCACCGACTGCTCGACGCTCGTCGCGAGGTCACCGACCTGGTCCTGGCTGCGGCGCGCGACGACGGAGTACTTCCGCTCGAACAGCAGGCCGTTGATCCACAGCGGGATCGACGCCACCAGGAAGATCAGGCCGAGCAGCCACCCGAAGGTGAACAGCACGACGAAGCCGACGGCGATCGTGACGATGTTCACGACGAGCAGCACCACGCCGAAGGCCAGCCAGCGGCGGATCAGCGACAGGTCGGAGACCGAACGGGAGAGCAGCTGCCCGGACTCCCATCGGTCGTGGAACGCCACCGGCAGGTCCTGCAGCTTGGCGTAGAGCGCGTTGCGCATGCTCGTCTCGATGCGCGTCGACGGGCGCATCACGAGCCGACGGCGGGACGCGATGAAGAAGGCCTCGAGGACGCCGAGTGCGAGCACGCCGAGTCCGGCGGGCCAGATGAGCGCGGCGTCGCGCGAGGAGAGCGGCCCGTCGACGAGCCACTGGAGCACGTACGGGATCGCCAGCGCGACGAGCGAGGCGCCCATCGCCGCGGCCATGCCGCCGAACAGTCGCCAGCGGTACGGCTTGACGTAGGGCCAGATGCGCCCGATGGCGCGCAGGGTCGAGGGGCGGTCGGTGGAGGGGGTCGCCTGGTCGGGCGGTGTGGACATGCGGTTGCGTCCTCGTGCGTCGTGCCGCGTCCGCTCGGTCGGGTCGTCCGTCCCGCCGACGGGTCACGTCGGTGGGTGGCGGTCCGGCCGGGAGGCGCGGCGTGGCAGTGCGGTGGTCGTCGGCCGGGCGCGTGGTCGCGCGCCGTCGCCGTCACTCACGTGACGTCGACCGGGCCGGAGGGCACCGGGGACACGGGTCCCCGGGTTCTCAGCAGGTGGTCCGCGCTCGCCGACGGTGTCGTCGGGCGCGAGGCCGTGGGAGGGGCCTGGCTAGACGGCGGCCGCGCCCGGGTACCGGAGCGGCACGGCCGCTCGGGTCCGGGGTCGCGGAGCGGGAGTGGTCCCCACGAGGGACACGAGACCCGTCCGGGCAGCCGTCGCCACTGTTCCGGTCGTCGCGTCCATCGTCACTCCAGTCGTCGTCTTCGTCACCGTTGTGTCCGCGGCACGGCCGATCTGGTTGCGATCGTCCGGTGCGGTGCGGAGCCTTACAGACTATTCACAGTCGCTGGTGTCGCGCAATGGTGCCGCCGTTGTTGGACGCCGTCGATCGGAGCGCGGCCGTCGTTCGGTGAATCAGTCGTCCGGGGCCTCAGTGGAAGAAGTGACGTTCGCCCGTGAAGTACATCGTCACGCCGGCCGCCTGCGCTGCCGCGATGACCTCGTCGTCACGGACGCTGCCGCCCGGCTGGGCGACGGCACGGACACCGGCGTCGAGCAGGACCTGCAGGCCGTCGGCGAACGGGAAGAACGCGTCCGACGCCGCGACGCTGCCACGGGCACGGTCACCGGCGCGGGTCACCGCGAGGTGGCACGAGTCCACCCGGTTGACCTGGCCCATGCCGACGCCGACGCTCGCGCCCTGGTCGGCGAGCAGGATGGCGTTCGACTTGACGGCGCGGCTGGCCTTCCACGCGAACGCGAGGTCCGCCAGGGTCGCATCGTCGGCCGGCTCCCCGGACACGAGGGTCCAGGTCGACTGGTCGAAGGCGGTGAAGCGGTCGGCGTCCTGCACGAGGAAGCCGCCGGAGACCTGCTTCAGCTCACGCGTGGCGAGCGCGAAGTCCGCCGGCAGCGTGAGGAGCCGGATGTTCTTCTTCTGCGACAGGACCTCGAGCGCCTCGGGGTCGAACGCCGGGGCGACGACGACCTCGGTGAAGATGTCGCGGACGGTCTCGGCCATCTGCTTCGTGACCGGGCGGTTCGCGGCGATGACCCCGCCGAAGGCCGACAGCGGGTCGCAGGCGTGCGCGGCCGCGTGCGCCGAGGCGATCGGGTCGACGGCGTCGTCCGGGGCTATTGCGATGCCGCAGGGGTTCGCGTGCTTGATGATCGCGACGGCGGGGATGTCGAAGTCGTACGCGGCCCGGACGGCGGCGTCGGCGTCGACGTAGTTGTTGTACGACATCTCCTTGCCGTGGAGCTGCGTCGCCTGGGCGATGCCCGCCCCACCGGCGGTCGTGTAGAGCGCGGCGGCCTGGTGTGCGTTCTCGCCGTAGCGGAGCGTCGCGGTCAGGCCGGCCTCGATCCGGAGGGTCTCGTCGAACGTGCCCGGCGTCTCGAGGTCGCCGTCGACCGTGGGGGCAGCAGCGTGGTCCGCGACGGCAGCGGCGTCCCGCGCGACGACGTCGGTCGCGAAGTACGACGCGACCGCTGCGTCGTAGGAGGCGGTGTGCGCGAAGGCCTGGGCGGCGAGGCGCTTGCGGAGCTCGAGCGTGGTGCCGCCGGCGCGGACGGCCTCGACGACCTCGGCGTACGACGACGGCGAGACGACGATCGCGACGTTCGGGTGGTTCTTCGCCGAGGCACGGACCATCGCCGGACCGCCGATGTCGACGTTCTCGACCACGGTGGCACTGTCGGCACCCGAGGCGACCGTCTCGACGAACGGGTAGAGGTTCACCACGACGAGCTCGAACGGCGCGATGCCGAGGTCGGCGAGCTGCTGCTCGTGCGACTCCAGCCGCAGGTCGGCCAGGAGCCCCGCGTGCACGGCGGGGTGCAGG
Organism: Curtobacterium oceanosedimentum; assembly: GCF_040545555.1. Taxonomy (NCBI): domain Bacteria; kingdom Bacillati; phylum Actinomycetota; class Actinomycetes; order Micrococcales; family Microbacteriaceae; genus Curtobacterium; species Curtobacterium oceanosedimentum. The sequence goes on from NZ_JBEPMD010000002.1 coordinate 128,494, forward strand.
GTCTTCACGCGACCGTCGAGCGACTCCGGGAACCCGGTCACGCTCGACACGTCGGTGACGGTGTACCCGGCGTCGCGGATCGTCTGTGCCGTGCTGCCCGTCGACACGAACTCCACGCCCGCGTCGGCCAGGGCACCGGCCAGTTCGAGCAGACCGGACTTGTCGCTCACCGAGATGAGCGCGCGCCGCACGGGGACGACGTCGCGGTGGCGGTAGAGGCTGGGGTCGGCGGCGTGCACGCTCATGCGCTCGGGGTGCCCTTCAGGTCGGTGGTGCCGTTGGCGATGTCGAGGATGGTCTGGATGAGCAGGCGGCGCTCGACCGGCTTGATGCGGTCGTGCAGCGTCGACTCGGTGTCGCCCGGCAGCACGGGGACGCGCTCCTGGGCCAGGATCGGGCCGGTGTCCACACCGTCGTCGACCTGGATCACGCTGGCGCCCGTCTGCTCGACCCCGGCCGCGAGGGCATCACGGACACCGTGCGCGCCGGGGAACTCGGGCAAGTACGCCGGGTGCGTGTTGATGATCGCGGGGGCGAACTCGGACACGACGGCGTGCGGGAGCAGGCGCATGAGGCCGGAGAGCACGAGCAGGTCGGGCGACCACGGCCGGATCTGGGCGGCGAGCTCGGCGCCCCACTCGTCGCGCGAGGCGAACCGGGAGAACGGCACCGTGAAGGTCGGGACCCCGAACTCCTCGCCCAGGCCGAGGCCCTCGGCGTCGCGGTCGGCCCCGATCGCGACCACGCGGGCGGGGTACTCGGCGTCGGTCGTCGCCTCGAGCAGGGCTCGGAGGTTCGAGCCGGTACCGGAGATCAGGACGACCAGTTCGAGCACGGGGACCAGCCTAGCGGCGGTGGGGCGAGCGCTACGCGTCGTGCTTCGGCCGGCGCCACCAGGGCAGCTCGTCCTCGGCGATCTGGTCGGTCTGGTCCCACCGCGACCCGGAGCCCGTGGGGGCCGGTGCGGCGGATCCGGGTGCGGCGCGCTCCCCGCGGGAAGCCTCGGTGCCCGCTGCGTCCCGGACACCGTCGGCGTCGTCGCGCCCGGCGACGAACTCCTCGGTGCTCCACGGGAACGCCGGCTGCTGTTCGGTGCCGGGGGCGTGCGGCAGCGTCTCGTCGCGCTCCGATCGCCCGGACTGCCGGGAATGCTGGGAATGCTGGGACTGCCCCGAGGGGTCGTGGGACGGGCGGTGGGCCGGGCCGCCGACCCGGTCGCGCAGCTCGCCGGCACGGGCGCGGACGTCACCGGCGGCGCTGCGCAGTCGGTCGCGCAGGCTGCTGGTGCCGCTCCGTGCCGGCTGCGTGCCCGGCGTCGGTGCGGGGGCGACCCGTTCCGCGGCGACGGCGTCCGTCCGGGCCCAGTCGGGCAGGGGAACGTCGTCCGGCTCGGCCGCAGGAGCACGGCCGGCCACGGGAGCACCGCCGGGCTCGGGCGCGGAGACCGACGCCGGAGCGCGCCGGTCGGTTGACCCGCCGGCGGGCTCGTCGGTGCCACGGGCACGGTCGGTCCGTGCGGCCGCCGTCGGCGTCGACGCGGGCTCGTCGTCCTCGATCGTCTCGGTGGGCTGGTCGTCCCCGCGGTGCGCCCCGGTCGCGGACGCCGGGGTCGCGTGGGTCGCGGAGTCGTGCACCTCGTGGACGGTGAACCGGTGCGTCGCAGGCACGTGGCCCGCTCCGGCCTCGTCCAGCGCCGCGACGAGCGAGCCCGCACGGGCGTCGTCGGCGGTCGCCTCGGCAGCGGCGCGGGCGGCAGCGTCGTCGGCAGCAGCGTCCTCGGCCTCGACCCAGCGCTCACGCCCCCACGACCGCTCGGGCATGCGCACCAGGTCGCTCCCGACGGCCAGCGCGACCGCGGCGGGCAGCCCGACCTCGAGCGCCGCGAAGAGTCCGACGAGCAGTCCGTTCGGCCCGGCCTCGGCGAGCCGACCGGGACCGAGCGAGCCCGAGGTCAGTCCCGTGGCGACCCCGGTCAGCACCCCCGCCACGACACCGGTGGCGACGCCCGCGAGCGCGCGGCGGAGCGGGGTGTCCTCGTGGCCCAGGGCACGGACGAGCGCGGGGCGCATGAGGCCGCCGACCACGAACCCGGCGACGACGGGCACGAGCACCCCGAGCAGTCCGAAGGTGTGCCCGGACGCCGGCAGCGCGCCGAACACCGGGACACCGGGGATCGGCCCGAGCGACGTACCGATCGGCGAGACGCTCGACCCGGTGCCGATGGCGAAGCCCGGACCGACCAGCCACGCGACCGCCCAGCCCACGAAGTCGGGCAGGAACGCGAGCTGCCCCACGGTGAGCGCGATGCCCCCGACCACGCCGGCGTGGGAGCGCTCGTACAGCGCGATGACCTCGGCGAACGAGGTGACGAGCAGGAACGCGACGACGATGCCCGCAGCGGCGACCACCACGGCGGTCACCGCGGTGCCGGCACGGAGCGCGAAGCCGGCGACGGCGCGCCACAGCGCGGGGATCCGGTCGACTTGGTCGAGCACCCGTCGTGTGAGCGGGTCGGCCGGCAGTCCACGACGGACCCGGCACACCTCGCTCGTCACCAGGGCGGGGACCGCGAACCAGAGCGCGGGCAGCACGACGGCCTGCCACACCACGGGGTCCGAGGCCGCCGAGGTCGACGAGAGCGCGACCGCGAGGCCGAGCAACGCGACGGCGGCGGTGCCGACCAGCAGCCCGGTCGTCCGGTGCTCGGTCTCCGCGAACCGGCGGCCGGCGCGCCCGCCGAGCCAGGCGGTCACGACCGCGAAGCCGAGGGCTGCGAGCGTCACGTGGATGGGGTCCGCCGCCCCGTCGACCCCGGAGGCCCCGGCGACGTCGCTGCCGAGCCGGAAGGTCACGTCGACGCCGTGGCCGACGAGCCACACGCTGCCCGCGGCCTTCCAGAAGACGTCCCAGTCGATCTGCAGCCCGTACTCGAAGCCCCAGAGCAGGGTCAGCGGCACGAGGGCGATCCCGACGCCCACGCCGACCGTCACGATCGCCTCGACGGCGGCCAGCAGTGCGGTTCCCAGGCGGTTCATCGTGGTCAGGGTACGTGCCGTCCCACGGTCGCCGAGCGAGCCGCGCGGCACCTGTGGAGACTGACCGACCGTCCACAGCAGGACGGGAGGCACGGTGCCGACCGGCACCGTGCCTCCCGTCCGTCGCGTGGTGCGGACCGCTACGCCGTCGCGGCGCCGACCACCTCGCGCAGCAGCGCGGCCGTCTCGGACGGCGTCTTGCCGACCTTCACGCCCGCGGCCTCGAGCGCCTGCTTCTTGGCCTCGGCCGTGCCGGCCGAACCGGACACGATCGCGCCGGCGTGGCCCATGGTCTTGCCCTCCGGCGCGGTGAAGCCCGCGACGTAGCCGACGACCGGCTTCGTGACGTGCGCCTTGATGTAGTCGGCCGCACGCTCCTCGGCGTCGCCGCCGATCTCGCCGATCATGACGATCGCGGTCGTCTCGGGGTCGGCCTCGAACGCGGCGAGCGCGTCGATGTGCGTCGTGCCGATGACCGGGTCGCCGCCGATGCCGATGGCGGTCGAGAAGCCCAGGTCACGCAGCTCGTACATCATCTGGTAGGTCAGGGTGCCGGACTTCGACACGAGACCGATCGGGCCCTTGCCGGTGATCGTCGCCGGGGTGATGCCGACGAGCGACTCCCCGGGGGTGATGATGCCGGGGCAGTTCGGGCCGATGATGCGGGTCTTCCCGCCGAGGGCCTTCGCGTGCGCCCAGAACTCTGCGGAGTCCTGCACGGGGATGCCCTCGGTGATGACGACGACGAGCGGGACCTCGGCGTCGATGGCCTCCATGACCGCGTCCTTCGCGAACGCCGGCGGGACGAAGACGATCGAGACGTCGGCACCGGTGGTGTCGATGGCCTCGCGCACCGAGCCGAACACGGGCAGCTCGACGTCGCCGTGCGTGACGGTGGTGCCGGCCTTACGGGCGTTCACGCCGCCGACGACCTGCGTGCCGGCCTTGAGCATGAGCGCGGTGTGCTTGGTGCCCTCGCCGCCGGTGATGCCCTGGACGATGACCTTCGAGTCCTTGTTGAGGAAGATCGACATTGCTCTGGTGCTCCTTACGCCGCGGCCGCGGCGAGCTCGGCGGCCTGCTCGGCCGCATCGTCCATGGTCTCGGCGACGGTGACGAGCGGGTGCGCCGCCTCCGCCAGGATCCGGCGACCCTCGTCCACGTTGTTGCCGTCCAGGCGGACGACGAGCGGCTTGGTGGCCGCGTCGCCGAGGATGCCGAGCGCGGCGACGATGCCGTTCGCGACGGCGTCGCAGGCGGTGATGCCGCCGAAGACGTTCACGAAGACGCTCTTCACCTGCGGGTCGCCGAGGATGACGTCGAGGCCGTTGGCCATGACCTCGGCCGAAGCGCCACCGCCGATGTCGAGGAAGTTGGCGGGCTTCACGCCGCCGTGGCGCTCACCGGCGTAGGCGACGACGTCGAGCGTCGACATGACGAGCCCGGCGCCGTTGCCGATGACGCCGACCTGGCCGTCGAGCTTGACGTAGTTGAGGCCGTGGGCCTTCGCCTTGGCCTCGAGCGGGTCCTCGCTGGCGGTGTCCTCGAGCTGCTTGTGCGCGTCGTGGCGGAAGTCGGCGTTCTCGTCGAGCGAGACCTTGCCGTCGAGGGCCAGGATCTGGCCGTCGCCGGTGCGGACGAGCGGGTTCACCTCGACCAGGGTGGCGTCCTCGCCGGCGAACACGTCGTAGAGCTTCACGAACACGTCGGCGACCTGGTCCTGGAGCTCGGCGGGGAAGTTCGCCTGACGGGCGATGTCGAGCGCGGCCTCCTTGTTGATCCCGGTCAGGGGGTTCACCTCGACGCGGGCGAGCGCCTCGGGCTTCTCGACCGCGAGCTGCTCGATCTCCATGCCGCCCTCGACGCTGACGAGCGACAGGTAGGAGCGGTTCGCGCGGTCGAGCAGCACGGAGAAGTAGAACTCCTCGGCGATGTCGGCACCCTGCGCGACCATGACGCGCTGGACGGTGTGGCCCTTGATGTCGAGACCGAGGATCGCCTGCGCGTGCTCGTACGCCTCGTCCGGGGTCTTCGCGACCTTGACGCCGCCGGCCTTGCCGCGGCCGCCGACCTTCACCTGCGCCTTGACGACGACCACGCCGCCGATCCGCTCGGCGGCTGCCCTCGCCTCTTCCGGGGTGTCGGCGGTGATGCCCTGCAGCACAGGGACGCCGTAGGACTCGAAGAGGTCCCTGGCCTGGTACTCGAAAAGATCCACGCTGTTCTTCTTCCCGCACGGTTCGTGCGATCGGCATCGGTCATCGGGTCGCGCACTCAACGTCGAGGGTCGCTCGATGTCGAGACAACGGCCGCGACCACCCTAGCGCCGCCACATGGACGGCGAGCACGTCCGTCCGGGCGTCGGTCACGAGGACGTCGACACGTCAGCCGGGAGGCACACCCCGCCCCCGTCACGTCCCTCGCACTCCCGGTGGCCGGGGGACGCAGTCGCCGGATGGTCGGCCAGGTGGCTCGGGGCACGGTCGACGGGTGCAGAAGGAACTCCGTACCCGCGCCGCCGACGTCTTCGGCTGGGACCTCCACCCCGAGCAGGAACAGGTCGTCGACGCCGTCCTCGGCGGTCGCGACGCCCTGGCGCTCATGCCCACTGGCAGTGGGAAGTCCGCGATCTACCAGGTCGCCGCGCTCGCCCTGGAGGGCCCGGTGGTGGTCGTCTCCCCGCTCGTCGCCCTGCAGGAGGACCAGGTCGTCGGCATCGAGGACCACCCGGACGCGCCCCGGGCCGTCACGATCAACGCCACCCGTGGCGCCCGCCAGCTCGAGGAGGCCTGGGACGCCGTCGCCTCGGGCGAGGCACGCTACGTGTTCCTGGCGCCGGAGCAGCTGGCGAAGGACGAGGTCGTCGACCGCCTCCGTGAGGTCGGCGTCGCACTGGTCACCGTCGACGAGGCACACTGCGTGTCGAGCTGGGGCCACGACTTCCGGCCGGACTACCTGGTCCTCGGCGAGGTCATCGAGCGCCTCGGGCGGCCGCCGGTGCTCGCGATGACCGCGACCGGGTCGACGCCGGTCCGCACGGAGATCGTCGAGCGGCTCGGCATGCGGGACCCGTTCGTCGTCGCCACCGGGTTCGACCGGCCGAACCTGCGCTTCGAGGTCGTCCGGCACGCCGACGACGAGTCGAAGCGCGAGGCCGTCGTGGAGCAGGTCGTCGGGCTCGAGGGGGTCGGCATCGTCTACGTCGCCACCCGTGCCGAGACCCTGGTGTACGCGGACGAGCTCGTCGAGAGCGGCCGTCGGGCGAAGGCGTACCACGCGGGGCTCCGCGTCCGGGACCGCGAACGGGTCCACCACGAGTTCCTCGACGGCGAGCTCGACGTCGTCGTCGCCACCAGCGCGTTCGGCATGGGCATCGACAAGCCGGACGTCCGCTTCGTCGTGCACGCCGACGTCCCCGAGTCGGTCGACGCCTACTACCAGGAGGTCGGACGCGCCGGACGGGACGGCGACGTCGGGCTCGCCACCATGCACTACCGCGCGGAGGACCTCGGGCTCCGTCGCTTCTTCGCGTCCGGTTCGCCGCGACCGGCGACCCTGCGCGCCGTGTTCGACGCCGTCCCGGCCGAGGGCTCGGTGGCCCGTTCCGAGCTCGCCGAGCGCTCCGGGCTCGCCGCACGCACGGCGGGCCGCGCCGCCAACGCCCTGGTCGACGCCGGTGCGCTGGACGACGGCGAGGACGGCCTCCGGCGTCGCGCCGGCGGACCGACCGACGCGCAGGCCGCCGCCGACCTCGCCAAGGCGCAGGCGAAGGAGCGCGAGGAGATCGAGGAGTCCCGGATCGCGATGATGCGCCGGTTCGCCGAGACCTCGGGCTGCCGCCGGCAGTTCCTGCTCGGCTACTTCGGCGACGAGCTCGCCGAGCCCTGCGGCAACTGCGACACGTGCACGGTGGGGACGGCGTACGACGACGATGCGCACGGTGCCGACGGCGCGAACGACGACGCCTGGCCGCCGGAGTCGCCCGTCGAGCACGCGCAGTGGGGTCGGGGAACGGTGATGAGCACGGAGGACGACCGGTTGACGGTGTTCTTCGAGTCCGCCGGGTACAAGACCCTCGGACTCGCCGACGTCGAGGAGCGGAACCTGCTCGAGCGCGTCTGACGCGACGGCGTCGCGACTCGGGGCGGGGAAGGCGCGGTCGCTCGACCACCCGTCGGCGACCGCGCTCCACTCCCCCGAGCACGGCGAGTGTGACCCGCGATCGTGGCCCGCAGGTGACCTGCAGGTGAACGGGACGCGAAACCGGGCGCGGCGTGCGCAGACCGGACGACCGCAGACCGGACGACACCGACCGGACGCCCGGTCAGGCGGACGGCGTACACAGGAAGGCCCGACGGCCCCGGTGACCCGCTCCGGAGCCCGACCCTCCATGGAAGGACTGCACCATGAGCGACCCCGGCATCAGCCCCGTCGACGACTTCGACGCCCAGGAGCGCCGCAACGACGACGTGGACCGCGAGCACGTGGGCCCGTACGAGGTCGACGAGACCGAGGAGTCCCTCGAGACCGTCACGAACGACGCCGTCGCCGGTGAGACCGTCGAGCCCCAGCCGGGCGACGGCTCGGACGACGGCCCCACCGGTGGTGCCCCCCGCGAGGGCTCGCCCGACCTGTGGGAGCACGACGACGACACCGAGCGTCCGGACCTCGGCGGCGACCTCGGCACGAAGCCCCTCTGAGCGCCTCCCCCGCACGACCCCCACGGAGCACGGCCCGGTACGATCGGGCCGTGCTCCGTGGCGTCCGCGACCGTGTCCGTGCGACGCCCGCGCTGGCCCGGCTCCTCTCGCTGGCGTCCCTGCTGCTCGTCGCCGCGGCGGCACGCTCGGGCGCCCGGACCGGCGGGATCGCCTGGCTTCCGCTGCTCGTCGCCGGTGTCGCGCTCGCCCTGGTCACCGGCGCGACGACGCACCGCTGGCCCCTGCCGGCGATCTGGCTGGTCGTGACGCTGCTCGCAGCCGCGAGCGGCGCGCTCGTCAGCACGGCGTGGCTCGCCGGCGCGCTGATCGGCGGCGCTGCGGCGCTGGCCGCCGCCCTGTCCACGGACACCGCAGCGCCGCGGCGGGCACGGCGATCCGGGTCACGTCCGTGACGCGACGGCCGGGAGGCCCGACCCACCCCCGCCCCGCCGGCCACGGCGACCGGACGGCGGACGGATGCGGTGCGACGGGCGGGCCACGGGCCTCCCGTCCGGCACACGGTCACGTCGCCGACCGCGACCTGCGTCGGTGGCTGGCGGACAGCACGCCCGTCGCGGCCGGCGGCCGCGCCATCCTGCTGCAGATCGCGGACCCGGTCGTCGCGGCGGGCGTCCGACGGCACTCCGACTTCGCGCGCCGACCGCAGCAGCGGCTGGCCCACACCCTGATGTTCGTCTACGCCGTCGTGATCGGGACCGAGGCCGACGCTGCCGTGGCGACCGCGTTCGTGGACCGGGCGCACCGACCCGTCGCCGGCGCCGACGAGGTCGACCGGCAGCGGTGGGTGGCCGCGACGCTGTTCGACTCCGCACGGCGGGCGCACGAGCTGTTCGGCGACCCCCTGTCGCCCGACGACGCCGAGCGTGTCCTGGCGGCCTACGCCCCGATCGCGACGTCCCTGCGCGTGCCGGCCGACGGCTGGTTCGACTCGGTGGCCGCGTTCGACGCGTACTGGGAGCGGACCCTGCCGTCCCTGCGCGTGACCGACGACGCCCGGGGCATCGTGCGCGACCTCCTGCACCCCCGCTTCGCACCGCTGTGGGTGCGCGCCGCGATGCCGCTCGTGCGGATCGTCACCGTCGGCATGCTGCCGGACGCGCTGCGGACCGCGTACGGCTTCCCCTGGGGGCCGCGCGAGCAGCGGCGCTCCCGGCGCGCCGTCGTGCTCGTCCGGCGTGCGCGCAGCCTCGTGCCGGGGTGGGCGCTCCGACTCCCGGGACCGCTGCTGCTGCGGGCGATGCACCGGATCGCGGCGCGGCACGCACACTAGTCCCGACAAGTTCTTGTCACTCCGACAAGAACAGTGGTACGGTCGGGTCATGGCAGTCGAACTCAGCACCTGGGACGCCCAGGGCACACCGACGACACCGACCTTCACCACGATGCGGTTCCCCGCGGGCGAGGCACACGTCAAGGTCCGGGACGACGCCGACGCGGGGGCGACCACCGAGATCGCGACCCTGCGCGGCACGAGCGGCGACGACCTGATCCTGCTCGGCATGTGGGCGGACGCCGTCCGACAGCGCGGCGCACGCTCGGTCGCCCTCGTCCCCTACCTGCCCGGAGCGCGGCAGGACCGCGGCCTCCCCTTCGGCGCGAAGGTCTACGCGGACGTCCTGAACGGCTTCGCCATCGACCAGGTGATCGCCTTCGACCCACACTCGCCCGTGATCGTCGGGCTGGTCGAACGCCTCACGGTGGTGCCGAGCGAGCAGGTCGTGCACGACGCGGTCCTCGCCGGGTCCGACTACAGCGGCATCATCGCCCCCGACAAGGGCGCGGTCACCCGGGCGTCGCTCGTCGCCGAGGCCGCCGGACTCCCCCTGTTCCGCGCCGAGAAGCACCGCAACCCCGACACCGGCAAGCTCGACGGCTTCAGCTGCGAGCCCCTGCCCGACACCGGTCGCCTGCTCGTGGTCGACGACATCTGCGACGGCGGCGGCACCTTCATGGGGCTCGCGGGGTCGACCGGACTCGCGAAGGAGCGCCTGGGCCTCTGGGTCTCGCACGGCGTCTTCTCCGGCCGGGCCCCGCAGCTCGCCGACCACTTCGGCGAGATCGTCACCACCGACAGCTACCCCGCGCAGCAGGACGTCCCGGGCCTGCGCACCGTCCCGCTCAGCCCGTACCTCACGAAGGAGATCCGATGACCACCACGACGGGCCTGGAGCCCCGCACCACCACCGCGAGCCCGATCGCCCCGCTGCTCGCGGTCGACGGCTACAAGCACTCGCACCGGCAGGTCTACCCGGAGGGCACGACCCGGATCCTGATCAACTGGACGAACCGCTCGAACGCGCACATGCCCGAGTCGACGCACGCGGTGGTCTTCGGGCTGCAGGCGTTCGTGCAGCGGTACCTGGTCGAGGCGTGGGCGCCGTTCTTCGCCGCCGACGAGGACGAGGTCGCACGGCTGTTCGAGCAGGCGCTGCAGGGCTACTTCGGCCCGAACCACATCGGCGTCGACCACGTCCGCGCGCTGCACCGCCTCGGCTACCTGCCGCTGGAGATCCGGGCGCTCCCCGAGGGCACCCTCGCCCCGATCGGCGTCGCGACGCTGACGGTCGAGAACACCCTCGACGACTTCTTCTGGCTGCCGAACTACATCGAGACCGCCCTGTCGGCGTCGATCTGGCACCCGTCGACCGTCGCCACGAAGGCGCTCGAGTACCGCGACCTCATGGAGGAGTGGGCCGAGCGCACCGGCGCCGACCCGGCGAGCATCGACTTCGCCGCGCACGACTTCTCGTTCCGCGGGCAGACGAGCATCGAGTCCGCGGCCGCCGGCGGCGCGGGCCACCTGCTGTCGTTCCTCGGCACCGACTCGATGCCGTCGCTCGACTTCATCGACCGCTACTACCCGGGCGACAACGGCTGGGTGGCGGCGAGCGTCCCGGCGACCGAGCACAGCGTGATGTGCGTCCGCGGCGCAGACGGCGAGCTCGAGACGTTCGCGCAGATCCTCGACGTGTACCCGTCGGGCATCGTCTCGGCGGTGAGCGACGGCTTCGACCTGTTCAAGGTCATCGCCGAGACGCTCCCGCAGCTCAAGGACCGCATCACGGCCCGCGACGGCAAGCTCGTCATCCGCCCGGACTCCGGCGACCCGGTGGACATCGTGACCGGCACCGTGCACGGCGTCGACCAGGCGGCGCTGACCGACCCGTCGCGCAGCCACGAGGAGAAGGGCGTCGTCGAGCTCCTCGACGAGCTGTTCGGCCACACGGTCAACGAGCGCGGTTTCAAGGTCCTCGACCAGCACATCGGCGTCATCTACGGCGACAGCATCACCCTCGACCGGGCCCGGCGCATCTACGAGCGCCTCGCCGCGAAGGGCTACGCGAGCGACAACGTCGTGCTCGGCATCGGCTCGTACACGTACCAGTACATGACCCGCGACAACCTCGGCAGCGCCGTGAAGGCGACGTGGGCCCTGGTGGACGGCGAACCGGTCGACATCCAGAAGGACCCGAAGACCGGCAGCGGCAAGAAGAGCGCGAAGGGCCGCATCGCCCTGCACCGCGACGAGACAGGCGAGATCCGGCAGACCGACCAGGCGACGCCCGACGACGAGGCGACCAGCCTCCTCCAGCCCGTCTGGGTCGACGGCCGCTTCCGGGTGCACCAGTCCTTCGCCGACGTGCGCGAGACGCTCCGCGCCGAGCGTGCGGCCCGCGCCGCCCGTCGGGCGTCGGCGTGACCGACGTCCCCTCGGCGGCCCGCGACCAGCCGCTCATCGCGATCGACGTCGTCCCGGTGTCGTTCACGGTGGCGGAGGGCCTGCGGGTCGCCACCGCGCGTCGGGCGTACGACCCGTACGCCGGCCGGGAGGCACTGCCCGGCGTCCTCCTGGACGCTGCGGAACGCCTCGCCGACGGTGCACGGCGCGCCCTGCGCACGAAGGCCGGGATCGGTACCGGGGCGGTGCGGCACCTGACGCAGGTCGGGGCGTTCGACGCGCCGTCCCGCGATCCACGGGAGACCGCGATCAGCATCGCGTTCACGGCCGTCGTGGCCCCGGACACGGCGAGTCCGGCTGCGGGAGCGGCGGCGGCCCCGGGCGGAGGGTCCGCGGTGTGGCACCCGCTCGGCGGGGGCGACCTGGGCCTCCCGTTCGACCACGACGCGATCGTGGGCGCCGCCCTCGACCAGGTGCGCACCCGCCTGTGGCGGGACGTCCCGATGACGCGCGCGCTGCTCGGTGACGTGTTCCCGACCAGCGCGGCAGCAGCCCTGCACGCTGCGCTCCACGGGTCCGCCCCGGACGCCGGCAACCTGAACCGTGCGCTCCGGACGAACCCTGCGCTCGCCCGCACCGACGCCGCGCCGACGGCGACCGGGCGGGGCGGGCGTCCCCCGGCGACCTGGACGTGGACCGACTGAGCGCGGTTGGGTGGAGGCATGTCCAGTTCGCTCTCCGGTGACGACTCCCTGCACCTGCCCGAGTTCGACGCGCCGCCCGCGTCGCCGTTCGACGTCGCCCGCGCCTGGCTCGACGGCGCATCGGACCGCGAGGTCTCCGAGCCGATGTCGATGACCCTCGCGACCGCCGGCGCCGACGGCCGGGTGTCGGCCCGCACCGTCGACGTGAAGCGGCTCGACGACCACGGGCTCGTGTTCGGCACCTCGACGCTCAGCCCGAAGGGCCGACAGCTCGCCGAGAACCCCCACGCGGCGCTGCAGGTGTACTGGCGCGAGAGCATGCAGCAGCTGCGCTTCGAGGGTCGGGCCGTGCAGCTGTCCGACGAGGAGTCCGACGCGCTGTTCGCCGACCGCTCGCCGAAGTCCCGCGCCGCCACCGCGATCGCCGACCAGTCGGACGTGCTCGAACCGCGCACGCTGCAGGACCTGATCGACGACGCGAACGTGCTGCTCGACGAGAGCGACGACGACGTCCCGCGGCCGGAGGGGTGGGTGGCGTGGCGGCTCGAGCCCGACGTGGTGGAGTTCTGGCAGGGCAGTCGCGACCGGATGCACCGGCGGCTGCAGTACGTCCGCGTCGGCGACGGCTGGGACGTGGCGCGGCTGCAGCCGTAGCGCGGCGCGGCGCGGACTCCGTGCTCCGTGCCGTGCCGCGGCACGTCGAACCACGGGTTCGACGTCGAACCAGGCGGCCGTGCTGGTTCGACGTCGGGAACGTGGTTCGACGCCGGGCGCTGGCCTCGCGGTAGCGTCGGCGGATGGGGACCACGCACGCGCTCACCGTCCGACCGGCCGACGTGCGGGACGCCGACGCGATCGCGGCCGTGCACGTGCAGGCGTGGCGCGAGGCCTACGCCCACCTCCTGCCGGCGGAGTTCCTCGCAGCCCTCGACGTCGACGCCCGCGCAGCACGCTGGCGCGGGATCATCGCCGAGCCCGACGTCGACGTGCTCGTCGCCACCGTCGACGACACGGTGGCCGGGTGGGCCTCGGCGGGGCCCGGACGCGGCGAGCGCCCGCGCGACCGCGAGCTCGAGGGCATCTACGTGCTCGCCGAGCACCACGGGTCGGGCGTAGGACAAGCGTTGCTCGACGCCGCGATCGGTACGGCGCCTGCGTTCCTCTGGGTCGCCGACGGCAACCCGCGCGCCGAGGCCTTCTACCGCCGGAACGGCTTCGAGCGGGACGGCACCGTCAAGCACGAACCGATCGGGCCGCACGGGCTCGACGCGGTCCGGATGGTGCGCTGAGCACCGGTTCGCTCGCTGCCGTCAGAGCTTCTCGATCGGGGCGATCTTGATGAGGAGCTTCTTGCGACCCGCAGCATCGAACGCGATCTCGGCGATGCGCTTCGCGCCCTGCCCGGTCACCGCCGACACCGTGCCCTCGCCGAAGTCGACGTGCTTGATGCGGTCGCCGGCGACGAGCTCCATGTCGCCGTTGTCGCGGACCTGCCCGGACACCCGGTTCGCCCACTCCGTCTTCGGACGGGTCTTCGCCGCCGCGGCCGCACGGTCGTAGGAACCGCCGGAGAACCCGCCGCCGCCGCGGTACCCACCGCCGCCACCGCCGCTGAAGCCACCCGGACCGCCACCGCGACGGGCGTTCAGCGCGCGCGGCTCGGTGCCGCCGCGGCTGTTCGCCATGCCCGGCGACTGCTTCCACTCGACCAGGCCCTCGGGGATCTCCTGCAGGAACCGGGACGGCATCGCCACGTTGACGTCGCCGAACTGCGCGCGGGTCATCGCGAGCGACAGGAAGAGCGACTTCTTCGCGCGGGTGATGCCGACGTAGAAGAGCCGCCGTTCCTCGGCCGGGCCGCCCGGCTCGTTCGCGGACATCCGGTGCGGCAGCAGGTCTTCTTCGACACCGGTGAGGAACACCGCGTCGTACTCCAGGCCCTTCGCCGTGTGCAGCGTCATGAGCGACACCGTGCCCGAGGAGTCGTCGAGCTCGTCCGCCGCAGCGACGAGCGAGACCTCGGTCAGGAAGTCGGACAGGGTGCCCTCGGGGTTGTTCTTCTGGAACTCCCGCGTCACCGCGACGAGCTCGTCGATGTTGTCGGCGCGTGCTGCGTCCTGCGCGTCGGGCGACTTCCGCAGGTTCTCGAGCAGCCCCGAGCCGTCGAGCAGCTGCGTCAGGGTGTCCACGACCGGTTGGGTGGCGGCGCGTGACGCGACGTCGTCGAGCAGTCCGGCGAACGAGGTGATGGCGTTCCGCACCTTCGGGCCGAAGCCGAGCTCGTCGGCGTGCCGCAGGGCATCGCGCATCGAGGTCTCGTGCTCGTCGGCGTAGCGCTGCAGCGCGGTCTCCGTGACGGCACCGATGCCGCGCTTCGGCACGTTGAGGATGCGACGGAGGGACAGCGGGTCGGCCGGGTTGGCGACGGTGATCAGGTACGCCATGGCGTCCTTGATCTCGGCACGCTCGTAGAACTTCGTGCCGCCGAGCACCCGGTACGGGATCGCCGAGCGGATGAAGATCTCCTCGAGCGCGCGCGTCTGCGAGTTCGTCCGGTAGAACACGGCCATGTCCCGGTACGAGGTGCCCTCGTCGTGCAGCCGCTGGATCTCGTCGGCGACGAACTGCGCCTCGTCGTGGCCGGTGTACCCGGTGAAGCCGACGATCTTGTCACCGGCGCCGACGTCGGTGAACAGGTTCTTCGCCTGGCGGTCGAAGTTGTTCGCGATGACGGCGTTCGCGGCGTCGAGGATCGTCTGCGTCGAGCGGTAGTTCTGCTCGAGCAGGATCACCTTCGAGTTCGGGAAGTCCCGCTCGAACTCGACGATGTTGCGGATGTCCGCGCCACGGAAGGCGTAGATCGACTGGTCGGAGTCGCCGACCACCGTGAGCGACGCCGGGGCGATCGACCCGTCGGCCTCACGCATGCGGGCGACGTGCTGCCCGGAGTCCTCGAGCTTGTCGACCTGCTCCACGGGCACCGGGCGGGTGAGTTCGCGGATCAGGGCGTACTGCGCGTGGTTGGTGTCCTGGTACTCGTCGACCAGGACGAACCGGAAGCGGCGCTGGTAGAGCGCGGCGACCTCGGGGAAGGCACGGAACAGGAAGACCGTCTGCCCGATCAGGTCGTCGAAGTCGAAGGCGTTGGCCCGGCGCAGCTCGTTCGTGTAGCGGCGGAACACCTCGGTGAACATGACCTCCTGCGGGTCGTTCGCGTTGATGTTCCGCGCGTAGGTGTCGACGTCCTGCAGCTCGTTCTTGAGCTTCGAGATCTTCGACGACGCCGCCCCGACGGTGAGCCCGAGGGAGTCCGCCTCGAGCTCCTTGATGATCCGCTTGAGGAGCGCGCGCGAGTCCGCGGAGTCGTAGATCGTGAACGACTGCGGGAACCCGAAGCGCTCGGCCTCGCGCCGGAGGATCCGCACGCACGCCGAGTGGAACGTCGAGATCCACATGCCCTCGGCGGCCTGGCCGACCAGGGCCTGCACGCGCTCGCGCATCTCGGCGGCGGCCTTGTTCGTGAACGTGATCGCGAGGATCTGCGACGGCCAGGCCTCGCGGTTCGCGAGCAGCAGGGCGATGCGCCGGGTGAGCACGCTCGTCTTGCCCGATCCGGCACCGGCCACGATGAGCAGGGACTCGCCGCGGTACTCGACGGCTTCCTTCTGCTGGGGGTTGAGGCCCGCGGTGAACGGGTCGTCGTACCCGCCGGGGCGGTTGCCCGCGCCCGGCTCGGGGGACTGGTCGAAGGGGTCGAGCACGATCGTCATGACCGGGTCAGTCTAGGCGCGCCCTCCGACAGGCGCAGCGGCTGCGATCCGTGGGCCGCCGGACACACTGCGAGCCACCAGGACCGGGGTCGGGTCGGACGGCGGACAGGCTGTCGGACATGAGGACGTGGACCGCAGGTGACGCCGTGGGGCTCGCGCTCCGGAGCTGGCTCTGGATGGCGTTCGTGACGACGCCGGCAACGACCCTGCTCGGCGCGGCGTGGCTCGCGGCTGCGTCCAGCCCTCCGAACGTGGGTTCGGCCGCGCTCACGGTGCTGCTCGTCTCGGTCCCCACCGGGGTCGTGTCACTCGCCGGAGCGGTCCTGGCCGTGCCGTTCACCTTCGTGCTGGGTCGAGTGCTCGTGCACGGTCGGGCCCACCGGCCGACGGCGATCGTCGCCCACGCGGTGCTCGCCGGCGTACTGGCAGCGCTCGGCATGCAGGTCGTGGTCGCACTGTGGAGCGGCTCGTGGACACCGCCCCCGAGCTGGACGCTGCTCGTGTCGGTGCCGGCAGGGCTCGCCGCCGCGATCGGGACGGCACGGTTCACCGCGCCGATCCAGGTGGCCGCGCTGCGATCCGGGGCGCCCGCCGACCACAGGGTGGTGGGCGACGACGACCGGACGGTGGTCTCGGTCGACGAGGTCCGGGGCCGAGCGACGTCAACCCCCGACGAGTGACCGCGCCCGCACCGCCAGGTCCGGGTGGTCCGCGAACACCCCGTCCACTCCCGTCCGCACGACCGAGGTGAACCACCGCTCCCAGTCGCCGTGCGCCGCCACGTCGCCCCCGCGCCGAAGCGGCGCCGGCAGGAACCGGTTCTCCGGTCGGAGCGTCCACGTGTAGACGGCGAGCCCGGCGGCGTGCGCGCGCTCCACGACGACGCTCCGGACCGGCCGCGGGTCGTCGACGGCGACGCTGTCGACCCCGGCCATCAGGGTCTTCAGGTCGACGCTGATGCCGTGGAACTCCTCGGCGAACCCGGCCAGCGCGACGTCCGTCCGCTCGGAGGCCCACGAGGGAGCGGACGATCCGTGGGCGGCGACCTCGTCCGCGGCGCTGCCACGGGCCTCCTGGAGGTACACGAGGCGACCACCCGTGCCGAGCGAGCCGAGCTGACGGAGCACCGTCTTCTCGAACGACTCGATCGTCAGCCGGTCGTCGCCGCGCCACCCGGCGTCCCCGAGCGCGTCGTCGAGCAGCTGCGCCATCGGGAACCCGGCCTGCTCGAAGTAGTGCGCGTGCTTGACCTCGGCGACGAGCCCGACCGGGCGTGGAGCCGCGTCGAGGACGCCGAGCAGGTCCTCGAGCCGCAGCACCCCCTCCTCGCCGTCGTGCGCCGCCGACGCCGGACGCACCTGGGGCAGGCGCTCCCGGACCCGGAGCGTCCGGAGCTCGGCCCACGTGAAGTCCTCGGTGAACCAGCCCGTGACGCTCTGCCCGTCGACGGTCTTCGTCGTCCGGAGGTGTGCGAACTCGGGGTGGTCGGCGACGTCGGTGGTGCCGGACACCTCGTTCTCGTGGCGCAGCACGAGCACGCCGTCCTTCGACGGGACGAGGTCGGGCTCGATCGCGTCGGCACCGAGCTCCACGGCGAGTTCGTAGGCGCTCCGGGAGTGCTCGGGACGGTGGCCGGAGGCTCCTCGGTGGGCGATCACACGGGTCATGCGCCGAACCGTAGCCGCTCCGCCCTGCCGGCAGGTGTCCCGCTGGTGTGCCTGTGGACACATCCGTTCAGCCCGAGCCCTCCGTTCCCAGCCGGCCCACGGAGGGTCGCTCCGTGACCGTCCGACACCTGTCCACCGCCGTCGAGGCACGCATCGACCGCGCGGCCCGCCGCCTGCTCGACGCCGGGCACCAGCCACACCGCCCGGTGCGTCTCGCCGTCACCGAGTTCCTGGTGTTCGGGGCGAAGCAGGCGTGGGCGTGCACGTTCGGAGCCCTGCTGCTCGCGACGATGGTGATCGTGCACCTGACCGTGCCGCCCGGCGCCCGGAACGACGTGCTGACGGTGGCCGCCGCGGCGATCCAGGTCGGCATGCTCGTGTTCGGCCTCGAGACCGTGCGGGAGCTCCGGGTGGTGCTGGTCTTCCACGTGGTCGGCACCGTCATGGAGGTCTTCAAGACCCACGTCGGCTCGTGGCAGTACGGCAGCGACGGCTGGCTCGTGGTCGTCGGCGTCCCGCTCTTCTCGGGGTTCATGTACGGCGCCGTGGGGTCGTACATGGTCCGGGTCGTCCGGCTCTTCGACCTGCACTTCGACCGGTGGCCGCGGCAGTGGCTCCTGGTCGTCGTCGCCGCCGGCATCTACGCGAACTTCTTCGGCCACCACTTCGTGTGGGACGCGCGGTACGTGCTGCTCGCCCTGGTCGTGGTGCTCTTCGCACCGACGACGATGCACGTCCGGGTGCACCGCGCGACGCTGCGGATGCCCGTCCTGCTGGCGATGGCCCTGGTCGCGGTGTTCATCTGGCTCGCGGAGGACGTCGCGACGTGGGCCGGGGCGTGGGCCTACCCGGACCAGGCGGCGGGCTGGGAGCCGGTCGCCCCCACCAAGATCGTGGCCTGGCTGCTCCTCATGGTGATCTCGGTCGCGCTCGTCGCGTGGCTGTACCCGCAGGTGCGGTCGGCTCCTGCCGACCCGACCGCTCGGGATCGACCCGGCCTGGAGGCACGACCCACCGCCGCCCCGCCGGCGGCCGTCCGGCGGTCGGCTGGTTCACGACGACCTCGGGGCGCGCACGCAGACCACCCCCATAGTGTTCAGCTGTCGGGCCCGTCGGGCTCGCTTCCGCTCGCCGCGAATCCTCAGCCTTCCGCGACGAAGCGCCCCTAGGCTGAGAGGACTCGAATCTCCAAGGAAGAGGACACCATGGCCTTCAAGCCCGGTTTCGACCAGTCCCCCGCCTTCAACGACCAGGGCCGCAACGCCTGGGGCGCCGGCGCTGGTCAGCAGCAGGCGGGCTGGGGACGCACCCCACAGCAGGGGCAGTACCCGCAGCAGGGCGGCATGACGCCCGAGCAGCTGCAGTACATGTACGACCGCCCGACGGCGAGCCCGGTCGACACCGACCGCATGTCGTACGAGGACACCATCGTCAAGACGCTCCTCGCGTTCGGCGTGCTCCTCGTCGGCGCCGTCGTCGGCTGGAACCTGCCGCCGATCGTCTGGATCGTCGGCGCGATCGTCGGCTTCGTGCTCGCGCTCGTCAACACGTTCAAGAAGAAGCCGTCGCCGGGTCTCGTGCTGGCGTACGCGTTCTTCGAGGGCCTGTTCGTCGGCGGCATCTCGGCGGCGTTCAACACCGTCTCGGACGGCATCGTCGCGCAGGCGGTGTTCGGCACGCTCGGTGTCTTCGCCGTCACGCTGCTGCTCTTCTCGAGCGGCAAGGTCCGTGCGACGCCGAAGGCGACCCGGTTCTTCCTCATCGCGATGGTCGGGTACCTGGTCTTCTCGCTCGTGAACATCGTCCTGCAGTTCACCGGCGTGACCTCGGGCTCGTTCGGGCTCCGCAGTGAGCCGAGCTTCCTGTTCGGCATCCCGTGGGGTGTCCTGATCGGCATCTTCGTCGTGATCATGGCGGCGTACTCGCTGGTCCTCGACTTCGACCAGATCAAGACCGGCGTCCAGCGCGGTGCTCCGCGCATCTACGCCTGGACCGCAGCGTTCGGTCTCATCGTCACCCTGGTGTGGCTGTACATCGAGATCCTGCGCATCCTGGCGATCCTGGCGAGCAGCCGCGACTAGTCCCCACCTGATCGACCCGAAGGGCCCCGGCACACGCCGGGGCCCTTCGTCGTCCCGGGACCACTGGGCCCTGCCGGCCCTGCCCGCCGGCCCTGAGCGGGCCAGATCTGTCACGGTCGACGCGACTCGGCGACGGAACACGCCCGCTCGACGGACCGCACGCGGCATGTCCTGCACGCTCGAGTACGGCAGCCGCCCGACCGGACGAGCGGGCCAGATCTGTCACGCTCGACGCGACTCGGCGACGGGAACCGCCCGCTCGACGGACCGCACGCGGCATGTCCTGCACGCTCGACGGCGCCGCCCGGGTCGGGGAAGGCACGGACGCGACGAGGGCCCGGCACGCAGTGCGTACCGGGCCCTCGGGCGTCAGGGAGTGACTACTCCCACTCGATCGTCCCCGGCGGCTTGCTCGTGACGTCGAGCACGACGCGGTTCACGTCGGGGACCTCGTTCGTGATGCGGTTCGAGATCTTCGCCAGGGTGTCGTACGGCAGGCGCGTCCAGTCGGCCGTCATGGCGTCCTCGGAGGAGACCGGACGGAGCACGATCGGGTGGCCGTAGGTGCGGCCGTCGCCCTGGACGCCCACGGAGCGGACGTCGGCGAGCAGGACGACCGGGCACTGCCAGATCTCCTCGTCGAGGCCGGCCGCGGTGAGTTCCTCGCGTGCGATCTTGTCCGCCGCACGGAGCAGCTCGAGGCGGTCCTTCGTGACCTCGCCGACGATGCGGATGCCGAGGCCCGGGCCGGGGAACGGCTGGCGGCCGACGATGACCTCGGGCAGCCCGAGCTCGCGACCGACGGCACGGACCTCGTCCTTGAACAGGGTGCGCAGCGGCTCGACGAGCTCGAACGTCATGTCCTCGGGCAGACCGCCGACGTTGTGGTGCGACTTGATGTTCGCCGTGCCGGAACCACCGCCGGACTCGACGACGTCCGGGTAGAGCGTGCCCTGGACGAGGAACTTGACCTCACCCGCGTCCGAGTCCGAGGCCGCTGCGTCCGCGCGGGCCTCGAGCACGAGGGCCTCGGCCGCCGCCTCGAACGTGCGGATGAACTCGCGCCCGATGATCTTGCGCTTCTGCTCGGGGTCGCTGACACCGGCGAGGGCGTCGAGGAACTGCTGCTCCGCGTCGACCGTGATCAGGCGGACACCGGTCGAGGCGACGTAGTCCTCCTCGACCTGCTTGCGCTCGTCGGCGCGCAGGAGCCCGTGGTCGACGAAGACGCACGTCAGCTGGTCGCCGACGGCCTTGTGCACCAGGGCAGCGGCGACGGCGGAGTCGACACCGCCGGAGAGTCCGGCGATGACCCGTGCGGAGCCCACCTGTGCGCGGATCCGCTCGACCTGCTCCTCGATGACGTTCGCGGAGTTCCAGTCGCCGGGGAGCCCCGCGGCGCGGTGCAGGAAGTTCTCGAGCACGGCCTGGCCGTAGGCCGAGTGCTTCACCTCGGGGTGCCACTGCACGCCGTAGAGCTTGCGCTCGTCGGAGGCGAACGCGGCGACCGGGGTCGAGGCACTCGACGCGAGGACCTCGAAGCCCTCGGGGGCCTTCGCCACGGAGTCGCCGTGCGACATCCAGGTGACCTGGGACTCCGGCTGGTCGCCGAGCAGCACGCTGTCGGTGCCGGAGACGGTCACGTCGGTGGCGCCGTACTCGCGGAGACCGGTGTGCGCGACCTCGCCGCCGAGCGACTTCGCCATGGCCTGGAAGCCGTAGCAGATGCCGAGCACGGGGACACCGAGGTCGAGGATCTCGCCGTCGAGCGACGGGGCACCGTCCTCGTACACGGACGACGGGCCACCGGACAGCACGATCGCCGCCGGGTCCTTCTCGCGGACCTCGTCCGCCGTGATCGAGTGCGGGACGATCTCGCTGTAGACGTTCGCCTCACGCACACGCCGTGCGATCAGCTGGGCGTACTGGGCGCCGAAGTCGACGACCAGGACGGGGCGCTGTTCGGTCTCGCTCACCGAGCGGCCTCCTTCTCGCGCTGCTGGGCAGCGGTCAGCTCGTGGTAGGTGTCCATGGCCTTCTGCTGCATGCGGTGCTCGACCACGAAGGACATGAACGGGATGATGCCGCCGAGGGCGATGAGCAGGAAGCGCGACGGCCTCCAGCGCATGATGCTCCACAGGCGGAAGTCCGTGAACAGGTACAGCACGTAGAGCCAGCCGTGCGCGATGAGGATCGCGATCGACAGGTTGAACGTGCCGGGTGCTTCGCCCGCGGTGCCGTTCGGCACGAAGAACGGGCCGTTGCCGAGCTGCATCTCGAGCTGCAGCGGCGTGTACTTGATGATGACCTCGATCACCAGCGCGAGCAGCAGCACGCCGGTGATGTACGCGGAGACGCGGTACCACTTCACCGCGCCCGGGATCTTCGGGATGTCACGCGTGCGGACGGTCAGGGCCATGCAGTCGATCCTACCGTCGCGCCGGAGCGGGCTCGGCGGGCTCCCCCGTGCCCCCGGCTGCGTCGGTGTCCGTGGCGGCGGCAGCCTCGCGGGCGTCCTCCTGCTCGCGCTCCCAGGCGTCCTTCACGAACCGGTACCAGAGGAACACGGCGAACCCGGCGAAGACGACCCACTCGATCGCGTAGAAGAGGTTGAGCCAGTCGAAGCGGACCTCGCGCGTCGGGGCACGGTCGGCGATGGTGCCGAGGTCGGCGGCCTTCGCCGTGGTGCCGTCGGCGACGACGTACCCGATGTACATCCGGTCGTCGAAGGCCTTCCAGGTGTTCACGAACCGGGCCGGCGCCACCGCCGAGTACTCGCCCGTGCTGTAGGCGTCCTGGTCCGGGGACTCCGCCGGGTAGTAGCGGCCCTGCACCGTGAGCTCCTGGCCGTCGGTCAGGCGCTCGCCCCCCGCTTCGGCCTGTCGCCGCTCGTCCGACCAGCCGATGACCACCGGCAGGCTCGCGCCGGTACCGGTGTCGACGAGGTGCCCGATCGCCTGGTAGGTGCCGCCGCCGGACCGCCCGGTCAGGATCGTCGTGTCACCCGCGACGAACGTCCCGGTCACGGTGATCCGCTGCCCGGCGATGTTCTCGGACGCCGCGCGCCCGGGCTCGGTGACGTCGTCGAGTGCCTTGCGGGTCTCGGTCGTGGCCGGCAGGGGCTTGCCGTTCGCGATGCTCCGCTCGAGCTGCCACTTGCCGAGGCCCGCGAAGACCCCCGCGAGCACGAGCGCGAGCAGGAGCAGTGCGATCCACCTCGGTCGTCGGGCTACGGCCCACATCTGTATCAGTACTCCGGATCGCGCTGGCGGACCGGGCGCTTCGGGCGCTCGGCAGGGACGTCGACCGGCGACGTCACGGGTTCGCTCGTCGTCGGCTCCGGTGACCCATTCTCGCGCTCTTCCCTGCCCGCAGCCTCCACGAGGGCGAACTCCTCGGCGAACTGCCGGTCGCGCTCGGCACGTCGAGCGGCGGCCGCGGCGTCCTGGTCGGCGACGGCGGCCTCGGCGGCGGTGTCGATCGCTTCGTCGAGGGCCGGTCCGGCCGGGATCCCGACACCGGCAGCGCCGGCCGCACCCGGACGGCCCGGGCGACGACCGAGCCGCGCGCGCAGGCGCTGGCGCAGCCGCGCCACCCGGGCCGGACGCACCACGAGGCGGCCGATCCGGTCCGAGTTCACGGCGAGCAGCGGACCCAGGACGGCCATCACGAGGACGTAGAGGCCCGCGAAGGCGGTGATCCGCGCCTCCAGGCCGGCGGCAGCCGACAGCGTCGCGAGGATGAGCGCGAACTCGCCCCGGTTCACCAGGATGACCGCGGTGTTGATGCCCTGCTGGACGTTGAACCCGTTCATCCGGGCCACGAGCTGCCCCGCGACGGCGTTCAGCACGACCGTCATGCCGATCGCGCCGAGGACGGGCCAGAGCACCTCGCCGAAGGTCGACAGGTCGAGCCCGAGGCCGAAGTTCACGAAGAAGAACGCGGCGAACACGTCACGCATCGGGAGGGCGAGCTGCTCGATGCGGTCCCGGTAGCGTGTCGCACCGCAGAGCAGGCCGATCACGAACGCACCGATCGCGTCGGTCACGCCGAGCAGGTCGCCGATGCCGCCGAACATCACGGCGAGGCCGAAGAACAGGACCGTGAACAGCTCGTCGTCGCGGGTCGCGAAGATCTTCGACACCCACTTGCCGGCGAACCGGGCGAGCGTGAACATCACGACGAGGAACCCGAACGCGAGCCCGAGCTTGCCGACCACGGCCCACAGGTTCGTGTCGCCGGAGAGCACGACCGAGACGATCGCCAGGTAGATGGCGATGAAGACGTCCTCGATGACGGTGACACCGAGGATCATCGGGGTCTCGTCGTTCGCCAGACGTCGCAGCTCGATGAGCAGCTTCGTCACGATCGCACTCGACGACGTCGCCGTCATGCCCGCGATGATCAGGGCTTCACGGGTGCCCCAGCCGAGCGAGAACCCGAAGGCGAAGCCGACCCCCATGTTGATCGCCACGTACGTGCCGCCGGAGACCAGGAGCTTCCCGGCGTTGCCGTAGAACTCCTCCTGGTCGAACTCCAACCCGAGGTTGAAGAGCAGCAGGATGAGTCCGAACGTCGCGATGAGCTCGATCGTGTGCGACTCGACGTTCAGGCCGATCCACGGGGTGTGCGGGCTCGCGATGAGCCCGACCACCATGTAGATCGGGATGGCGGGCAGGCCGATGGTCTTGCCCAGGCGTCCGAGGACGTAGGCGATGATGAACAGGCCGCCGATGGTCAGCAGCTCACCACCCAGGTGCATCCGCTAGCTCCCGGGCGGCGCCTCGGCGGCCGCGGCCGCGAGCTGACCGCTGCGGTAGAAGGAGAACGCCTTCGACACCTTCTCGGGTGCACCGGCGACGACGATGGTGTCACCGGGGAACACGACGAAGTCCGGCGAGGGCGCGGGGTTCGCGCTGTCGCCACGGACGACCGCGACGACGGTCAGGCCGATGAAGCCCGAGTCGTGCAGGTCGCCGAGGGGCTTGCCGGCGATGGCGTCCTCGTAGTCGACGCTGAACCAGTCGATCGACAGGCCGGGGATCTCGTCGAGCTTGTCGAGGCCCTCGGTGATCCGGGTGCCGCCGAGCAGTTCGGCGAGCGTGTGCGCCTCGTCCTCGCTCAGGCGCAGCGAGACCTTCTCGGACTTGTCCGCGCCGTCCGAGACGTCCGCGAACGAGATGAGGTCGGAGTGCCCCGACCGGTGCGTGATGACACCGCACTTGCCACCGTCGTCGGTGTAGAAGCTGTGCAGCACGCCGACTCCGGGGAGTTTGACGCGATGGACGTCGACCATGATGGCTCCCTTGGTGAGTACCCCGATGATAACCACCGGGGCGCTCGGGCCATTCCGCACGCTACGGTCGTGCGATGGGGAACACACGGGAGGCCGTCCGCATCGTCGTCACCGTCGTCGGGGTGGTGGTCGTCGCGGCCTACGCGGCGCTGCTGGCCGTCAACGCGCTCGTGCTCGATCCGCTCGCAGCGGTGCCCGGGGCCACGCTGCCGCAGATCCACGAGCGCATCGAGGCTGCGGGGATGTCCGTCGCCGGCGACGTCCGTGGCGTCGTGGTCGTGGCGTCGATCGGGGTGGCCCTGGCGATCGCCGCGGCGGTCGTCGGACTCGCGGCGCGGCTGCCCGCGACGGTGGTCGCGGTGATGCACCTCGGCGTCCTCGCGGCGGGTGCGCTCGCGACCTTCCAGTCGGGCTTCTGGCTCGGCATGGACGTCGCCGACACGTTCCCGACGGGCGGGGGCGCGCACACGATCTGGGCGGGCGTGCTGTACCTGACGAGCCTCGCGGCGTTCGTCGCGATCCCGGTCGTCCTCGCCGTCACGGCCGTCCGGACCCGCAACACGCAACGTCAGCGACAGCTCGCAGCGGGGTAGCGCTGCGAGGAACCGCCGAGGTTGCGTTTCGCGAAGGGGCGGGACGGGGCAGACGGCGGACGGGAGGCGCGGGGCGGGGCCGCCACGCGCCTCCCGTCCGGTGGCCTACCGCGGTTCGCTCGTCTTCTCGCCCTCGACCTGCTCGTCGGTCGCCTTCGCGCCCTCGGCACCGCTCGAGCGGCCACCACCGACGACGACGTCGTCCTCGTCGAAGCCGAACGCGATGTCCGGCGCCTCGAGACGCACCCGGTCGGCCGACTCGTCGTCGGGCTGCAGCTGCGACTCGCGCTCGGCGGCGACGCGCTTCAGGTAGTTCGACACCTCGTGCTCGGTCGTCTCCTGGTCCCACCCGAGCACACCCGCCATGAGCTTCGCGGCGACCGGAGCCGCCTCCTCACCGCGGTCCCACGCCTCGATCGAGATGCGGGTGCGGCGCGCGAGGACGTCCTCCAGGTGCAGGGCACCCTCGTGCGAGGCCGCGTAGACGACCTCGGCGCCGATGTAGTCGTCGGCCTGCGGCAGCGGCTCGGCGAGCGACGGGTCCTGCTCGACGAGCTGCAGCACCTCGGTGGCCTGCGTGCCGTACCGGTTCAGCAGGTGCTCGATCCGCACCTTGTGCACGCCGAACTGCCGCGCGGTGCGGGCCCGACGGTTCCACGCAGCCGGGTAGCCCTCGGCGCCGACCAGCGGGATGTCCTCGGTCGTCGACGCCGGGATCTTGCCGTCCATCGCGGCGACGGCCTCGTCGATGGCGTCCTTGCCCATCACGCGGTAGGTCGTCCACTTGCCGCCCGCGACCACGACGAGTCCCGGGGCGGTGTGCGCGACGACGTGCTCACGGCTGAGCTGCGACGTCTGGTCGGACTCCCCCGCGAGCAGTGGTCGGAGGCCGGCGTAGACGCCCTCGACGTCCTCACGGGTGAGCGGCACGGCGAGCACCTTGTTGACGTGCTCGAGGATGTAGTCGATGTCCGCCGCGGTCGCCGCCGGGTGCGCCTTGTCGAGGTTCCAGTCGGTGTCCGTCGTGCCGACGAGCCAGTGCCGGCCCCACGGGATGACGAAGAGCACGCTCTTCTCGGTGCGGAGGATCATGCCGGTGTTCGACTGGAAGCGGTCGCGCGGGATGACGAGGTGCACGCCCTTCGACGCCCGCACCTTGAACTGCCCACGGGTACCGACCATCGCCTGGGTGTCGTCGGTCCAGACGCCGGTCGCGTTCACGACCTGCTTCGCCCGGATGTCGAACTTCTCGCCCGTCTGGATGTCGTGCGCGTGCGCCCCGACGACCCGCTCGCCGACCTTGATGAACCCCTCGATGCGGACCCGGCTCGCCGCGTGCGCGCCGTACGACGCGGCGGTGCGGACGAGCGACGCGACGTAGCGCGCGTCGTCGACCTGGGCGTCGTAGTACGTCATGCCGCCGACGAAGGCGTCCTTCTTCAGGCCCGGCATGTTCTTCAGGACCTGCTTGCGGCTGAGGTGCCGGTGGTGCGGGACCCCGGGCGGACGACCGCCGGACCAGCTGAAGACGTCGTACATCGCCATGCCGATGCCGATGTAGAAGCGTTCCCACACGCGGTGGTTGAGCGGGTAGAGGAAGCGCACGGGCTTCACCAGGTGCGGGGCGATCCGCTGCAGCAGCAGGCCGCGTTCGATCAGGGCCTCGCGGACGAGCGCGAAGTTCAGCTGCTCGAGGTAGCGGATGCCACCGTGCACGAGCTTCGACGAGCGGCTCGACGTGCCCGACCCCCAGTCGCGGGCCTCGACGATGCCGACGCTCAGACCGCGGGTGACCGCGTCGAGCGCACTGCCGCCGCCGACGATGCCGCCGCCGACGACCAGGACGTCGAGCTCCTTGGTCTTCAGCGCCTCGATCGTCGCGGCACGTTCCTCCGGTCCGAGCTTCGCGGACGGGTCGAAGCCGACGCTCGCGCTCGGTACGGCGGCACGCTGGGCGCCCTCGACGGTGCTCTCGGCACCTGCGGTCGTCGCGTCCGTGCTGGTCTGCGTGGTGCTGCTGGCTGGCTTGGCCATCGTCGCCTCCGTGCGGGTTGCGCGCACGGAGCCGGCCTCCGCGCACGGGAGCGCCGAGGCGTCACCCGTGCGGGAGCACGGGTGCCACCGTCACTGCTGGTGGTACGGCGCCACGACCACTTCTACTCGCTGGAACTCCTTGACGTCGGAGTATCCGGTGGTGGCCATCGACCGACGGAGCGCACCGACCAGGTTGGCGCGGCCGTCCCACGACGGGGTCGGGCCGTTCAGCACGTTCTCGAGCGGGGCGATCTGACCGACCTCGACACGACGACCGCGGGGCAGCTCGGAGTGGTGCGCCTCGGCACCCCAGTGGAAGCCACCGCCCGGGGCCTCGGTCGCGCGGGCCAGCGCGGTGCCGAGCATGACCGCGTCGGCGCCGACGGCGATCGCCTTGACGATGTCGCCGGCGGTGTCGAGGCCGCCGTCCGCGATGACGTGCACGTAGCGGCCGCCGGACTCGTCCATGTAGTCACGTCGGGCGCCGGCGACGTCGGCCACCGCGGTCGCCATCGGCGCGTGGATGCCCAGGGCGGCGCGCGTCGTCGACGCTGCGCCGCCACCGAAGCCGACGAGCACGCCCGCCGCACCGGTGCGCATGAGGTGCAGCGCCGACGTGTACGTCGAGGCGCCACCCACGATGACCGGGACGTCGAGCTCGTAGATGAACTTCTTGAGGTTGAGCGGCTCCTGGTTCTGGGAGACGTGCTCCGCCGAGACCGTCGTGCCGCGGATGACGAACAGGTCGACACCGGCGTCGACGACCGTCTGCGAGAACTCCTGCGTGCGCTGCGGGCTGAGCGACCCGGCGACCGGCACCCCGGCGGCACGGATCTCGGCCAGGCGTGCGGTGATCAGCTCGGCCTTGACCGGCTCGGAGTAGATCTCCTGCATGCGCTTCGTGACGTTGCCGTCCGTGAGGGTCTTGATCTCCTCGTAGTACGGCGTCGGGTCCTCGTACCGGGTCCACAGGCCCTCGAGGTCGAGCACGCCCAGGATCCCGAGCTCGCCCATCTGGATGACCGTCGCCGGCGAGGACACCGAGTCCATCGGCGCCGAGAGGATCGGCGACGCGAAGGTGAACGCGTCGATCGACCACTGCACGCTCACGTCGTGCGGGTCGCGGGTGCGCCGCGAGGGGACCACCGCGATGTCGTCGAACGCGTAGGCCCGACGGCCGCGCTTGCCTGCACCGATCTCGACTTCAGTCACCGGGCAAGCCTAGCGGGCGGGGTCCCGGAGTGGGACGGGTGGACGGTGCAGCCGGTGCAGCCGGTGCACGGTGCAGCCGGTGCACGGTGCAGCGGCCTCGGTCAGCGTCGGGGTCGTGCCCGTCGCTTCCGCAGCGCCCGCAGGACCAGACCGAGCAGGAGCGCGAGCACGACGAGGACCGCGAGCAGGGCTGCTGCGACCTTCACCAGCAGTGCGGCGCCGACGAAGAGCACGGCGAAGACGACCCAGACGAGGGCGTCGAGCACGAGGGGGCCGGAGGTGCGCACCTGCGTCACGGTAGCCGACGGGCGGGGAGCCGGGGTGTCGGGTCGGGTGTGGCGGGGCGGGGGCGGGGCGCGCCTCCCGGCCGGGTGCGGGTGCGCCTGCGACGAGAGACGCGAGACGTCGGCGTCGACCTCGGCCTCGGCGTCGGCACGAGGACGGGGCCGCGCGGCGCATCAGCAGCCAGCGCGGCCCCGTCGGGGTGCGGGTACCACCCCCACAGCAGTACCCGCGGGTCGACCCCGCTCAGCGAGCGGAGTCGACGTCCTTGGCGAGCGTCCCCAGGTAGAGCTCGATGACCTTCGGGTCGTCGGCGAGCTCACGCCCGGTGCCCGAGTACGCGTTCCTCCCCTGGTCGAGCACGTACCCACGATCGCAGATCTGCAGACAGCGTCGTGCGTTCTGCTCGACCATGATGATCGACACCCCGGCCTTGTTGATCCGGCGCGTGCGGATGAAGGTCTCGTCCTGGCGCACCGGCGACAGGCCCGCGGAGGGCTCGTCGAGCAGCAGCACCTTCGGGTCCATCATCAGCGCCCGGGCCATCGCGACCGACTGCCGCTCACCACCGGACAGGGAGCCCGCCCGCTGGGTGCGCCGCTGGCCGAGGACCGGGAAGAGGTCGTAGATGACCTCGAGCCGCTCGGCGAACTTCTTCGGGCGCAGGTACAGGCCCATCTGCAGGTTCTCCTCGATCGAGAGCGAGGGGAACACGTTGTTCGTCTGCGGCACGAAGCCGACGCCGGCCTGCACGAGCTTGTTCGCCTTGAGGTTCGTGATGTCCTCGCCCTGCAGGGACACCGAGCCCTCGCGGATGGAGACCAGGCCGAACAGCGCCTTGAGGAGCGTCGACTTGCCCGCGCCGTTCGGGCCGATGATGCCGATCAGCTCGCCCGGGTAGCAGTCGAGGTCGCAGCCGTTGAGGATGTTGACGCCCGGCAGGTAGCCGGCGACCAGGTTCTTCGCGGTGAGGACGGGCTCGCCGCGGTCGATCGTCGCGGTTGCGCTCGTCGCGCCCGTCGCGCCCGTCGCCGGACGGGAGGCGCGGGTCGCGTCCGCTGCGTTCGGTGCGTCGGTCATCGGGTCGCCTCCTGCTCGTCCTGCTTGCGGTCGTCCGCCTTCGGGCGGTCGTCCGCTGCTTCCTCTTCGGCCACCTCTTCGGCCAGCTCCTCGTAGGTCTCCTCGGTGAGGAGCGAGTCGTCGCCCAGGTCGGTGTCGTGGTGCGCACCGAGGTACGCGTCGATGACGGCGCGGTCGTCCATCACGGTGTCGGCCGGCCCCTCGGCGACGACCTTGCCCTCGGCCATCACGACGACCCAGTCCGAGATGTGCCGGACCATGTGCATGTCGTGCTCGACGAAGAGCACGGTCATGCCGTCGTCCCGGAGGGACTGGATGTGCCCGAGCAGCGACTGGGTGAGCGCCGGGTTCACGCCGGCCATCGGCTCGTCGAGCATGATCATCGTCGGGTCGGACATGAGCGCACGGGCCATCTCGAGGAGCTTGCGCTGGCCGCCGGACAGCGACCCGGCGTAGTCGTCCTGCTTCTCGAGGAGCTTGAAGCGGGCGAGCAGGTCCTCGGCCTTCGCGGTGATCTCGCGCTCCCGCTTCCGCCAGAGCGCCGGGACCAGGCCGACGAAGAAGTTCTCGCCCGGCTGGTCGCGGGCACCGAGCAGCATGTTCTGCATGACGGTGAGCCGGCTCAGGGCCTTCGTGAGCTGGAACGTGCGGACCATGCCCTTGTTCGCGATGTGCGTCGCACTCGTCTTCTGCAGCGTGTCGCCGTTGAAGCGGGTCGTCGCACCGGGGCTCGGCTTGTCGAAGCCGGTGAGCAGGTTGAAGAACGTCGTCTTGCCGGCGCCGTTCGGACCGATGAGCGCGGTGATGGTGCCGCGCTGCACCTCGAGGTGGTCGACGTCGACCGCGGTCATGCCGCCGAAGTGCCGGGTGACGCCGTCGACCGTCAGGATCGGGTCGGACTTCGTGTGGGTGTAGGTCTCAGACACTGAACGACAGCTCCTTCTTGTTGCCCAGGAGTCCCTGTGGCCGGAACACGATGAGGAGCATGAGCGCGATGCCGACGAGCACGTAGGAGAACTGCTCCGCCTGCTGCGCGTTCATGATCGAGTCGGGGATGAAGTCCCCGGCGAGGGTGCGGACGAAGAGCCGCACGACGAAGAACAGGATCGCCCCGAGCACCGGGCCGAACACCGTCGCGGCGCCGCCGAGGATCAGCGCGGTCCAGATGAAGAACGTCATCGAGCGACCCATGGCGTCGGGCTGCACGGAGCTCGGCAGCACGTAGATGACCCCGGCGAGCGCACCGAGCGCGCCACCGAAGACGAGCGCCTGCATCTTGTACGAGTAGACGTTCTTGCCGAGGGAGCGGACGGCGTCCTCGTCCTCGCGGATCGCCTTCACGACGCGACCCCACGGGCTGCGCATGAGCAGGAAGAGCACGAGGGTGAAGAGCGCCACGAGGCCCCAGGCCGCGATGCGGATCCACCAGCCGTTGACCCCGTTGTTCGAGTAGGTGAACCACAGGATGCTCGTGGTGCCGTCGGGCAGCGGGCTGAGCGCGTTGAACGGGTCGCGGTAGGCCGACCCGGCGATGCCGTTCGAGCCTCCCGTGGTGTTCGTCAGCAGGCTGGAGCGTCCGACCATGCGGATGATCTCGGCACCGGAGATCGTCACGATCGCCAGGTAGTCCCCGCGCAACCGCAGCGTCGGGATGCCGAGGATGACCGCGAAGACGATCGCGACCGCCAGGGCGACGAGCACCGCCATGACGAAGGGCAGGCCGTTCGTGATCGAGATCGCGAAGCCGTAGGCACCGAGCAGCAGGAACGCCGCCTGGCCCATGTTGATCAGGCCGGTGAGGCCGAAGTGCACGTTGAGGCCGATCGCGGCCAGGGCGAACGCCGCCGTGGTGGGGGCGAGCGCCTCCTGCGTCAACGAGGACAGCAGGTTCAGGATGTAGTCCATGTCGGTGCTCCCTTAGCCGATGCGCTCGGCGCGACCGAAGATGCCCTGCGGCCGGAACAGCAGGATGAGGATGAGGATCACGAGGGCCGTGGCGTACTTGAAGTCGCCCGGCAGCACGAGGTTCGTGAGCTCGACGACGATGCCGATGATCATCGAGCCGACGAGGGCGCCGTACGCGGTGCCGAGACCGCCGAGCGTGACGGACGCGAACATGAGCAGCAGCAGCTGGAGGCCGGTCTGCCAGTTCACGCCGTTGAGGACCAGGCCGAGCATCACGCCGGACAGGCCCGCGAGGCCGGCGGCGAGCGTCCACACGAAGCGGATGACCCGGTCGACGTCGATGCCGGACGCCGCGGCGAGCGCCGGGTTGTCCGACACCGCGCGGGTGGCCCGGCCGAAGCGGGTCTTGGCGAGGAACAGGCCGGTCCCGACGAGCACGACGAGCGCGATGCCCATCGCGACGTAGGACTGCACCGTCAGCGTGAGGCCGGCGAAGGTCACGGTCTTGGGGTTGCCCTGCTGGATGCGGACGGTCGAGGCGCCGAAGAAGTACTGGAACGCGTACTGGGCGGCGATCGACAGACCGATCGTCACGATCATGAGCTGGGTGAGGCTGATCCGGCGGCGGCGCAGCGGCCTCCAGATCGCGGCGTCCTGCAGGTACCCGGTGGCCGCGCACAACAGCGTGACGACGATGCCGGTGACCCAGATGTTCCACCCGAGCTGGTTCGCGAAGACGTAGGCGAGGAGACCGCCGAGCGTCACCTGCTCACCGTGCGAGAAGCTCGACAGGCCCGTCGTGCCGTAGATGAGCGAGAGGCCGACCGACGCCAGGGCGATGAGGAGCCCGAGTCGGATGCCCGATGCGAGCTGCTGCCAGGCACGCGCGGCGCTGACGCTGCTCGTGTCGTCGCTGGTGGTGGCGCCCTGCTGGTCGGACAGCTGGAAGATCTGCCCGACGTTGGCGTTCAGCGTCGCGTTCACCTTGCGCTCGGCGTCGGCGGCGTTGGTCAGGTACTGCCCCTTCGGCAGCGAGCCCTGGTCGACGCTGACGGTGTACTGCCCCGCCGTCGTGACCGAGACGGACCAGCGGCCGGAGTCGTCGGTGGTCGCGGTCTGGGCGAACCCGCCGGGTCCCGCGACGTCGACGTCGACCCCGGTCGCGGGCTTCCGCTCGGAGTCGAGGATGGTGCCCCGGATGCAGCCGTTCGTCGGACTGACGGTGCAGGGGCCGTCGGACGTCGACGCGCTGCTGCCGGTGCTCGGGCTGCTGCTGGCGGCGGGACTGCTCGTCGCCGCGTCGGCCGCGGGCGACACTGCCCAGTCGACCGCGAAGGTGGCGAGGAAAGCGAGGAAGAGTACTGCGGCGAGGACCAGACGCTTGCGGCGGTCTGGTGCCCCACGGCGGAGCCGGCGCATGAGCGCTGACCCCGGCGGAGTGATGGAACCCACGGATGAGCCTCTCGTTCGGATAGTCGAGGACCATAGGGATTTTTTGTGTCCCCCGTGTTTCCAGCACGTCTCCTGCACAAATCGTGCTGCATTCGTGACCGACACCCCGTGGATCCGCATGAATCCGCCCGTCCGGCCGGTACAGGACTCTCAGGAACGAGTCCGCGGACCGGTCTCGGCCCGCGCGCGGTGTCTGCCGCGCTCGGGCGACCGGGGGACAGCGGAATGGCGCGAGTACCGCGCGCGTTACCATGGCCCATCGGGAACCCGACGACGCGCCCCGGTGCCACCACTTCACCTCGCCCACGAAGGGGACCCATGGACCAGCCGGATCCGTTCGGATTCATCGGACTCACGTACGACGACGTCATGCTCCTCCCCGGGCACACCGACGTCATCCCGAGCGAGGCGTCCACGACGTCCCGGCTCACCAAGCGCATCGACGTGCACGTCCCGCTGCTGTCGGCGGCGATGGACACCGTGACCGAGGCCCGCATGGCGATCGCGATGGCGCGCCAGGGCGGCATCGGCATCCTGCACCGCAACATGTCGATCGAGGACCAGGCCGCGTACGTCGACAAGGTCAAGCGGTCCGAGTCGGGCATGATCACGAACCCCGTGACCACGAGCCCGGACGCCACCGTGGCCGAGGTCGACGCCGTGTGCGGGCAGTTCCGCGTCTCCGGCCTGCCCGTCGTCGAGTCGGACGGCACGCTCGTCGGCATCATCACGAACCGGGACATGCGCTTCGTCGCCCCGTTCGAGATGGCGACGACCCTCGTCCGCGACGTCATGACGAAGGCGCCGCTCATCACCGCGGCCGAGGGCATCGACCCCGAGGACGCCGTCGCGATCTTCGCGCAGCACAAGATCGAGAAGCTCCCGCTGGTCGACGCCGACGGCAGGCTCCGCGGCCTCATCACCGTCAAGGACTTCGACAAGAGCGAGAAGTACCCGGACGCCACGAAGGACGCCGAGGGCCGCCTGCGCGTCGGCGCTGCGATCGGCTTCTTCGGCGACGCCTGGCAGCGCGCCGAGGCCCTGCGCGACGCGGGCGTCGACGTGCTCGTCGTCGACACCGCCAACGGCGAGAGCGAGGGCGTCCTCGACATGGTCCGCCGCCTCAAGGCCGACCCGTCCTTCGCCGGCATCGACGTCATCGGCGGGAACGTCGCGACCCGACAGGGCGCGCAGGCGCTCATCGACGCCGGTGTGGACGCCGTCAAGGTCGGCGTCGGCCCGGGCTCGATATGCACCACCCGCGTGGTCGCCGGGGTCGGCGTCCCGCAGGTCACCGCCGTGTACGAGGCGTCGCTCGCCGCGCGTGAGGCCGGCGTGCCGGTCATCGCCGACGGCGGGCTGCAGTACTCGGGCGACATCGCGAAGGCCCTGGTCGCCGGCGCGGACACCGTGATGCTCGGCTCGCTCCTGGCGGGCACCGACGAGAGCCCGGGCGAGCTCGTCTTCGTCGGCGGCAAGCAGTACAAGGCGTACCGCGGGATGGGCTCCCTCGGCGCACTGCAGACGCGCGGCGAGAAGACCTCGTACTCGAAGGACCGCTACTTCCAGGCGGACGTCCCCTCGGACGAGAAGCTCATCCCCGAGGGCATCGAGGGCCAGGTCCCCTACCGCGGCTCGGTCGCGAACGCCGTCTACCAGCTCGTCGGCGGCCTGCGGCAGTCGATGTTCTACGTCGGTGGCCGCACGGTGCCGGAGCTCAAGGCCCGCGGCAAGTTCGTCCGCATCACCGCGGCCGGGCTCAAGGAGTCGCACCCGCACGACATCAAGATGGTCGTCGAGGCCCCGAACTACCGAGGCTGACCCCGGTCTCCTCCCCCGCGCTTCTGCGCGAGACGCCCCCGTTGCGTCGAGACGCCGCCGAATCCGACGGCGTCTCGGTGGTTCGGGGGCGTTTCACGTCGACGGGGGCGTTTCGCGAGCTCCTGCACGGACGACGTCGGCCGGGAGGCTCTCCACAACTGGCGGCCGTCGCCTCTCCTCCGCCACGTGGTCACGCGAGACTGCCGCGCATGTCAGTCACGCCGTCTCCCGTCCTCGCCGGCCGTCCGGCGGGCCTCCTCGATCCGGTCCGCTTGTTCCACGGGGTGGGGGTCGAACGTTCGGCGTGGGACGCTCTCGACGAACGTGGGCGGCGGCGGCTCGTGGTGCGTGCCCGCGTCGCGGCGCTGCACCGCCCAGCGGTGGTCTCGCACCGGTCCGCCGGAGCACTGTGGGGACTCCCCGAACTCGGGCGCTGGGACTGGCGACTGCACGTGATCGACCCCGCGCTGCCGAAGACGCACGTCGGCCGAGGCATCGTGCGGCACACGGGCGACCTGTCGGACGGCGAACTCACCGACGCTCTCGGGGTCGCGGTGACGTCCCTCCTGCGGACGGTGGTCGACATCGTGCACGTCGTACCCGTGGCACACGCGGTCCTCGTGCTCGATCACGTCCTGCACGAGGACATCGCGGCGTTCCCGGACCTCGAGCGCGCACTCGCCGCCCGCGCGGGCGCACGCGGCTCGCGTGTGGCCCGGACGGCGCTCGAGGTCGCGGACGGCGCCGCGGAGTCCGCAGGCGAATCGCTCAGCCGCGTGACGATGCGGGAGCTCGGGGTCGTCCCACCGGTGCTGCAGCAGGAGTTCATCACCGACGCCGGATGCTTCCGGGTCGACTTCTGGTGGCCAGCTGCGGGCATCGTCGGCGAGTTCGACGGCCGGGTCAAGTACGACGACCGAGCGGCGCTCTGGGCCGAGAAGCGCCGCGAGGATGCGCTGCGACGGCTGCCCGAGGTCAGGGGCTTCGCGCGGTGGGGCATGCGCGAGGCGCTCGAGCCGGCACTCCTGGCGCCCGTGCTGCTCGCCGCGGGTCTCCCACTCGGGCGCGGCTGGGCCGAGCGGTCGCGGTGATCGAACTCCTTGCCCATCACATCGCCGAGACGCCGGCGTCTGGAGGGCACCAGAGCTCCTCGAGCCGCCGGTGTCCGCCCGAGACGCCGCCGAACTGCCGAGACACCGTCGGATGCGCGGGCGTCTCGGCCCGAAGACGGCGTCTCGACCCGACGCCGGTGTCTCGGCCCGACGACGGCGTGCGGACCCGCGACGGGAACGGCAGCCCCGCCGCCCTAGGCGCTGCGCCAGTCGTCGGACGTGATGTGGCTGCCGCCGTGCGGGCCCATCTGCAGCATGCCGCCGTCGACGGGCAGGGACACCCCGGTGATGTACGACGACGCCGGTGACGCCAGGAACGCCACTGCGGCAGCGATCTCCCACGCGTTCCCCGGCCGTCCGAGGGGGACACCGGGACGATCGATGGTGTGCGGGTCCTCGTCCTCGGCACCCGTCATCCGGGTCGCGATCTCCCCCGGTGCGACGGCGTTCGCGGTGATGCCGTGCTCGGCGAGCTCGATCGCGATGGTCTTGAGGAGCCCGCCGAGGCCGTGCTTCGCCGCGTCGTACGCGCTCGACCCGTAGCGGGGCTGGTGCTCGTGGACGCTCGTGATGCCGATGATCCGCCCGCCGGTGCCCTGTCGCACCATGTGCCGTGCAGCTGCCTGGATCGTGACGAACGCCCCGTCGAGGTCGGTCGCGACCGTGTGCCGCCACTGCTCGAGCGTGATGTCGAGGAACGGCGCGTTGTCACCGGTCCCGGCATCCGCCACGACGACGTCGACGCCACCGAGCTGTGCCACGAGCCGATCGATCACGGCACCCGCACGGTCGAGCTGCGTCACGTCGATCTGCTCGACGAAGGCCTGTCGCCCGGCCTGCCGGATCTCGGCGGCGGTCTCCTCGGCACGCTCGGGCTCGGACAGGTACGTGATGCCGACGTCCATGCCGGCTGCGGCGAGCGCCACCGCGGTGGCCTTCCCGATGCCGGACTCGGCACCGGTGACGATCGCACGCACGGGACGGAAGGTGGTCGTGGAAGCTGCATCGCTCATGGGCCGGACCGTACGCGCGACCGCCGCTGCGACCTCCCGGAACCGCGCCTCCTGCACAGGGCACCGTCCGGACGGACTCCTCATCAGGGGTTCCCGTGCGCCTGCTCAGTTTCGTCACGGGTGTGTAACGAAACGTCCAGGTGATGATCTCGGACACACACGCGAAACACTTCGGCCCTAGTTTTCTCGGCAACCCACGTGGAGGAGACCGCGCTCGACCCGATGCGGTTGGGCCTCCGCGCAGAGAAAGGGCTCCACGGATGACCAGAACCACCCGTGCCACCACGGCACTGGCAGTGGCGGGAGCGGCAGCGCTCCTCCTCGCCGCGTGTTCCACCAGCGGCAGCGCCGAATCCACCTCCTCCGCCTCTGCCGGCGGCGCGAAGAAGGACCCGGCGGCGAGCTGCAAGGCCCCCGACACCCCGGGTACCGATGCGCTGAAGATCGGCACGATCCTCCCGCTGACGGGCACCCTGTCGTACCTCAACCCGCCCGCCGAGTCCGGCGTCGGCCTCGCGGTCGAGGACATCAACTCGGCCGGTGGCGTGCTCGACAAGGACGTCAGCATCGACCCCGCCACCGACTCGGGCGACAGCAACGACATGACCGTGTCGAGCTCGGCCGCGACGAAGCTCGTCAACGCGAAGGTGCCGGTCGTCATCGGCGCCGAGTCGTCCAGCGTCACGCTGAACGTCATCGACCAGCTGACGAGCAACTGCATCGTGCAGATCTCGCCGGCGAACACGGCGACCGACCTGTCCGGCTACTCGTCGCACTACTACCGCACGGCTCCGCCGGACTCGGTGCAGGGCTCGGCCCTCGGCCAGCTCATCACGGGTGACGGCAACGCCAAGGTCGCCTTCCTGGTCTTCAACGACACCTACGGTACGGGTCTCCGCGACACCGTGCAGAAGGCGATCGAGGACTCGGGCGGCCAGGTCGTCTACGGCGGCAAGGGCAAGGGTCAGGAGTTCCCGCCCGGACAGACGACGTTCTCGTCCGAGGTGACGGCCGCCCTCGCGGCGAAGCCGGACGCCATCGTGGTGCTCGCCTTCGACGAGACGAAGTCGATCATCCCGGAGCTCAAGTCGCAGAACGCCGACATGGCGAAGATCTACATGTCCGACGGCAACACCGCGGACTACTCGAAGGACTTCGACCCGGGCACCCTCGAGGGTGCGCAGGGCACCATCCCGGGTGCCAGCCCGAAGGACGAGCTCAAGCAGCGCCTGTCCGACTTCTACAAGCAGTCCTCGGGCAAGGAGCTCGCCGACTACTCGTACGCCGCTGAGTCGTACGACGCCACGACCCTCGCCGCGCTGGCCGCGGTGAAGGGCAAGGGCACCGACTCGGGCACCATCCAGGCCAACATGGCCGCGGTGTCCGGCGCAGACGGCGGCACCAAGTGCGAGACGTTCAAGGCCTGCAAGGACCTGCTCGACAAGGGTGAGGACATCCAGTACACCGGCCCGTCCGGCATCGGTCCGTTCGACAGCAAGAACGACCCGTCGAGCGCCTACATCGGCATCTACAAGTTCGACGGCGACAACAAGCCCGTGTACCAGAGCGCCATCCAGGGCTCGGTCTCGAAGTAACACGCAGCACGGCCGACTGGGCCCGAGTCTCGCCTCCGCGGAGCCGAGACTCGGGCCCAGCGTCGTTCCTCGGGGTCGGGAGCGCGAGACGTGTCGCGCAACGCGAGACTCGGGTCGGCCCCGTCCCCGCGGCAGCCGGACGGGAGGCGCGGCTCGCGCCCGTCAGGCCGGGCCGGCCGCCGCGGGTGCGAGCGTCCGGCGCCGCGCTGCCCGGGCCGCCACGAAGCTGTCGACCGTCAGGACCACGAGCGCGACCCACACGATGCCGAAGCCGATCCACCGCGCGGGCGGCATGGCCTCGTGCTGCACGACGACCCCGACCAGCAGCTGCATCACGGGCGCGAGGTACTGCGTCAGCCCGAGCGTCGACAGCGACACCCGCCGTGCGGAGGACGCGAAGAGCAGCAGGGGCACCGCGGTCGCCGGGCCGGTCAGCACCGTGACGAGCGCGTGCGGCCACCCCTCGCTCGTGAAGGTCACCCCGCCGCCGAGGCCCGTGACCCCGAGCACCACGAGCGCCCCGACGGCGATCGGCAGCAGCCACACGGTCTCGAGCGTCAGCCCGCTCAGCGCGTCGACGGTGCCGCCCACCCGCTTCTTCACCAGGCCGTAGAGGCCGAACGAGAACGCCAGCGCGAGCGAGATCCACGGCACCTGCCCGTAGCCGACCGCGATG
Source organism: Curtobacterium oceanosedimentum (assembly GCF_040545555.1). NCBI lineage: Bacteria > Bacillati > Actinomycetota > Actinomycetes > Micrococcales > Microbacteriaceae > Curtobacterium > Curtobacterium oceanosedimentum. The sequence goes on from NZ_JBEPMD010000002.1 coordinate 168,222, forward strand.
ACGACGACCGCGACGACGCTGATGCCGACCGCCGCCCACTGCGCCGCACGCAAGCGCTCGCGGAGGACGACGACCCCGAGGGCGATCGTGACGAGCGGGTTGATGAAGTAGCCGAGCGCGGCCTCGACCGTGTGGCCCGTCGTCGTCGCGGCGACGTACACGGTCCAGTTCACCAGGATGAGGACGGCCGCGAGCCCCATCACGAGCATCACCCGACGCTGGGCGAGCAGGGAGCGTGTCCGGAGCCACGACCGGGTGACGGCGACCGCCACCGCGCAGAACACCAGGCCGAAGACGATCCGCCAGGCGACGATCTCGAACGCGCCCGCGGGAGCCATCGCGGCGAAGAGCAGGGGCATGAGCCCCCAGAGCCCGTACGCGACGATCGCCTGGACGACGCCGACGGATGCCTCGCTGCGTGCCGGACGTGCCGGAGTCGCTTCACTCACGGAACCATCCTAGGAAGCTGGTCGGACGCTGCGGAGCGGCACCGCGCCTCCCGGCCGCCGGACGCACGAACGCCCCGCCGGCTGCGAGCCGGACGGGGCGTTCGTGACGAGAGCTGCTGGTCTCAGTGCTCGATGACCGCGAGGACGTCGCGCGCCGAGAGGACGAGCAGGTCCTCACCGGAGTACTTGACCTCGGTGCCGCCGTACTTCGAGTAGATGACCTTGTCGCCGACGGCGACGTCGAGCGGCACGCGGTTGCCGTTGTCGTCGATGCGGCCCGGGCCCACGGCGACGACCTCGCCCTCCTGGGGCTTCTCCTTCGCGGTGTCCGGGATGACGAGACCGGAAGCGGTGGTCTGCTCCGCCTCGACCTGGCGGATGACGATGCGATCCTCGAGCGGCTTGATGGTGACGGCCACGGTGACCTCTTCTTTCTCGGTACTGACTCGGTACAGATGGGAACCGGTTGGCACTACGCACAGGAGAGTGCCAACGACAACTCTAGGGACAGTCTGGCACTCGGTCAATCCGAGTGCCAGCACGTGTCGGGCGTCCCGGCGACCTGGGAGGATCGTCGGGTGGAAGCCGCCGACCTCGCCCAGCTGTTGACCCCCGAGGGGATGGCCCTGCTCGACCGTACCCCCGGCGTCTCCGACGGGGGCGAGATCGTCCGCGTGGTCTCCCGGCTGCGCGGCGAGGGGCACGATCCCGGCCTCGTCGCCGCGGTGCTGACCCAGGCGAAGCTCCGGCAGAAGGCCCGCGCCAAGTTCGGGGACTTCGCCGGACGGATGCTCTTCACCGAGGCCGGGCTCGAGCAGGCCACGCGGCTGCAGGTCGCCGCGCAGCACGCCGGCCGGTTCGCCGCTGCGGGGATCACCCGGGTCGCGGACCTCGGGTGCGGCATCGGCGGCGATGCCATGGCGATGGCGGCGCTCGACCTCGACGTCACCGCGGTCGACCGTGACGAGGTGACCGCCGCGGTCGCGACGCACAACCTCGCGCTCTGGCCGAACGCGCGGGTCGAGCTCGGCGACGCGGCGTCCTTCGACCTGTCCCGGGTGGACGGCGTGTGGATGGACCCCGCCCGACGGACCGCCGGGCACGCGAACACGAGACGCCTGGCCGACCCGGACGACTGGTCGCCGACGCTCGACACCGTGTTCGCCGCGGCGACGACGACCCCGACCGGGGTGAAGCTCGGGCCCGGCATCGACCGCGACCTCATCCCGGACACGCTCGAGGCGCAGTGGGTGTCCGTCGACCGCGAGGTCGTCGAGCTCGTCCTGTGGTCCGGCCCCCTCGCCCGCGACGGTGTGCGCCGTGCGGCGACGGTCATCGGCGCGCACGGGATCGCCGAACTCACCGGTCCGGCCGACGCCGAGGACGTCGAGGTCGGTCCCGTCGGTGCCTACCTGTACGAGCCGGACGGGGCCGTGATCCGCGCGCGCCTGATCGGGGACCTGGCGCGCTCGATCGACGGGCGCATGCTGTCCGAGGGCATCGCGTACGTCACGTCGGACCGCGCGGTGACGACGCCGTTCGCGCAGGGGTTCCGGGTGCTCGACACGATGCCGCTCGACGTGAAGCAGCTCGCGGCACGCCTGGCGGCGGACGACGTCGGCACGGTGGAGATCAAGAAGCGCGGGGTCGACGTGGATCCCGCGCAGTTCCGGAAGCGGCTGCGGCTGCGGGGGCGGCGGTCGGTCACGCTCGTGCTCACCCGTCTGGAGGGACGGCACACCGCGCTCCTGTGCGAGCGGCTCACCGACGCGGCCGGCTAGCCCGCGGGGCGGGGCGGTGCGGCCCGCCGGGCTGCACGGGCGCCCGCGCGTTCGGCGCGCATCGCTGTCGCGATCGGGTCCGCGGAAGCGACAGACCCCCACCGGACATCGGCGGGGGTCTGTCGCTTCCGCGGAACGGAACAGAGCGGGTCAGTGCGGGTCAGCGCGAGTCAGCGCGCATCAGCGGATGAAGGCACCCGAGTCGTAGTCGTACGGGTCGGAGTACCCGCCGCCGGAGTTGGCGAGCACCACGAAGAACACGATGACGCCGATCAGGGCGATGCCCGTCGCGATCCACCCGACGATGATGCCGGCGAGCGCCAGGCCGCGCCCGGACTCCCCCGTCGTCTTCGTCTTGCCGAGTGCCACGTGCCCGAGGATCGCACCGGCGGGGCCCGCGAGCACCGCGAAGAACGCGAAGACGAAGGTCAGCAGGGACAGACCGGCGACACCGCTGAAGACGATCGACAGGATCGCGAGGGTGTTCGTCTTCGGGCGCTGGGCGTACGGCTGGTACCCGGTCGTGGCGTACGGGGCCGCGTAGGGGTTGCTGCCCTGCTGCGGCGCGTAGGGGTTGTGCTGGGGACCCGAGGCCGCGTAGGGGTTGCCCTGCTGCTGCGGCTGCTGCTGCTGCCCGTAGGGGTTGCCCGGCTGCGCGTACGGGTTCTGCTGCTGCGGCTGCTGGCCGTACGGGCTGCCCGGCTGCGAGGACTGCGCGTACGGGTTCTGCTGCGACTGCTGGGGCTGCGCGTACGGGTTCGCGGACTGCTGCCCCTGGCCGGAGGGTGCGCCCGGCGCCGGCTGCGCGTAGGGGTTGCCCTGCGACGGCTGACCGTACGGGGTGCCCGGCTGCTGGCCGGTCGACTGCGACGCGCTGGACTGCTGCGCCGCACCCGACTGCTGGCCGTCCTGCTGCGGCCGGCCGTCGTCGCTCGCGTTCGACTCGCCCGGCTTCGGCCACTGGTTCTGATCGGACACCGTCCACCCCTCCTGGCACCCGGTCGGTCGGTGCCTGCTGAGCATCCTCCCACACGGGCCGGAGGCGGGTTCAGCAGTCGCTCGCCGCCCGGGAGCGCGTCTCAGACCTGGACGGTCGTCACCGGCAGCGTGGAGTCCGCCGCGATGCCGAGGTCGCTCGGCGCGTGCCCCTCGGCCACCAGGCGTGCCCCGACCGCGGCGATCATGGCGCCGTTGTCGGTGCAGAGGTCGAACGGCGGGATCCGCAGCGCGACGCCGGCGTCCGCGCAGCGTTCCTCGGCCACGGCTCGCAGCCGAGCGTTGGCGACGACCCCACCGCCGAGCAGCAGCCGGTCGACACCGGTGTCCCGGCACGCGGCGAGCGCCTTCGTGAGGAGCACGTCGACGACGGCCTCGCGGAACGATGCCGCGACGTCGGCGACCGGGACCTCCCGACCCTCGTCGCGGCACTTCTCGACCCACCGTGCGACCGCGGTCTTCAGCCCGGAGAACGAGAAGTCGTACCGGTGCTGCGCCATGTCCTTCGGCAGCGTCAGGCCCCGCGGGAAGCGGATCGCGGTCGGGTCGCCGTCCGCCGCGGCCCGGTCGATCTGCGGCCCGCCCGGGTACGGCAGACCGAGCAGGCGTGCGACCTTGTCGAACGCCTCGCCCGCCGCATCGTCGATCGTCTCGCCGAGCAGTTCGACGTCGCCGACCAGGTCCCGCACGAGCAGCAGCGACGTGTGCCCACCGGAGACGAGCAGTGCCACCGTCGGCAGCTCGATCGCGCTGCCGTCGGCCCGCAGCACGTCCGCGCCGACGTGCCCGACCAGGTGGTTCACCCCGTAGAGCGGCTTGCCCGTCGCGACGGCCAGGGCCTTGGCCGCCCCCACACCGACCATCAGGGCGCCGGCGAGCCCCGGGCCGGCGGTGACGGCGACGGCGTCGAGCTCGTCGAGGGTCACGCCGGCGCGCTCGAGTGCCTCGTGCAGGGTCGGGGTCATGGCCTCGAGGTGCGCCCGCGCGGCGACCTCGGGCACGACGCCGCCGTACCGGGCGTGCTCGTCCATGCTCGACGCGATGACGTTGGCCAGCAGCGTGGTCCCGCGGACGATGCCCACGCCCGTCTCGTCGCAGCTCGTCTCGATGCCGAGCACCAGGGGTTCAGTCGCGCTCACCGAGGGTCTCCTGTCCGATCGGTCCGACGCCGCCCGACGCACCGGGCGTGGCGGGGAGCTCCGCCCGCATCACCCACGCGTCGACACCGTCGGGCTGGTAGTAGCGGGGACGCACGGCGATCCGTTCGAACCCGGCCGCGGTGTACATCGCCTGCGCCACGGGGTTGTCCGCACGCACCTCGAGGAACACCTCGTGCACGTCGCGGCGTCGGGCCTCGTCGAGGAGCTCCGTGAAGAGCACCTTCCCGATGCCCCTCCCCCGCTGTTCCGCGCTGACCGCGATCGTCTGGACGTCGGCGACGGGGTTGCCCGCGAGCGACGACAGTCCCGCGTAGCCGACGACCGTCGGCGCCCCGTCCTCCGTCGTCTCCACGACGACGTAGTACCCGTGCGGAGACCACAGCTCGCCCGCCATCTGCGACGAGGACCACGCATCGGTGGGGAAGGACGCGTGCTCCAGGAACATGACGTCGTCGAGGTCCTGCGGCACCGCGCGGCGCAGCCGCAGCCCCGCGGGGAGTGCGGGCAGTCCGGTCACCGGACGACCCGCTTCGGGGCTCCCGGGACGGTGACGTCGGGGTCGCGCAGGTAGAGGGGGGCGTCGTCGGCGAAGGGCGCACCGGAGGCGAGCCGGTCTGCGGCCAGCGCCCCGAGCCTCCCGGCCGGGACGGTCGCGACGATCACGCGGGGCCAGTCGACGGCATCCGGACGGGAGGCACGGATCGCCTCGTCCAGGTCGGCCGGCTTCGCGAGCCCCGGACCGGCGACGCGCGTGCCGGTCTCGTCGTACGCGCTCCAGTAGACCTCGCGGCGTCGCGCGTCCGTCAGGACGACGAACGGTCCGTCCTGGTCCTGGTCGGCCGCGATGGCGTCGTGGCTGACGAGCGGCAGGAACGGGACGCCGCGTGCGGCGGCGAAGGTGCGGGCGGCGGCGATGCCGACGCGCAGACCGGTGAAGGGGCCGGGGCCCATGCCGGCGACGACCCCGGTGACGCCGGAGCCGGCGATCCCGGCCTCGGCGAGGACGTCGGCGAGGAACGGGCCGACCACCTCTGCGTGCCGGCGGGAGTCGTCGGTGCTGCGCTCGGCGACGGCGCGGCCGGTGGCCGGGTCGACGACGGCGACGGAGGTACCGGCGGACGTGTCGATGGCGAGGAGCACCCGTCCATCGTAGGCGCGAACGGGACGACGGACCGGCTGCCCGTCGACGACCCGGCCGACGCCGACTTCTTCATCGATCCGCTGGCCTGACGGCCGAGCAGGTGACCGCGGTCCCGGTCAGAGGGTGACGCCGGCCCAGCGGTCGCCGGTGCCGGTGACGACCACCCGTCGGGGCTCGTCCGGCACGTCGTCGGGATCGAGCTCGTCGGCTCCGGAGTCGGGCGCACCGGCTCCGGTCGCGCGGACGATCTCGACGTCGAGCACGTCGTCCGAGATGCCGTCCACGAACCCGCGCCCCCACTCGACGACCACGATCGAGGTGTCCCAGTCGAGGTCGAGGTCGTCGAGCTCCACCGGGTCGCTCAGCCGGTAGGCGTCGACGTGCACCAGGTCCGGTCCGGCCGTGGTCGGGTGCGTCCGGGCCAGGACGAACGTCGGGCTCGACACCTGACCCCGTGCGCCGAGCGCGGCGCCGAGGCCGCGGGTGAGGGTGGTCTTGCCGGCGCCGAGCGGGCCGGTCAGCACGACGAGGTCCCCGGCACGCAGGACCGCGGCGAGTCGGGCGCCGAGCGCACCCATCTCGTCGGTCGTCGACACCGTCCTGTCGAGCAGCACGCGGGCGTCGGTCACGGCTGTTCCCGCAGGTAGTCGCCGACGCGGCCCTCGAGCTGGTGCCCGACGACCTCGCGCGGGACCCGGGCGCCGATCCGGCACGTCACCTCTTCCCCGATGGTGCCGAGCGCCTCGCCCCACTCGAGCACCGTCATCTCGCCGTGCTCCCCCGTGCCGAACAGGACGACCTGGTCACCGACGCGGACGTCGTCGTCGCCCACGTCGACCAGGAACTGGTCCATCGCGACCCGACCGGCGATCGGGTACCGCTTGCCGCCGATGGCCACCTCGACGCGGCCCTGTGCACGGCGCGGGACCCCGTCCGCGTACCCGACGGGCACGAGCGCGAGGGTCGTCTCCGACGCGGTGCGGTACGTGTAGTCGTAGGAGACGCCGGTGTCGACCGGCACGCGCTTCGTCTTCGCGACCGAGGCGGTGAGCGTCATCACCGGCTCGAGGCCGAGGTCGGCGGCGGACACCCCGTCGGCGCCCGGGATGCCGAACAGGTTCGCGCCCATGCGGACCATGTCCTTGCGGAACTCCTTGCGCTCGAGACCCGCGAGGGACGCGGCGACGTGCTCCGTCGGCAGGTCGAGCCCGAGGTCCTCCGCGGTCTCGACGGCCCGGTCGAAGGCGGCGACGGCGGCGCTGTCGTCGTCGTCGGAGGACTCGGCGAGGTGCGTGTAGGCCGCGACGACCTCGATGCGTCCGGCGCGCTGGGCGTCGACCGCGAGCGACACCAGCTCGGGCCAGACGTCGGGGGTGGCGCCGTCGCGGTGGAGCCCCGAGTCGACCCCGAGGTGCACGCGTGCGGGACGCTGGTCGACGGCGTCGACGACGCGCTGCAGCTCGGCGACGTTCGAGACGCCGAGGTCGATCGCGGAGTCGATCGCGTCGCGGAAGTCGAGCGCCGGGTCGTGCTGCCAGGTGAACAGGTGGACGTCCTCGCCGACGCCGATCGCCCGGAGGCGCAGCGCGGCGGGCACGGTCAGCACACCGATCCAGCGGACCCCCGCGTCGACGGCGGCGAGCGCGATCGGCTCGAGGCCGTGCCCGTAGGCGTCGGCCTTCATGATCGCCATGACCTCGACGGGGTGCATCCACTCCCGAACGAGGTCGAGGTTCGACCGGTAGGCGTCGAGGTCGATCCGGGCCCGGCGCAGCGGCGCGTTCACGTCGTCCTCCGTTCCACGCTGCGGCCGACCCTGGCGACCACCTCGTAGTTGATGGTGTCGATGGCCGCCGCCCAGTCCTCGACCGCGGGGTCGCCGTCCGCCGGGTCGCCCCAGAGCACGACCTCGTCACCGACCCGGACGTCGGCGTCGCCGATGTCGATGTGCATCGCGTTCATCGCGACGCGGCCGACGACGGGGAACATCCGGTCGCCGATGCGCACCGACACCCGGTTGCCGAGGTCGCGGTCGAAGCCGTCCGCGTACCCGAGCCCGATCACCGCGAGCCGCGTGTCCGTCGTCGCGCGCCAGGTGTAGCCGTAGCTGACGCCCTCACCCGCCGCGACCGGGACGGTCCGGAGCACCGCGGCGGTGACGCGCATCGCCGGGCGCAGACCCAGGTCGGCCGCGGTGCGGTCGGCGAAGGGGCTGAGGCCGTAGAGCGCGAGACCGACCCGTGCCGCGTCGTGCCGGGTCTCCGGGACGGCGATGCTGCCGGCACTCGCGGCGAGGTGCACCACGTCGGGCACGATGCCGTTCGCCGCCAGGCCGTCGAGCGCCCGCTGGAGTGCCGCGTCCTGGTCGAGGTCGTCCGCGCGGGACGCGTTCGACAGGTGCGACATGAGCCCCTCGACGCGTGTGCGACCGCCGGAGCGCGCGATCCGTCCGGCGGTCGCGAAGAGTTCGGCCCACTCGGACTCGACGGCGCCGTTCCGGCTCAGCCCGGTGTCGACGCAGACGTGCACCGCGGGCACCTCGGAGTCGGCGGCGGCGGCGAGCTGCGAGACGCTCGACACCGCCGGGGTGACGTCGTACTGCGCGGCGCGGCGGAAGTCCTCGTCGGGGGCGTGCAGCCACGCGAGGATCCGGACGCCCTCGTCGATGCCGGCGCGGCGGAGCGCGATGCCCTCGTCGACATCGGCGACCCCGAGCCACTCGGCGCCGGCGTCGACGAACGCCCGTGCGGCGTCGATCGCCCCGTGGCCGTACGCGTTCGCCTTGACGACCGCGATGACGCCGGCCGGTGCCACGCGCTCGGACACCGTCGCGTAGTTCGCGATGAGGGCCTCGCGGTCGACCGTGATCCCCGTGAACGCGCTCATGCGCCCCCTCCTTCGATGACGACGAACGCCGTCGCGATGCCGCCGTCGTGCGACAGCGACAGGTGGACGTTCGTGACACCGCGGTCCGCAGCCACCCGTCGAGCGCCCTCGTGCAGGGTGAGCGACGGGTTCCGCTGGTCGTCCGCGACGACCTCGAGCTCCTGCCAGCTCAGCCCGGCGCTCGAGCCGAACGCCTTGATGAGCGCTTCCTTCGCAGCGAACCGGGCCGCGAGTGACGTCACCGGCCGGGGTGCACCGTCGCGCAGCTGCTCGGCCGGCGTGAACAGCCTCGTGCGGAGCGCCGGGGTGCGCTCGAGCACACCCCGGAACCGCTCCGTGTCGACGACGTCGACCCCGATGCCGATGATCACGTCGGGTGCTACTCGACGGTGACCGACTTCGCCAGGTTGCGCGGCTGGTCGACGTCGAGGCCCTTGGCGGCGGCGAGCTCCATGCCGAACATGTGCAGCGGCGCGACGGCCAGCAGCGGCTCGAACAGCGGCGTCGCGAGCGGGATCCGCAGGACCTCGTCCGCGAAGGGCAGCACGGCGGCGTCGCCCTCTTCGGCGATGGCGATCACCCGGGCACCGCGGGCGCGGATCTCCTGGATGTTCGAGACGACCTTCGGGTGCAGCGACCGGGCGTCACGCGGCGACGGCACGATGACGAAGACGATCTGCCCCGGCTCGATGAGCGCGATCGGGCCGTGCTTGAGCTCACCGGCGGCGAAGCCCTCGGCGTGGATGTACGCGAGCTCCTTGAGCTTGAGGGCACCCTCGAGCGCGATCGGGTACCCGACGTGGCGACCGAGGAACAGCACGCTCCGGGTGTCGGCCATCCAGCGTGCGAGCTCGGCGACGCCGGACGCGTCGTCGATGGTCTGCTGCAGCTTCGGCGCGAGGCCCTCGAGCTCGGCGACCTGCTCGGCGATCTGCTCGGCGGTCAGCGTGCCCCTGAGCGTCGCCAGGTGGAGCCCGAGCAGGTACAGCGCGACGCCCTGGGCGATGAAGGCCTTCGTGGACGCCACCGCGACCTCGGGACCGGCGTGCGTGTAGATCACCGCGTCGGACTCGCGGGGGATCGTCGCGCCCTGGGTGTTGCAGATGGAGAGCACCTGCGCACCCTGCTCGCGGGCGTACTTGACGGCCATGAGCGTGTCCATGGTCTCGCCGGACTGGCTGATCGAGACGACCAGCGTCCGGTCGTCCAGCACCGGGTCCCGGTAGCGGAACTCGTGGGCGAGCTCGACCTCGACGGGGACGCGTGCCCACTGCTCGATGGCGTACTTGCCGAGGATGCCGGCGTAGGCAGCGGTGCCGCAGGCGATGACGATGACACGGTCGACCTGCTGCAGCCGGTCGGCGATCGGGTCGAGGTCGGTCAGCGTCACGGCACCGTCGTGCACGCGACCGAGGATGGTCTTGGCGACGGCCTCGGGCTCCTCGCTGATCTCCTTGGCCATGAAGGAGCTCCAGCCACCCTTGTCGGCGGCGGAGGCGTCCCAGCTGACCTCGAACTCCTCCGGGGTCGCCGGGGAGCCGTCGAAGTGGACGACCTCGACACCGTCGGGACGGATCGTGGCGATCTCGTCCTGGCCGATCGCGAGGGCGCGCTGCGTGTACGCGACGAACGCGGCGACGTCGGAGCCCATGAAGTTCTCGCCGTCACCGAGGCCGACCACGAGCGGGGAGTTGCGACGGGCACCGACGACGACGCCCGGCTGGTCGGCGTGCACGACGAGGAGCGTGAACGCGCCCTCGAGCCGCTGCACGACCTGCTGCATCGCGGCGGTGAGGTCCCCGGTGGCACGGAACGCACGACCGACCAGGTGCGCGGCGACCTCGGAGTCGGTCTCGCTGGCGAACTCGACGCCCTCGGCGAGGAGCTCCCGCTTGAGCTCGGAGAAGTTCTCGATGATGCCGTTGTGGATGAGCGCGAGCTTGCCGCCGTCCGCCAGGTGCGGGTGGGCGTTGCCGTCGGTCGGGCCGCCGTGGGTCGCCCAGCGGGTGTGCCCGATGCCGGTGCCGCCGTCCGCGATCGGGTGCGACTCGAGCTCCTCGATCAGTGCCTGCAGCTTGCCCGCCTTCTTCGCTGAGACGAGGTCACCCGGCCGGTCGACGACCGCGACGCCCGCCGAGTCGTAGCCGCGGTACTCGAGACGACGGAGCCCACCGAGGAGGACCTCCTGGCTGCTCTTGCTGCCGACGTAGCCCACGATTCCACACATGCGTTCGATCCTACGGCCTGGCTGACCGTCGACCCTGCGACGTGATGGGGGTGGGGATAACGTTTGGGCCATGGGACGCTTCGACGACATCGAGATCACCACGCTGCACGGGGAGCACACCACCTTCGGGCGGTTCTCCGACCGGGCCGTCCTCGTCGTGAACGTTGCGTCGCGCTGCGGGCTCGCGCCCCAGTACGAGCAGCTCGAGGCACTGCAGAAGACCTACGGCGACCGCGGCTTCACGGTCCTCGGGTTCCCGAGCAACCAGTTCCTGCAGGAGCTCGGCTCCTCCGAGGCCATCGACGAGTACTGCTCCACCACGTGGGGCGTCACGTTCCCGATGTCCGAGAAGGTCAAGGTGAACGGCAAGGGCGCCCACCCGCTCTACCAGGCCCTCAAGGAGACGCCGGACGCATCCGGCAAGGCCGGTCGGGTCAGCTGGAACTTCGAGAAGTTCCTCGTCGCCCCCGACGGCACCGTCATGCGCTTCCGTCCGACCACGAAGCCGGACGCCCCCGAGGTCGTCGCCGCCATCGAGGCGGCCCTGCCCGCCTGACCGGCGGAGCGGCCCGGCTGACCGGCGGCCCTGCCCGCCTGACCGGCGGAGTCGCGGCCCGGCGGTCGCGTCGCGCGGACAGGCACCGGGCTCCGGACGGGAGGCACGGTGCCGGCGGGCCGGTCCGCCCACGTCGGTCGTGCCTCCCGTCTGTACGCTCGTGCCCATGCCGATCACGGAAGCCGCCGTCGCGCACCCGACCCCGTTCGTGGAGATCCCGCGCGACGAGTGGTCCCAGCTCGCGCCGAAGGAGCACCTGTCGCTCACCGAGACCGAGATCGTGCAGCTGCGCGGTCTCGGTGACCGGCTCGACATGCAGGAGGTGCAGGAGGTCTACCTGCCCCTCTCCCGCCTGCTGACGCTGTACGCGGCCGGCGCCAGGGACCTGCACGCCGAGACGAGCCGGTTCCTCGGCGAGCGGGCCGGCCGGACGCCCTTCGTGATCGGTGTCGCCGGGTCGGTGGCGGTCGGCAAGTCGACCGTCGCGCGCCTGCTGCGGGAGCTGACGAAGCGCTGGCCGGACACCCCGCGGGTGGAGCTCGTGACGACCGACGGGTTCCTGTACCCGAACGCGGAGCTCGAGCGCCGCGGGATCATGGACCGCAAGGGCTTCCCGGAGTCGTACGACCGACGCGCGCTGCTGCGGTTCGTCAGCCAGGTGAAGAGCGGGGCGGCCGAGGTCCGCGCGCCGTACTACTCGCACCTGGTCTACGACATCGTCCCGGACGCCGAGATCGTGGTGCGGCAGCCGGACGTCCTCATCGTCGAGGGCCTCAACGTGCTCGCGCCGCCGGTGCACGGGCGGCTCGCGCTGTCCGACCTGTTCGACTTCACGATCTACGTCGACGCGAAGACGAAGGACATCGAGTCCTGGTACGTCGACCGCTTCCTGGCCCTGCAGGAGGAGGCGTTCTCGAGCCCGGACTCGTTCTTCCACCGGTTCGCGTCGCTGTCCCGGGAGGACGCGGTCCGCACCGCGACCGACGTGTGGCGGGCGATCAACGAGCCGAACCTGCTCGAGAACGTGCTGCCGACGCGCTCCCGGGCCACGCTCGTGCTCAAGAAGGGCGCGAACCACAAGGTGAACTCGGTGCTGCTCCGCAAGATCTGACGCGGCCGAGGAGACAGCCCGCGAAACGCAACGAGGGCGGTTCCTCGCAGCGGTACTCCGCTGCGAGGAACCGCCCTCGTTGCGTCTTGCGGGGCCTGGAGTGCCCTACGCGGCGGCGTCGATCGCCAGCCGGTCGCGCACGACGTCGGCGAGCTCCTCGGCGACGCGCTGGGCGTCCTCCTGCGAGGCGGCCTCGACCATGACACGGACGACCGGCTCGGTGCCCGACGGACGCAGCAGCACGCGACCGGAGTCGCCCAGCGCCTCGGTCGCCGCGGCGACCGCGTCCTGGACGCCCTGGTCGGACAGCCCGTGCCGGTCCACACCGCGCACGTTGAGGAGCACCTGCGGGAAGACGGTCATGCACGAGGCGAGCTCCTGCAGGGTCTTGCCCGTCCGCGCCATCTCGGCCACCAGGTGGAGGCCCGTCAGGACCCCGTCGCCCGTGGTCGCGTAGTCGTTGAAGATGATGTGGCCCGACTGCTCGCCACCGAGCGAGAACCCGCCCTCGTTCATCTTCTCGAGCACGTAGCGGTCGCCCACGCCGGTCTCGAGCACGGTGATGCCCGCGTCCGCCATGGCACGCTTCAGGCCGAGGTTCGACATGACGGTGGCCACCAGGGTGTCGGAGGCCAGCTGCCCGCGTTCCTGCAGCGACAGCGCGAGGATCGCCATGATCTGGTCGCCGTCGATCGCGTTGCCCGCGGCGTCCACCGCGAGGCAGCGGTCCGCGTCGCCGTCGTGCGCGATGCCGACGTCGGCACCGTGTTCGAGGACGGCACGGGCCAGGTTGTCGATGTGGGTCGAGCCCACGCCGTCGTTGATGTTCATGCCGTCCGGGTCGGCCCCGATCAGGGTGACCTTCGCGCCGGCGTTGACGAACACCTCGGGTGAGACGCCAGCGGCGGCACCGTTCGCGCAGTCGAGCACGACGTGCAGGCCGTCGAGCCGGTGCGGCAGCGTGCCGAGCAGGTGCACGACGTAGCGGTCCTCGGCGTCGGCGAAACGCGTGATGCGACCGACGTCACCGCCGGTCGGGGTCGGCGCGGACTGGTCGTGCATGGCCGCTTCGATGCGGTCCTCGACCTCGTCGGGGAGCTTGCGACCACCGGTGGCGAAGAACTTGATCCCGTTGTCGGGCGCCGGGTTGTGCGACGCGGAGATCATCACGCCGAAGTCGGCGTCGATGTCCGCGACGAGGAACGCCGCAGCGGGGGTGGGGATGACCCCGGCGTCGAGCACGTCGACGCCGGCGGAGGCGAGCCCGGCCGCGACCGCGGCACCCAGGAACTCACCGGATACGCGCGGGTCGCGCGCCAGGACCGCGCGGGGGCGCGGTCGACCGGACGCCCGGCGGGCGTCCGCATGGTGTCCGTGCGTGAGCACGGCCGCGCTGGCCTGGGCGAGACCCAGTGCCAGCGCGGCCGTCAGCTCGCCGTTGGCGAGTCCACGAACACCGTCGGTACCGAACAGACGCGGCATTGCGATCGGGTTCGTCGAGCGACTAGCGCTTCGAGAACTGCGACGCCTTGCGGGCCTTCTTGAGACCGGCCTTCTTGCGCTCGATGACGCGGGCGTCACGGGTGAGGAAGCCGGCCTTCTTGAGGGTGGCGCGGTTGTTCTCGCGGTCGATCTCGTTCAGCGCACGGGCGATCGCGAGGCGGAGCGCACCGGCCTGACCCGAGGGGCCACCGCCCGTGATGCGGGCGACGACGTCGTAGGCGCCGAGGAGCTCGAGCACCTTGAACGGGTCGTTGATCAGCTGCTGGTGCAGCTTGTTCGGGAAGTAGTCCTCGAGCGTGCGGCCGTTGACCGTGAACGCGCCGCCACCGGGGACGAGGCGCACGCGGGCGATGGCCTCCTTGCGGCGCCCGACGGCACCGCCCGAGACGTTGAGGATCTGGCGGGGAGCGGCCTCCGAGGACGCCGGGGCGCTCTCGGTGGTGAAGCTCTCCGGGGTCTGGTCGAGGGAGTCAGCGATCTGAGCCATGAGTGTTATCAGTCCTTGAAGTCGTCGTGGCCGTCGTTACTGCGCGACCTGGTCGAAGGTGTACGCCTTGGGCTGCTGCGCGGCGTGCGGGTGCTCCGCGCCGGCGTAGACCTTCAGCTTCTTGAGCTGCTCACGGCCGAGGGTGTTCTTCGGCAGCATGCCGCGGATCGCCTTCTCGACGGCGCGGGTCGGGTGCTTCTCGAGCATCTCCGGGTAGGAGGTCGCCGTGAGGCCGCCCGGGTAGCCCGAGTGACGGTAGTAGACCTTCTTGGCGAGCTTGGAGCCGGTGAGGGCGACCTTGTCCGCGTTGATGATGATGACGTAGTCACCCATGTCCATGTGCTGGGCGAAGGTGGCCTTGTGCTTGCCGCGCAGGAGCGCCGCGGCGTGGGTGGCGAGACGGCCGAGGACGACGTCGGTCGCGTCGATGACGATCCAGTCGTGCTGGACGTCTGCCGGCTTCGGGGAGAACGTACGAGTCACAGGAGTGCTGCTTTCGTGTCGAGGTGAGGAGTCCGTGAATCCCGCTCCGGTGGGTGTTCCGCGGGCGATGCTCGTGGAACTGCCCGGTGGAGGGCTCATCTGACTGTCCGGCGCACGGGGCGCACAGACCAAGGTGAGAGCCTACCCGACGCGGCGCACCTTGTCGAACGCGGGCCGTGCCGGACGGGAGGCGCGGGGCGGCACCGCCATGTGCCTCCCGTCCGTCCGTGGTCCGGATCACCGTGCGGGACGCGACATCGCACCCGTCGGTCGACGGGTGCGATGTCGCAGATCGGGTGCCGGCGCGGTCAGTCCGTGCGCGCCGCCCGGCGACGACGTGCCACGACCAGGCCGGTACCGGCCGTGAGCAGGAGCAGTGCGGCGACGAGGCCGCCGGTGAGCTCGGCGCCGGTGAACGCGAGTTCGCCGGTCGCCGGGTCGATCCGGATGTCGGTCCACCCGATGAGCGATCCGTCGGCAGCCGTGACGGCGAGGCGGTGCTGACCCGTCGTCGTGCTCGGCGGGATCGTCACGCGCACGGTGCCGTCCGCGGCGACGACCGCCGTGCCGAGGAGCACCGGGTCGGAGTACAGCCACACCGAGACGCGCTGCCCGGCGAGCGCCGAGCCGACGCCGACGGTGATGGTCTCGCCCGCTCGCGCCGAGGCGGGCGCCGTGACGCCGCCCCGGTTCGCCCCCGTCAGCGAGGACGCCGAGGGTGCCGCGGGCGCCTGGCCCACGCCGGTGCCGGGGGCCGGCGTGGTGCCGGTGCCGGTGCCGGGGGCCGGCGTCCCGCCGCCACCCGGGGTCGGGGTCTCGCCGTCACCCGGGGTCGGGGTCTCGTCGGCCGCCAGGTCGAAGCCGACCAGGATCGGGTCGTGGTCGCTCGCCCGGTACACGTCGTCGCGGTACAGGTCGGAAACGTTCACGTTGTGGCGGCTGTACTCGAGGCCCACCGACTCGGTCGAGTTGATGTTCCAGATGTCCACGCCCGTGACGGCGGCGAGCGCAGCCGGGGACGCGAGCACGTGGTCGAGGGAGCCGCTCAGGCCGCTGAAGACGTAGGAGTACTCCGAGGAGTCCTCGGCCGGCGCCAGGTCGGTGTACCCGGCGTCGCGCAGGACGACCATCGGGTCCTCCTCGCTGTAGGCGTTGAAGTCGCCGATCAAGAACACGCGGTCGGTGCCGTACTGCTGCTGCATCGACGTCGAGAACGTCGCGAGCGCCTGGGCCTGACGGACGCGGTCGGCGTTCGATGCTCCCTGTCCGTCTCCCTGGTCGGCGTTCTCGCCGATGCCCGAGCCCTTCGACTTGAAGTGGTTGGCGATCACGAGGAAGTCGTCGGCGGCGGTCCCGCCGACCGGGCGGAAGGCGTCGGCGACGGGCTGCCGCTGGAAGACGTCGGAGTCCGTCAGGATCGTGGACTCGCCGGTGGGCGCGACCCGGTCCTTCTTGTAGATGAGCGCGAGGCGGATGACGTCCTCGTTCGCGGCGAGCTTCGCCGGGGACTTCGCGTAGGCCCAGGTGTCCTGCCCGGTGGCCCGGTTGAGCGCCGCCACGAGGGTCGCCACGGCCGCGTCGCGGTCCTGGCCGAAGGCGGCGGAGTTCTCGATCTCCTCGAGCGAGACGACGTCGGCACCGAGGGCGTTGATCGCCTTCACGATCTTCACCTGCTGCCGCTCGAGGTCGTCGGCGTTCGCGGCACCGCGGGCGTTGCAGCCGGAGTTGACCGTGAGCGGGTTGCCCGCGCGGTCCACGTAGTACTTGCACCCCGTGAGCTGGTCACCCGTGGTCGGGAAGTAGTTCAGCACGTTGAAGCCGGCGAGCCGGAGGTCGCCACCGACGTCCTCCGGCGCCGCGGTGCGGACGTCCGAGAACGACGCGGGCAGGTCGGCCGCCGGGGTCGCGCCGGTGATCGGCGTGGTCGGCTGGAACTTCCACGCGTCGTTCCGGTGGTCGAGGACGACCGGCTTCGAGAAGGTCGCTGCGGCGCCGACCGTGACCGGGCCCTGGGTGAGCCAGGACACGGGGATCTCACGCGCAGCCTGGCTCTGGTCGTCACGCGGCAGGAAGTTCGTGCTCGCACCGTCGTCGAGGACGATCTTGCGCGCGGCGTTGTCGGCGACGACCGCGGCGTACTCGGCGCTGCCCGGGCGGGCGACCTCGGTCGGCTGGATCAGGCGCTCCGTCCCCGCGGCGAGCGCGATCTCGCCGTACTGGTTCGTCGTGTAGTTGTCGGCGACCGTGTAGTCGCCCTGCGGTGCGACGAGCATGCTCTCGAGCGACTCGCGCTGCGCATCGGTGCGCGGCAGCGTCAGTGTGGCGGGGACCGGCTGCACGACGCCCGCGGCGGGGAGCTTCTCGACGTCGGCGGTCGAGGCGACCTCGAGCTCGGTGAGACCGTCGTACTCGGCGACCGTGCCCGTGAGGCGCACGGCGTCGCCGATGGTGACGCTGCCCGCGGTCGCGGCGGAGAACACGAACACGGCGTCCGACGCGGTGTGCGTGGCGAGGTCGACCGCGCCACCGGTGCCGGCGGTCTGGACCGTGTAGCCGTTCAGACCACCCGTCGCGTAGACGGCGGTCACGACGCCGTCGGTGACGACGCGCTTGCCGACGTACGGCGACGCGGTGCCGGTGCCCTGCAGCTGCGAGATGGTGACGGCCTCGGCGGGACCGGCCGGCGTGCCGGGGTCGGTGGGCCCGGGATCGGTGGTGCCGCCGCCGGTCTGACCGGCCGCGTTCTCCGGCGTGATCGACGTGGTGACGCGGAAGTCCGCCGCGTTCGAGTCCGAGTCCGCCGCGCCCGTGCGAGCGAGCGCGTCAGGGACGGTGTTGCCCGAACCGGCGGTCGCGACGGCGGTCTCGAAGGTGTTCGACGTGCCGTAGCCGAGCAGGTCCACGACCCCTGGCGTCCCCGTCGCGACGGCGCCGGCGGGCAGCGCGAGCGCACTCGCCTGGTCCGAGAGCACGAGCGTGCCGGTCGTCCCCGAGGGGTTCAGTCCGGTGACGGCGTCCGGGGTGGGCAGCGCTGCACCGACCTTGCCGTTCGACCCCATCTGCACGAGGAACGACCCCTTCGCGGGGACCGTGCCCGAGAGGGCGCCCGTCGCGAAGCTCGCGGTGCCGGTCGCGGACCGGTACTGGAGCGTCCAGCCGGAGAGCGACACCGGCGCGTCCGTGGGGTTCTCGAGCTCGACGAACTTGTTCGTGAAGGGCTGGTTCGCGCTACCGCCCTTCAGGTAGGCCTCGGAGATGACGAGACCGGTACCCGCGGGGTTCGCGACGGCGGTGGTGACGGAGACGAGTGGGGCGGCGACGATCGTCGCTGCGACCGTGGCGCACAGCACGGTGCGCCGCAGGAGGTTGGGCATGCTGACCTTCGGCAGGAGGAGGGGGACTGCACCACGCTAGACACCTGATCGGTCGCTCAGGTTTCGGGCAGGTGAACGATCCGGTCCACCCCAGAGCAGGGGTCACTCAGTCGGCGACCGGGACCCACCCGCTGCCGACGCGGTGCACGGCGGGCCCGTGCCCGGGGAGCACGATCTCCGGGACCGGCAGCGCCCGAGCCGACTCGAGCGCCGTCGCCTGGTCCGCGGTGAAGAACGACGTGATCATGCGCGGCCGCGGCTGCCACGACCCGGGGAGCGTGTCGTGGTGCGACACCACCGCGTCGCCGGTGACGATCGCGTTCGCCGCCGGCAGCAGGTAGGCCGTCGACCCCGCCGTGTGCCCGACGGCGGGGAACGGTGTCACCGCGTGCCCCTCGAAGTCGTGCGCGGTGAAGGCCCGGGCGGTCGGGACGGTCACCGGTCGCAGGGCGTCGGAGCCGAGCGCCCGGGCCAGCCAGCGGAGGGTCCGCGGTGCGGCCAGACGCCCGCCGATCTCCGCCGGTCGGACCTGCTGCCGGTGCGGTCCGCGCACGTTGTCGAGCTCGTCGGCGTGGGCCAGGACCTGCACGTGCGGGTACCGCTCGAGGATCCCGGGGATGCCGCCGACGTGGTCGACGTGCCCGTGCGTGACGTAGACGCGGCGCAGGTCCTCCGGGTCGTGGCCGGCCCAGCGCACGGTGTCGAGGACGAGGTCGCTGTCGGCCGGGTAGCCGGCGTCGATCAGCGCGACGCCGTCCTCCTCGGCGAGCACGACCCAGTTCGACACCGGTCCCTCGACGAACACCACCCCGGGTGCGACGGAGACGACGGACCGGGGCCTGCGGGAGCTCATCCCCCGACGGTACCGGCGTCCGGCTCGTCGTCCGTCCGGCGCGCACGGGTCTGCGCCGCCCGGGCCGCGAGCTCGTCGTCCCCCGGGTAGCCGACCTCGGTGAGGGTCAGACCGGCCGCGGGTGCGACCTTGAACGCGCTCGTGCGCTGCTGCGCGACCCGCAGCTCCTCGAGGCGGTCCGGGCCGAAGCGGCCCTCGCCGACGGCGATGGTCGCCCCGACCATCGCCCGCACCATGGAGTGGCAGAACGCATCGGCCTGGAGGCGCGCCACCAGCACGCCGTCCGGCTCGCGGTCCCAGCGGAACTCCTGCAGCGTCCGGATCGTGGTCGCGCCCTCGCGCGGCTTGCAGAAGGTCGCGAAGTCGTGCAGCCCGAGCAACGTCAGCGCACCGCGCTCCATCGCCGCCGGGTCCAGGCGCGTCGGGTGCCAGAGCGTGTGCCCCCGACGACGCGGGTCGCGCGGGGCGTCGGCGTCCGCCACCCGGTACTCGTACCGCCGCCAGAGCGGGGAGAACCGGGCGTCGAACCCGTCCGGCGCGACCGACGCCCGCGTGACGACGACGTCTCCCGTCGCCCCGGCGAGCCCGTTCACGCGCTTGACGAGCCCGTCGAGCGAGGTCCGAGGCGGTCCGTCCGGCGACGACCGCCGCGGCCGGGTGAGCGCACCCCACTGCTCCGCGGTCAGGTCGAGGTGGGCGACCTGCCCGGTGGCGTGCACCCCGGCGTCGGTCCGACCGGCGACCGTCAGCTGCGGCGGCTCGCCCCACCGGGTGAAGACCGTGGCGAGCGCGGACTCGAGCGCACCCTGCACCGTCCGCAGCCCGGGCTGCCGGGCCCAGCCGGAGAAGGCGGTGCCGTCGTACGCGACGTCCAACCGCAGGCGCACGGCAGCGCCGCCGCCGGTGTCCGAGTCGTCCGTCCCTGCCACGGGAGCGAGCGTACCGGGGCCGGGGCGGGCCTCCCGTCCGACCGCGCTGACGGCGACCGCGCCTGCCCCGCTGACGGCGAGCACCCACTCGTGTCAGTGCCACGTCAGTGCCGCGTGAGCGGCCGGCGGCACGATCGTCCCGACATCGACGAAAGGACCTGTGCGATGACCACCACACCACTCGCCGTCGAGGCGACCGGCCTCGTCAAGACGTTCGGCAGCAACCGCGCCGTGGACGGTGTCGACCTCCGCGTCGAGGCCGGCACGGTCTACGGCGTGCTCGGCCCGAACGGCGCCGGCAAGACGACCACCATCTCGATGCTCGCGACCCTGCTCCGGCCGGACGGCGGCGAGGCCCGCGTCTTCGGGCACGACGTCCGCCGCGAGCCGCAGACCGTCCGCTCCCTGATCGGGGTGACCGGGCAGTACGCGAGCGTCGACGAGACCCTGAGCGCCACCGAGAACCTCGTCATCTTCGCGCGACTGCTCGGGCTGTCCCGCGGCGACGCGAAGCGCAAGGCACGCGAGCTGCTCGAGCGCTTCGGGCTGACCGAGGCCGCGTCGCGCCCGCTCAAGGCGTTCTCCGGCGGCATGCGGCGTCGGCTGGACCTGGCGGCGAGCCTCATCGCGCAGCCGCCGCTGATCTTCCTCGACGAGCCGACCACGGGGCTCGACCCGCGGACCCGTGCGCAGATGTGGGACACGATCCGCGAGCTCGTCGCGACCGGGTCGACCGTCCTGCTCACGACGCAGTACCTCGACGAGGCCGACCAGCTCGCCGACCGCATCGCCGTCATCGACCACGGCCGGGTGGTCGCCGAGGGCACCGCCGACGACCTGAAGTCCTCGGTGGGCACCGCCTCGCTGCAGCTCCGCCTGGCGGACGCGGAGCCGGACGCCCTCGCGACCGCGGCCGCGCTCGTCGAACGCGTGCTCGGCACCCCGGCGGTCGTCAGCCCGGAGGGCGCTCGGCTGACCGCCCCGATGACCGCCCCCGACCGCGTCACCGACCTGCTCGTCTCGTTCCGCGACGCGGGGATCTCGCTCGCCGAGATGAGCGTGCAGAAGCCGACCCTCGACGAGGTCTTCCTCACCATCACCGGCGCACCGGCCGACGCCGACACCACCACGACCGACCGCGCGCTCGAAGGGAGCCTCGCATGACCGCCACCACCCTCACCCCGACCACCACGCCGTCCTCGGCGCCGCGCGTCACCCCACGCCCCGGGGTCGGCGGCTCCGGCCTCGCCGCCACCGTCCGCCAGTCGTTCACGATGGCGTACCGCGGGCTCGTGAAGATCCGCCGGACGCCGGAGCAACTGTTCGACGTGACGCTCATGCCGATCGTCTTCACGGTGATGTTCACGTACATCTTCGGCGGCGCGATCTCCGGCGACGTCGGGAGCTACCTGCCGGTGATCATCCCCGGCATCCTCGTGCAGACGGCGATCACGTCGTCGGTCGTCACCGGGGTGCAGCTCCGCGAGGACATGGACAAGGGCGTGTTCGACCGCTTCCGGTCGCTCCCGATCGCCCGGATCGCCCCGCTCGCCGGCGCGCTGCTCGCCGACACCGTCCGGTACGCCATCGCGACGACGATCACGTTCGTCGTGGGCATCGTCATGGGTCTGCGTCCCGCCGGAGGCCTCGGCGCCGTGCTGCTCGCGGCGCTCCTCGTCATCGTGGTGGCGTGGGCGATCAGCTGGGTCTTCGCCTACTTCGGGGTGATCGCCCGGACCGCGTCGAGCGTGTCCGGCATCGCGAACCTCGTGCTGTTCCCGCTGACGTTCCTGTCGAACGCGTTCGTCCCGACCGACACCCTGCCCGCCTGGCTGCGCTGGTTCACCGAGGTCAACCCGGTCTCGCACCTCATCACCGCCGTCCGCGACCTGGTGAACCACGGCGTCGTCGGCGGTGACCTCTGGCTCAGCCTGCTCGGTGCGGCCGTGGTCGTCGTGGTGTTCGCCCCGCTGACGGTCCGTGCGTACATGCGGAAGGCCTGACGCGGGCTCGGCCCGGCGGACGGCCCGGCGCTCCGCTCCCCGTCCGGGTCAGCCGGGCAGGCGGGCGTCCTCGAGCACACCGCGCACCCACGAGACGGCCTCGGCCCGGTCCCTGCCGGCCGCGGCCGTCTCGGCGTCGGCGAGCGTCTGCTCCCCCACGGCCCCGGCGAGCACCGGTCGGAGTCGGGCGTGGGCCAGGACGGCGAAGTCCTGCCGCGACCCGATCCTGGTGAGCGTGCCCCAGCACGCGGCAGCCGCCTCCGGACGTCCGGTGCGGACGTAGGCGATCGCGAGGCCGGCGAGCGCCGTGCCGATCACGGGCACGTCCCGGCGGACCTGCCGCAGCCGCAGCTGCACGAGCGCACCGGTCCGGATCCGACGCGCGACGGCCAGCTCCGCGGGCGGCAGCGACACGGGCGGCAGCGATGCGGGCGGCTGCACTGCGGGTGGCTGTACTGCGGGCGGCTGCGATGCGGGCGGCTGCGGTCCGCTGGCCCGTCCCGCCCGGGCTGCCGTCGCCTCGTCGACCGCGGCGATCCGAGCAGCGCCCGCCATGAGCGCCCACTGCGCGGCGGGACCGCGCGGCGGCTGGACGACGTCCCACGCCTCGGTGTACCCGGCCGCCGCCGCGTCGAGGTGCCCCTCGTGGCGGTCGCACTCCGCCGTGATCGCGACCGCGAGCACCGCGATGAGTCCACGGTCCTCGAAGCCCCCGCGGCCGGCCGCAGGCCGGTGCCGCAGGTCCGCTGCGATCGAGCGGGCACGGTCGACGTCCCCGGTCGCGGCGGACGCGAGGCCCACGGTCCAGCCGATCTCGTACAGGTCGTCGTCGGCGCCGAAGCGTTCCAGGTGCTCGCGGGCGCTGACCGCCTCGGCCAGGGACTCCGCGTAGCGGCCGGACTGGGCGAGCAGCTGGGTGAGCGTGACCGCCACCGTGCCGGTGGTCCAGGCCTCGCCCGTCGCCACCGCCAGCTCCTTCGCCCGACGTGCGTACCGCAGGGCCCCGACGGGGTCACCGGCGTTCTCGGCCAGCGGCGCGCTCAGCATCGTGCCGAGGCACGCCACGGCGGGGTCCGGGTCGGCGCGCAGGCGCGTCAGTTCGGCGAAGCCCTGCTCGGGACGCCCGATCGAGAGCAGCAGCGTCGCGAGCGCGTCGACGACCGGGTCCTCGGCACGACCGGTCGCGTGCAGGGTCCGCAGGCCCGCGATCGACCGCGCCGTGGTGCGGAGGTCGGTGAACGCCGACGTGGCTCCGCAGAGCACGAGCCCGACGATCGCGGCGGTCCGGTCCGCGGGGCCCGGGACGCACGAGCGCAGGGCGGCGACGACGTCCGGCGCCGTCCCGACCAGCTCGCGGTGCAGCCCGCGCAGCGTCCAGTACCCGCCGAGCGCAGCGAACACGTGCGTGACCGTCGGGACGTCGTCGGCCCGGAGCGCCCAGCGGAGCAGGGTGACGAGGGTGTCGGCCTCGCGGCGGACCTCGGTGAAGGCGACGATCTGCGCCGGCCCCCGCAGCGCGAACAGGTTCCGCGCAGCCGACAGTTCCCGGCCCCATGCGGTCATCGCCGCGCGGACGTCCTCGGTCGTGCCCCGCTCCGTCAGGCGTGCTGCGCCGAACTCCCGGACGGTCTCGAGCAGGCGGTAGCGGACCGGCTCCCCCTCGGTCTCCACGAGCTGCACGAGCGACTGCTCGACGAGGTCGGCGAGGTCGTCGAGCGCGTCCTGGCGCCGTCCGGGCTCGGCCACCGCCTCGACGGCGTCGACCGCGACCCCGTCGGGGAACAGCGCCAGCCGGGTCAGCAGGTCCTGGGCGCCCTCGTCGAGGAGCCGCCAGCTCCACTCGATGACGGCGAGCAGCGTGCGGTGCCGTTCCGGGGCGCTGCGGTCGCCGCCCCGCAGCAGGGCGAAACGGTCGTCGAGTCGTCGTTCGACCTCGTCGACGGACATGCCGCGGATCCGGGCGGCGGCGAGCTCGATGGCGAGCGGGGACCCGTCGAGCCGGGTGCAGATCCGGCGGACGGCGTCGACCGGCAGGACCGCTCCGGGTCGGGCGGCACGGGCTCGCTCGGTGAACAGCCGGACGGCGGCGCCGTCCGCCTCGACCGGCAGCGGACCGAGGGGCGCGACGACCTCGCCGGCGATGGCGAGCGGTGCCCGGGACGTCGTGAGCACCCGCAGCCCGGGCACGGCGGCGAGCAGGTCGGCCGTGCAGCGGGCCACGGCCTGCAGCAGGTGCTCGCAGTTGTCGAGTACGAGCACGGTCGGGCCGTCGTCGAGGGCCCGGACCACCCGTGCCCACAGGTCGGTGACGACCGCGTCCTGCAGCATGCGGGCCGTCCGGACCTCGGCGATCCCGAGCAGGGCGCCGAGTGCGGGGAGCAGGTCCTCGGCGTCGCCGATCGGCGCGAGCTCGCACACGACGACGCCCGTGGTCGGGGGCAGCTCGGTGGCGACGGCCTGCGCGAGCCGGGTCTTGCCGAGCCCGCCCGGTCCGAGCACCGTGACCAGGCGGTGCTCGTCGAGCAGTGCGGCGACGTGGGCGACGTCGTCCCCTCGGCCGACGAGCTCGTTGGGCGCGGCGCGGAGTCCGGTGCGCCGGACGGGGTGGTCCTCCACGGCCGTCGATCGCCTGAGGAGTTCCGTGTTCAGCCGCACGAGCTCCGCGGACGGGTCGGCCCCGAGTCCGTCGGCCAACCGTTCCCGGTACGCGGCGAACACCGCCAGCGCCTCGGAGGTGCGCCCGTCGGCGTCGAGGGCGCGCATCGCTCCACCGGCGGCCGCGTCGTCGTAGGGCGCGGCGTCGACCTCGGCGAGCCAGGCGACGGCCGACGCGGCCGGGTCGCCGTCGGCGAGCAGCAGGGCCGCGAGGCGTCGACGCAGCGCGTGCTCGGCAGCAGCGGCCCGGTCGGACAGCGCGACGCCGAGGTCCCCGCCGACGTCGGCACCCGGGGCGCCGCGCCACCGGTCGAGGGCGGCGCGGACGGTGCCGGTGTCGGCGGTCGGGTCGAACGCCGTCCGCTCCGCCGCCACCAGATCGACGTCGGACGGGTCGCCACCGAGTGCGTACCCGGTGCTGGTCGACACGACGACTCCCTCGGCCGTCGTCCGGCGCAGGCGGGACACCAGCGTCTGCAGGGCTGCGCGAGCGCCCTTCGACCGGTCCTCGCCCCAGAGCTCGTCGATGATCGTGGCGGTGCCGAGCGTGTGGCCGGGTGCGAGCACCAGGGCGGTCAGGAACGACCTGGCCAGGGCCCCCGGGACCAGGAGCGGAGCGCCGTCCGGCCCGGCGACCGACACCGGTCCGAGGACGGCGACACGGGGCGCGACGGGCACCCTCGGATCCTACCGACGACCCGCTCCGGACCGCGACGACGGCACGGGACGGGACTCAGCCGCGTCTGCCGGACGGACCGGTCGAGGTGTCGACGTCGGCGGTCGCGCGCTTCTCCGACTCGAGCACGCCGCGCAGCGCGACGATCGCGCTCGAGGTCACCGTGACCTGCGACGGGTCCGCGTCACTGGCGTCGAGCGCCCGTTCGAGGTCGGCGATGGACTCGTCGGCACCGTCCTCCGGGCAGTCGCCCCGGACCACGCAGGCGACTTTCCGGAGCGCGGCCGCGAACGGCTCCGCGAACGCCGGGTCCGGCCGGCCGAGGTTCTCCGCGACGGGCCCCGACCGGGCGACCAGTTCCGTGAGGTCGGTCGTGTACCAGGCCACGCGCTCGAGCGCCCGGAAGCGCGCTCCGTCGGTCTGCAGTCGTGCCCGCGGTCCGCGCAGCACGCTCCGCGGGTTCATCCGGCGGGCCTCCTGCGCCGTCGACACACGGTCCCGCACGTCCGCGATCGCCTTGTCCAGCCGCTCCTGCTGGCGGTCCCACGCCCCGGTGTCGGGCTCCCCCTCGTCGAGCACGTCGGCCAGGTCGTCGAGCTGCTGCGCGAGCACACCGTTCACCTGGTCGATGCGCCGCTCGGCGTCCCAGAAGTGCAGCGGCGGCACCACCGCGAAGTTCACCGCGAGGCCGATCGCGATGCCGATCGCCATCTGCACGACGTAGGCGAACGAGTAGCCCTCGGCGTTGCCGCCGCCGATGAGCAGCACGAAGAGCGCCGCCATCGGCACCCACGAGTACCCCTCGCCGAGGATCCGGAACCCGGACACCAGGACGCCCAGACCGACGACGAGCGCGACCGCGACGACCCCGGGGTCGCCGACGAGCATCGTGAACCCGGCGATGAGGATGCCGAGGGTGATGCCGACGAGCGTCTGGACACCGGCGCGGATCCCCGCGAAGACCGTGGTGCGCATCGCGACGATCGCGCCGAGGGGCGCGTAGTACGGGTACTCGGCGGCGATGCCCGGCGCGTACTTCGCCAGGGTCCACGCGATCGTGGCGGCGAGTGCCGCCTTGCCGGCGAGCAGCAACCGCGGTTGCGTGCCGGAGTCCCGACTCCACCGCCACAGTCGGCGCCCTGCGCCGGTGATCCGTTCCGCTCTCGCCATGTCGCGATCACCGTACGGCGGTGACGCTGGGAGGGCACGCGGGTGCGCTCCGGACGGGAGGCCCGTGGCGGCGCCGTCCCGACCCTCCCGTCCGACGGCACGCGCCCCGCAGGGACGACGGAACCCCCGCGACGTGCGTCGCGGGGGTTCCGTGCGGTGGTGCTGGACCTACTTGGCGTCGTCCGACTTGGCCTCGGCGTCGGCCTCGACCTCGGCGGCAGCCGGGGTCTCGGTCTCGGCCTCGACCGGAGCGGACTCCTCGGTCGTCTCCGTGGACTCGACCGGGGTCTCCTCGGCCGGGGTCTCCTCGGCCGGAGCGGCAGCAGCCGGGGCCGCGGTGCGCGTCACCGGGGCCGGCGTGCTGGACACCGGCTCGAGGACGAGCTCGATCGAGGCGAGCGGCGCGTTGTCACCCTTGCGGAAGCCGAGCTTCGTGATGCGGGTGTAGCCGCCCTGACGGTCCTCGACCTGCGGGGCGATCTCGGTGAACAGCGTGTGCACGACGGACTTGTCGCGCAGCTGAGCGATCACACGACGACGCGCGTGCAGGTCGCCACGCTTCGCGAACGTGATGAGACGCTCGGCGACGGGACGCAGGCGCTTGGCCTTCGTCTCGGTGGTCGTGATGCGACCGTGCGTGAAGAGGGCGTTGGCGAGGTTGCTCAGGAGCAGGCGCTCGTGGGCGGGGCCGCCACCGAGGCGGGGGCCCTTGGTGGGCTTCGGCATGTCAGTTCTCCAGTGGTGATGGTGGTGCGCACCGACTCATCGGTGCGCGTGCGCGTCAGCGCGAGGTCAGTTGGACTCGTCCTCGTCGTACCCGCTGTAGAAGTGGGCGCCGTCGAATCCGGGGACGGTGTCCTTGAGGGACAGGCCGAGCTCGGTGAGCTTGTCCTTGACCTCGTCCACCGACTTCTGACCGAAGTTGCGGATGTTCATGAGCTGCGTCTCCGACAGGGCGACGAGCTCGGACACCGTGTTGATGCCCTCCCGCTTGAGGCAGTTGTAGCTGCGGACCGACAGGTCGAGGTCCTCGATCGGGGTCTGCAGCTCGTTCGAGAGCACCGCGTCGACCGGCGCGGGGCCGATCTCGATGCCCTCGGCCGCCGTGTTCAGCTCGCGGGCGAGACCGAACAGCTCGACCAGCGTGCGGCCGGCCGAGGCGATGGCGTCGCGCGGCGAGATCGCCGGCTTCGACTCGACGTCGACGACCAGGCGGTCGAAGTCCGTGCGCTCACCGGCACGCGTCGCCTCGACGCGGTAGGTGACCTTGAGGACCGGCGAGTAGATCGAGTCGATCGGGATCTGCCCGGCCTCGCTGAACTCGGAACGGTTCTGCGTCGCCGAGACGTAGCCGCGGCCACGCTCGATCGTCAGCTCGAGCTCGAACCGCGCGGTGTCGTTCAGGGTCGCGATGACGAGGTCCGGGTTGTGGATCTCGACGCCGGCCGGAGCGGAGATGTCCGCCGCGGTGACCTGACCGGCACCCTGCTTGCGCAGGTACGCGGTGATCGGCTCGTCGTGCTCGCTGGAGACGACGAGGCTCTTGATGTTGAGGATGATCTCGGTGACGTCTTCCTTGACACCGGGGACGGTGCTGAACTCGTGGAGGACGCCGTCGATGCGGATGCTGGTGACAGCCGCGCCGGGGATCGAGGAGAGGAGCGTGCGGCGCAGCGAGTTGCCGAGGGTGTAACCGAAGCCCGGCTCGAGCGGCTCGATGACGAAGCGCGAGCGGTACTCGGAGATCGACTCCTCGGTCAGGGTGGGGCGCTGTGCAATGAGCACTGTGGGATTCCTTTCGGCGGAGTGTCCGCTATATGACACTCGGCGGTACGACGGGGCCGACCGGGCCCCGACGGGTCTGTTGAGTTGTGATCACGCGCAGCGCAGGGCCGGGAGGGCCCGACGTGCGCGATCGAACGACCAGGAATGGCCGGCCCCGCTCGCCCCGGTCAGGGGACGAGCGGGGAACGGCCGGTTGCTCCTCGCGTCAGACGCGGCGACGCTTCGGCGGGCGGCAGCCGTTGTGCGCCTGCGGGGTGACGTCGTTGATCGAGCCGACCTCGAGGCCAGCGGCCTGGAGCGAACGGATCGCGGTCTCGCGACCCGAGCCCGGGCCCTTGACGAAGACGTCGACCTTCTTGACGCCGTGCTCCTGCGCCTGACGCGCAGCGGACTCGGCGGCGAGCTGCGCCGCGAACGGCGTCGACTTGCGCGAACCCTTGAAGCCCACGGCACCCGAGGACGCCCAGCTGAGGACGGCACCCGACGGGTCGGTGATGCTGACGATGGTGTTGTTGAACGTGCTCTTGATGTGGGCCTGGCCCACGGCGACGTTCTTCTTCTCCTTGCGACGCGGCTTGCGCGCGGCAGTCTTGGGGGTAGCCATGATGATCTCCTATCGGGCCTTCTTCTTGCCTGCCACGGTGCGCTTCGGTCCCTTGCGGGTACGCGCGTTGGTCTTGGTGCGCTGACCACGCACCGGGAGACCACGACGGTGGCGGAGACCCTCGTAGCTACCGATCTCGACCTTGCGGCGGATGTCGGCGGCGACCTCGCGGCGGAGGTCACCCTCCACCTTGAAGTTGCCCTCGATGAAGTCACGGAGGGCGACGAGCTGGTCGTCGGTCAGGTCCTTGACGCGGATGTCACCGGAGATACCGGTCTCGGCGAGTGCCTGGACCGCGCGGGTACGGCCGACGCCGTAGATGTACGTGAGTGCGATCTCCACGCGCTTCTCGCGCGGGATGTCGACGCCTGCTAGACGTGCCATGTGCTGGCTGCTCCTGTTTTCGGTGGAGGTGTGGCGCAGTACCGGTGCCCGGGCCTCCGCCCCGAGGTGTCCCCCCGCCGGTGACCGAGGTCGCGACGGGGTTCTGGTACTGCGTGTGCAGTGTTGAGTTGTGGGTCCTGCTGGGAGCTCAGCCCTGGCGCTGCTTGTGGCGCGGGTTGCTCTTGCAGATCACCATGACGCGGCCCTTGCGGCGGATGACACGGCAGTGCTCGCAGATGGGCTTGACGCTGGGGTTGACCTTCATGATTGCTTCCTGTTGCTCGCTGGCTTCGTGCCCGGCGGGTTCGCCGAGCCGTTCCTTTCCAGCTCGCGGATCACTTGTAGCGGTAGACGATCCGGCCGCGGGTCAGGTCGTACGGGCTCAGCTCCACGATCACGCGGTCCTCGGGGAGGATACGGATGTAGTGCTGGCGCATCTTCCCGGAGATGTGCGCGAGGACCTTGTGTCCGTTGGTCAGCTCAACGCGGAACATCGCGTTGGGCAGAGCTTCGAGCACCGAGCCCTCGATCTCGATGACGCCGTCTTTCTTGGCCATAGCCTCACTGTCGCTTGGTTGGATTACCGGTGTGATCCCCGAGCCGGTCTGCGGGTCGGGCGCCACGCCGAAGGGCATGACACACCAAAGATCAATCGTATGGGATCGAGCGCAGATTGCCAAGTGCCGGCGGGTTCCGGGCCGCGCCGGGTCCCTCCGTCTGGGGCTGTCGTGCCCCGGGCTGAACGGTCCAGAGTGGATCCTCGGTCGCTTCCCGGTTGCGGACCGGGCCCACCGCCGTAGCCTGGCGATCGCTGACCGTCCGGCACCTGCGCCGGAGAACCGATCGGAGACCACGTGCCCGAAGCACCCCGCCGCCCCCTCGCCCGCCACGGCCGGCTGCCGCGCCGTCGCGGATGGGGCACGCTGCTGGGGTTCGTCGCGGCCGCCGTCGCCGTCGTCCTGGTCAGCGGCACGAGCGTCGCGGCCATCGCCGGCGCGCAGCTCGCCGCCGCACCGCACACCGTCGAGCTCAGCAAGGACGACCAGAACACCGCGAAGACGGCCGACATCACCGCGATGCAGGGCGGGGCGAACATCCTGCTCCTCGGCAGCGACACCCGCGTCGGGCAGTTCGACTCCGACGAGGACGTCGAGGGCGCCCGCAACGACGTCACGATCCTCGTCCACATCTCGCAGGACCACCAGCAGCTCACGGCGGTCAGCTTCCCCCGCGACCTCAAGGTGCCGATCCCGGCGTGCACGAACCCCGAGACCGGCACCTCGTACCCGGCCGTCGACCGGGAGCTCATCAACGAGTCGCTCGGGCGCGGCGGGATCTCCTGCGCCGTGGACACCGTCGAGAACCTCACCGGGCTCACCATCCCGTACGCCGGGCTCATCACCTTCGACGGCGTGATCGAGATGTCGAACGCCCTGGGCGGTGTCGACGTCTGCGTGGCGAAGCCGATCGACGACTCGTACACGGGCCTGCACCTCGCCGCCGGACAGCACACGCTCGAGGGCCAGGACGCGCTGGCGTTCCTGCGCAGCCGACACGGCGTCGGCGACGGCAGCGACCTCGCGCGCATCAGCTCGCAGCAGGTGTTCCTGTCGGCCCTGCTCCGCAAGGTGGCCTCGGACGGCACCCTGTCGAACCCGGTGACCCTCTACAAGCTGGCCGGTGCGGCACTGTCGAACATGACGCTCTCGGACGGTCTGGCGCAGACCCGGACGCTCGTCGGGCTCGCCTCGACGCTCCGGGGCATGAGCACGTCGGACATGCTGTTCGTGCAGTACCCGGTCGTGGACGACCCGTCCGACACCGCGCACGTGCTCGTCGACGAGGCGGCTGCGCACGAGCTCAACGTCGTGCTGCAGCAGGACCGCAAGACCTCGCTCAGCGACTCCACGACCGGCCGCGCGTCGGAGGAGTCCGCCACCGCGGGCAGCACGCCGGGCACGGACACGGCCCCCGGCGAGGCGCCGGCCGGCAGCGGTGACACCTCGGGCGGTGCGCCGTCCGGTGCTGCGTCGGGTGCTGCGCCGGCTGGTGGCACGCCGACGGCGACGCCGCTGCCCTCGAACATCTCCGGGCAGTCCGCCTCCGAGCAGACCTGCTCCGTCGGGAACTGAGCCCGTCGGGAACCGGCGCCGGCGCGGTCACTCGTACCGGAGCCGGTACCGGCCAGCGTCGGTGACGGGAGACGACCCGCGGAGTCGGGGCGAGCCTCCCGGCCGGGCGCGCGGAAGGATCCGCCGGGGCGGAACGGCGGCGGTCGTCCCTACGGGACGGGGACCGGCGTGACGCCGAGCGGTACGAGACCCGAGGCGCCGCCGTCGGAGGCGGTGAGCACCCAGATGCCGTCCGCGTGCACGGCGACGGAGTGCTCCCAGTGCGCCGCGTCGGAGCCGTCGAGCGTCCTGATCGTCCACTCGTCGTCGTCCGTCGAGCTGTCGATCGTCCCGGCCGTCACCATCGGCTCGATCGCGACGACCAGCCCGGGTCGGACGGCCGGGCCGGCACCGCGGACACGGTAGTTGAAGACGGGCGGGTCCTCGTGCATCGAGCGGCCGATCCCGTGCCCCGTGAAGTCCTCCACGATGCCCCAGGTCCCCGTCTCGTCGACGGCGTCCTCGATCACGGCGCCGACCTCGTTGAGGTTCCGCGCGTGCGCGAGCGCGGCGATGCCGTGCCAGAGGGCGCGCTCCGTCGTGTCGCAGAGCGACTGCCGAGCCGTGGTGGACGTGGCGTCCCCGCCGGGCAGGACGGTCGTGAAGGCGCTGTCACCGTTCCACCCGTCGACCTCGGCACCGGCGTCGACCGAGACGATGTCGCCCGGTGCGAGGACGCGGTCCCCGGGGATCCCGTGGACGATCTCGTCGTTCACCGACACGCACAGGGTGTGCCGGTAGCCCGGGACGAGCTGGAAGTTCGGCACACCGCCACCGTCACGGATCGTGCGCTCGGCGATCGCGTCGAGCTCGCCCGTGGTGATGCCGGGACGCATCGCGGCACGGACCGCACCGAGGGCAGCCTCGGTGAGCAGCCCGGGGCGGACCATCGCCCGGAGTTCCTCCGGCGACTTGTAGATCGAGGGCTTCCGACGCCGCACGACGGGAGTCAGACGCCCGCGGTGAGGCCGCGCGACGTCAGCGCCGCCTGGATGCGGTCACCGACCTCGTCGATCCCGCCGAGCCCGTCGACGTCGACCACGAGACCGCGCTCGGCGTAGGCCGCCACGATCGGGGCCGTCTGCTCCGTGTAGACCTCCTGGCGACGACGGATCGTCTCCTCGTTGTCGTCGCTGCGGCCCTGCTCCTCGGCACGCTTCAGGAGTCGCGCCACGAGCGCGTCCTGGTCGGCGACGAGCTGCACGACGGCGTCGATCCCGGTGCCCTGCTCGGCGAGCAGCGCGTCGAGGTACTCGACCTGCCCCACGGTCCGCGGGTAGCCGTCGAGCAGGAAGCCCTGCTCGGCATCCGGCTCGCTCAGCCGCGACTTGACGAGCTCGTTCGTCAGCTCGTCGGGCACGTAGTTGCCCGCGTCCATGATCGCCTTCGCCTGCACACCCAGCGGGGTGCCCTCGGAGACGTTCTTGCGGAAGATGTCACCCGTGGAGATCGCGGGGACGCCGAAGCCCTCGGCGATCCGACCGGCCTGGGTGCCCTTCCCGGCTCCGGGAGGTCCGACGATGATGAGACGTGCGCTCAACGGAGAAGCCCTTCGTAGTGACGTTGCTGCAGCTGCGAGTCGATCTGCTTCACGGTCTCGAGACCGACACCCACGATGATGAGGATGCTCGCGCCGCCGAACGGGAAGTTCTGGTTCGCGCCGAACAGCGCCAGTGCTGCCAGCGGGATGAGCGCGATGAGACCGAGGTAGAGCGAGCCGGGCAACGTCACCCGGGTCAGGACGTAGTCGAGGTACTCGGCCGTCGGACGACCGGCCCGGATGCCCGGGATGAAGCCGCCGTACTTCTTCATGTTGTCGGCGACCTCTTCGGGGTTGAAGGTGATCGCGACGTAGAAGTACGTGAACCCGACGATGAGCAGGAAGTACAGGACCATGTAGAACCAGTTGTCACCCGAGGTCAGGTTGTTCTGGATCCAGGTCACCCACGCGGCCGGCTCGGAGCCGTCCGAGGGCTGGTTGAACTGCGCGACCAGGGCCGGCAGGTACAGCAGCGACGAGGCGAAGATGACGGGCACGACGCCGGCCATGTTCACCTTGATCGGGATGTAGGTGTTGTTGCCGCCGTAGGTGCGACGACCGACCATGCGCTTGGCGTACTGCACCGGGATGCGCCGCTGCGACTGCTCGACGAAGACGACCGCCATCATGATGACCAGGCCGACCAGGATGACGAAGAGGAAGAGCTCGAAGGACTGCGACTGCTCGATCGCCCAGAGCGCCGACGGGAACTGCGCCGCGATGGACGTGAAGATCAGCAGCGACATGCCGTTGCCGATGCCGCGCTCGGTGACGAGCTCGCCCATCCACATGATGAGACCCGTACCGGCGGTCAGCGTCACGACCATCAGCATGATCGCGTACCAGCTGTCGTTCGAGATGATCGACGAGCAGGAGGCGGAGGCGTTCGTGCCGAACAGAGCACCGGAGCGCGCGACCGTGATGAGGGTGGTCGACTGCAGGACACCGAGCGCGATGGTGAGGTAGCGCGTGTACTGCGTCAGCTTGGCCTGGCCGGACTGGCCCTCCTTGTAGAGGGCGTCGAAGTGCGGGATGACCACGCGCAGCAACTGCACGATGATCGACGACGTGATGTACGGCATGATCCCGAGCGCGAAGACCGAGAGCTTGAGCAGCGCGCCGCCGGAGAAGAGGTTGATCAGGTCGTAGAGGCCGCCGGAGGACGACGCGCTGGCGAGACAGCTCTGCACGGCGGTGTAGTCGACGAACGGCGCGGGGATGTACGACCCGAGACGGAACAGCGCGATGATCGCGAGGGTGAAGCCGATCTTCTTGCGAAGATCTGGGGTGCGCATGATGCGCGCGACCGCTCTGAACACGAGGACTCCGAACTTCTGGGACCGGCGACCCGATCGGGGTCATCACGGTGTCGATCGGCAGCGCCGACCTGGCCGACGGACGCCGGCCACTGTCAAGGAAACCGTAACGGCGGCCCGTGCGCAAACGCACGGGCCGCCGACGGGGGTTACTGGGAGACGGTTCCGCCAGCAGCCACGATCTTCTCGGCGGCGGACGCCGAGACCTTGTCGACCGAGACCGTGAGCTTCACGCTGATGTCACCCTGACCGAGAACCTTGACCTTCTCGTTCTTGCGGACGGCGCCCTTGGCGACCAGGTCCGCAACGGTGACGTCGCCACCGTTCGGGTAGAGCTCCGCGATCTTGTCCAGGTTCACGACCTGGTACTCGACGCGGAACGGGTTCTTGAACCCGCGGAGCTTCGGGGTGCGCATGTGCAGCGGCATCTGCCCACCCTCGAAGCCGACCTTGACCTGGTAGCGAGCCTTCTGGCCCTTGGTACCGCGGCCGGCGGTCTTGCCCTTCGAGCCCTCACCACGGCCGACACGGGTGCGGTCCTTCTTGGAACCGGCAGCCGGGCGGAGGTGGTGCAGCTTCAGCACCTGGACCCGCTCGTTCTTCTCGTCGCTCATGCGTCGACCTCCTCGACCTTCACGAGGTGCGCCACCGTCGCGATGTACCCGCGGTTCTGGGCGTTGTCCTCACGCAGGACCGTACGGCCGATGCGCTTGAGGCCCAGGCTGCGCAGGGTGTCGCGCTGGTACTGCTTCTCGCTGATAACGGACTTCGTCTGCGTGATCTTCAGCATCGCCATCACGCACCTGCCTTCTCGGTCGCGGCACGCAGCGCCGCAGCCTCGGCGTGGAGCAGACGAGCCGGGACGACCCGGTCGACGTCGAGGCCACGACGGCTCGCGACGGCGCGGGGCTCCTCGAGCTGCTGCAGCGCCTCGACGGTCGCGTGCACGATGTTGATCGTGTTCGACGAACCGAGCGACTTGCTCAGGACGTCGTGGATGCCGGCGCACTCGAGCACGGCGCGGACCGGACCACCGGCGATGACACCGGTACCGGCAGCGGCCGGACGCAGCAGGACGACACCGGCAGCGGCCTCACCCTGCACCGGGTGCGGGATGGTGTTGCCGACGCGCGGGACGCGGAAGAAGTTCTTCTTCGCCTCCTCGACGCCCTTCGAGATCGCGGTCGGGACTTCCTTCGCCTTGCCGTAGCCGACACCGACGAGGCCGTTGCCGTCACCGACGACGACGAGCGCCGTGAAGCTGAAGCGACGACCACCCTTGACGACCTTCGAGACGCGGTTGATGGTCACCACGCGCTCGAGGAACTGGCTGTCGCCACCGCGGTTGTTGCGGTCACGACCCTGCTGACGGTCACGTCCACCGCCACGACGGCCGCGCTGGTCGGCGTTGTCGCGGTTGTTCGACGCGGAGCCCGCGGCGGTCTCGACCGGACGCTCGGCGACGGCAGGGGCTTCCGCTTCCTTGCCGGCCGCGGCCTTGGCGACGGTCTCCGTCGCAGCAGCGGTCTCGGTCTCGGTCTCGGCCGCTTCGTTGTTGTTCGCGATGTCGCTCACAGGTTCAGCCCTCCTTCACGGGCACCATCGGCGATCGCGGCGACGCGACCGGCGTACTTGCTCCCACCGCGGTCGAAGACCACGGCCTCGACGCCAGCGGCCTTCGCACGCTCGGCGACGAGCTCGCCGATGCGACGGGCCTTGGCCGTCTTGTCGCCGTCGAACGAACGGAGGTCGGCCTCCATCGTCGATGCGCTGGCCAGGGTGTGGCCCTTCGCGTCGTCGATGACCTGGACGAACACGTGACGCGACGAACGGGTGACGGCGAGACGCGGACGCGCCTCGGTGCCGGTGATCTTCTTGCGGAGACGGTTGTGACGGCGCGCCTTGGCGGCCGACTTGCTCTTTCCTCGGATACCGAGAGCCATGATCACTTACCTGACTTTCCGGCCTTGCGGCGCACGATCTCGCCCGCGTAGCGGACACCCTTGCCCTTGTAGGGCTCGGGCTTGCGCAGCTTGCGGATGTTGGCAGCCACCTCGCCGACGGCCTGCTTGTCGATGCCCGACACGGTGAGCTTGTTGTTGCCCTCGACGGCGAAGCTGATGCCCGCCGGCGGCTCGACCGTGATGGGGTGGGAGTAGCCGAGCGCGAACTCGACGTTGCTGCCCTTCGCCGCGACGCGGTAACCGGTACCGACGACCTCGAGGCCCTTGGAGTAGCCCTGGGTCACGCCGACGATGTTGTTCGCGATGAGGGTGCGGGTCAGGCCGTGCAGCGCACGCGAGCTGCGCTCGTCGTCCGGACGGGTGACGAGGACCTGGTTCTCCTCGACCTTGGCCTGGATGGGCTCCGCGACGGTGAGCGCGAGCTCGCCCTTCGGGCCCTTGACCGCGACGGTCTGGCCGTCGATGGCGACGGTCACACCCGCGGGGATGTCAATGGGAAGACGTCCGATTCGAGACATTGTCGATCACCACACGTAGGCGAGGACTTCCCCACCCACGCCCTTCTGCTCGGCTTCACGGTCGGTGAGCAGTCCCGACGAGGTCGAGAGGATCGCCACGCCGAGGCCACCGAGGACCTGGGGGAGCTCCGTCGACTTCGCGTAGACCCGGAGACCGGGCTTCGAGACGCGCTTGATGCCGGCGATCGAACGCTCGCGCTCGGGGCCGTACTTCAGGTCGATCGTGAGGGTCTGCCCGACGCGGGCATCCTCGATCTTCCACTCGCTGATGTAACCCTCGCGCTTGAGGATCTCGGCGATGTTCTTCTTCAGCTTGGAGCTGGGGAGCGAGACGGCGTCGTGGTGCGCCGAGTTCGCGTTCCGCAATCTGGTCAGCATGTCTGCGACCGGATCGGTCATCGTCATGATGGTCGTCCATTCTTCGCCTGGTTTCGACACCCGTTCCACGAATGCCGACCTGAGCGATCGGGTGGTCTCCGAGCGGATCCCGGAGACCTGGGGGCCGGCGGCTGTCGCCGTCGGCCGGTGTTCGTGCGTGCGGGCCGGAGGACGTGAATCCTCCGGCCCGCAGCGCCCGGACTATCTTAGACCGTCTGGTCGGCCGAACGGAACGGGAAGCCGAGCTGGCGGAGCAGCGCGCGGCCCTCGTCGTCCGTCTTCGCGGTGGTCACGACGGTGATGTCGAAGCCACGCACGCGGTCGATGCGGTCCTGGTCGATCTCGTGGAACATCGACTGCTCCGTGAG
Source organism: Curtobacterium oceanosedimentum (assembly GCF_040545555.1). NCBI lineage: Bacteria > Bacillati > Actinomycetota > Actinomycetes > Micrococcales > Microbacteriaceae > Curtobacterium > Curtobacterium oceanosedimentum. Next base: position 205,690 of record NZ_JBEPMD010000002.1, read on the forward strand.
ACCGAACGTGTAGTTGCCGTTGCCGTCGAACTGCTTGTCGCTGAGACCGCGGAAGTCGCGGATGCGGGGCAGGGCGAGGGTGACGAGGCGGTCGATGAACTCCCACGCGCGGTCGCCGCGGAGGGTGACGTGCGCGCCGATGGCCTGGCCCTCACGCAGCTTGAACTGCGCGATGGACTTGCGGGCCTTCGTCACGACCGGCTTCTGACCGGTGATCGCGGTGAGGTCCTTGACGGCCCCGTCGATCACCTTGGAGTCACGAGCGGCCTCACCGACACCGGTGTTCACGACGACCTTGACCAGGCCGGGGACCTGGTTGACGTTCGCGTACCCGAACTGCTCGGTGAGAGCGGTCTTGATCTCGTTCTTGTACTTCTGCTTGAGGCGCGGCTCGACCTTGGTCTCCGGCGCGGCAGTCGTGTCGGTCATCAGAGCTTCTCACCCGACTTCTTGGCGTAGCGGACGCGGACGGTCTTCTTCACGCCGTCCTTCTCCACCTCTTCGGTACGGAAGCCGACGCGGGTCGGCTTCTTGGTCTTCGGGTCGACGATGGCGACGTTCGACACGTGGATCGGAGCCTCGTGCTGCTCGATGCCACCGGTCTTCGACCCGCGCTGCGTCTGGCCGACGCGGACGTGCTTCGTCACGAAGTTCACGCCCTCGACGACGACGCGGTTCTTGTCCTTGAGGACCTCGATGACCTTGCCCTGCTTGCCACGGTCGCCGCCACGCTCCTGCTTGGCGCCCGTGATGACCTGGACGAGGTCACCCTTCTTGATGTTCGCCATGGCTTACAGCACCTCCGGCGCGAGCGAGATGATCTTCATGAACTTCTTGTCACGGAGCTCGCGACCGACAGGACCGAAGATGCGCGTACCGCGCGGGTCGCCGTCGGCCTTGAGGATCACTGCCGCGTTCTCGTCGAACTTGATGTAGGAGCCGTCCTGACGACGGGTCTCCTTCTTGGTGCGAACGATGACCGCCTTGACGACGTCACCCTTCTTCACGTTGCCGCCGGGGATGGCGTCCTTCACCGTGGCGACGATGACGTCACCGAGGCCGGCGTAGCGACGACCCGAGCCACCGAGCACGCGGATGGTCAAGATCTCCTTGGCACCCGTGTTGTCGGCGACCTTCAGGCGGGATTCCTGCTGAATCACTGCTGTCTCCTATTCCGAAGCAGGCCGGGGCCTACTTGGCCTTCTCGAGGATCTCGACCAGGCGCCAGCGCTTGGAGGCGCTGAGGGGACGGGTCTCGCTGATCACGACGAGGTCGCCGACACCAGCGGTGCCGAGCTCGTCGTGGGCCTTCACCTTGGACGTGCGGCGGATGATCTTGCCGTAGAGCGCGTGCTTCACGCGGTCCTCGACCTCGACCACGATGGTCTTGTCCATCTTGTCGCTCGTCACGTAGCCGCGACGCGTCTTGCGGTAGCCGCGGGTCGAGGCGGCGGAGTTGTTCTCTTCGTTCGCCATCAGTTCTCCTCGGCGGTAGCGGCCTCGGTCGACTCGGCCGGCTTGTCAGCCTTCTTCGTCTTCTTGGCCTTGGTGGCGGTCTCGACGGGCGCGGGGGTGGCACGGATGCCGAGCTCGCGCTCGCGGAGGACGGTGTAGATGCGTGCGATGTCGCGCTTGACGGCACGGAGACGACCGTGGCTCTCCAGCTGGCCGGTGGCCGACTGGAAGCGGAGGTTGAAGAGTTCCTCCTTGGCCTTCTTCAGCTCGTCAGCGAGACGCTCGTTCTCGAACGTGTCGAGCTCCGTGGGACGGAGCTCCTTGGAACCGATCGCCATTACGCGTCGCCCTCCTCGCGCTTGATGATGCGTGCCTTGAGGGGCAGCTTGTGGATTGCACGGGTCAGCGCCTCGCGGGCGATGTCCTCGTTGACGCCGGAGAGCTCGAAGAGCACACGACCCGGCTTGACGTTGGCGACCCACCACTCGGGCGAGCCCTTACCGGAACCCATGCGGGTCTCAGCCGGCTTCTTGGTCAGCGGACGGTCCGGGTAGATGTTGATCCACACCTTGCCGCCACGCTTGATGTGACGCGTCATCGCGATACGAGCGGACTCGATCTGACGGTTGGTCACGTAGGCCGGGGTGAGGGCCTGGATACCGTAGTCGCCGAAGCTGACCTTGGTACCGCCGGTGGCCTGACCCGAGCGCTTCGGGTGGTGCTGCTTGCGGTGCTTGACTCGACGGGGAATAAGCATGGTTACGCCTCAACTCCTGCGCCGGCCGGCGCGTCCTGCGGGGCCTGCTGCTGACGGCCGCCACGGTCGCCGCCACGACGGTCGCCGCGCTCGCCACGGGGGCCGCCACGACGCTCCGGGCGCGACGAACGCTGGTTCGCCTGCTCGCGAGCGAGCTCCTTGTTCGTGATGTCGCCCTTGTAGATCCAGACCTTCACGCCGATGCGACCGAAGGTGGTGCGCGCCTCGTAGAAGCCGTAGTCGATGTTGGCGCGGAGCGTGTGCAGGGGCACGCGGCCCTCGCGGTAGAACTCCGAGCGCGACATCTCGGCGCCGCCGAGACGACCCGACACCTGGATGCGGACACCCTTGGCACCGGCACGCTGTGCACCCTGCAGGCCCTTGCGCATGGCGCGACGGAACGCGACACGAGCGGAGAGCTGCTCGGCGATGCCCTGCGCGACGAGCTGGGCCTCGGTCTCGGGGTTCTTGACCTCGAGGATGTTGAGCTGGATCTGCTTCTTGGTGAGCTTCTCGAGCTCGCCACGGACGCGCTCCGCCTCGGCGCCACGGCGACCGATGACGATGCCCGGACGCGCGGTGTGGATGTCCACTCGGACGCGGTCACGGGTGCGCTCGAGCTCGATGCGGGCGACACCGGCGCGGTCGAGGGTCTTCTTCAGGTACTCGCGCACCTTGATGTCCTCGGCCACGTAGTCGGCGTAGCGCTGACCGGCCTTCGTGCTGTCGGTGAACCAGTGCGAGACGTGGTCCGTCGTGATCCCGAGACGGAAGCCGTACGGGTTGACCTTCTGGCCCATTACTTGCTCGCCTTCTTGCTCGTCGCGGCGACCTCGGCCTCGTCCGGCGTCGCGAGGACGACCGTGATGTGGCTGGTGCGCTTGTTGATGCGGAAGGCCCGGCCCTGGGCACGCGGCTGGAACCGCTTCAGGGTCGTGCCCTCGTCGACGAAGACGCGGCTCACGTAGAGGTCGCGCTCGTCGAGGAAGCTGTTCGTCGAGTCCGCCTTGACACGTGCGTTGGCGATCGCCGAGGCGACCAGCTTGTACACGGGCTCCGAAGCGCCCTGGGGGGCGAACTTCAGGATGGCGAGGGCCTCGTGAGCCTGCTTGCCGCGGATCAGCTCGATGACGCGACGGGCCTTCTGAGGCGTGACGCGGATGTGTCGCACACGTGCGATCGACTCCACCATTTCGTTCCTCCTCTTCGTCCCCGCCTTAGCGGCGACGGCCCTTCTTGTCGTCCTTCACGTGACCACGGAAGGTGCGGGTCGGCGCGAACTCGCCGAGCTTGTGACCGACCATCGACTCGGTGACGAACACCGGGATGTGCTTGCGGCCGTCGTGCACGGCGATCGTGTGCCCGAGCATGTTCGGGACGATCATCGAGCGACGCGACCAGGTACGGATCACGTTCTTGGTGTTGGCCTCGTTCTGCGTGACGACCTTGCGGAGCAGGTGCTCGTCGACGAAGGGGCCCTTCTTCAGACTGCGTGGCATCTTCTGAACTCCTACTTGCGCTTCTTGCCGGCGTTACGGCGACGGACGATGAGCTTGTCGCTCGGCTTGTTCGGCTTGCGCGTACGACCCTCGGCCTGGCCCCAGGGGCTGACCGGGTGACGACCACCGGACGTCTTGCCCTCACCACCACCGTGCGGGTGGTCGACCGGGTTCATCGCGACACCACGCACGGTCGGGCGGACGCCCTTCCAGCGCATGCGGCCGGCCTTGCCCCAGTTGATGTTGGACTGCTCGGCGTTGCCGACCTCGCCGATGGTGGCGCGGCAGCGGGCGTCGACGTTGCGGACCTCGCCCGACGGCAGACGGAGCTGCGCGTAGGGGCCGTCCTTGGCGACGAGGCGGACCGAGGCACCGGCCGAACGCGCCATCTTCGCGCCGCCACCGGGGCGGAGCTCGATGGCGTGGATGACCGTGCCCACGGGGATGTTGCGCAGCGGCAGGTTGTTGCCGGGCTTGATGTCGGCGCCGGGGCCCTGCTCGATGACGTCGCCCTGCTTGAGCTTGTTCGGCGCGATGATGTAGCGCTTCGTGCCGTCGACGTAGTGCAGGAGCGCGATGCGCGCGGTGCGGTTCGGGTCGTACTCGATGTGTGCGACCTTGGCGTCCACGCCGTCCTTGTCGTGACGACGGAAGTCGATCACGCGGTACTGGCGCTTGTGGCCACCACCGATGTGGCGGGTGGTGATGCGGCCCGAGCTGTTGCGGCCACCGGTCTTCGGCAGCGGACGAAGCAGCGACTTCTCCGGCGTCGAACGGGTGATCTCAGCGAAGTCGGCGACCGACGAGCCGCGACGACCGGGGGTCGTCGGCTTGTAGTTACGAATAGCCATGATTTATCCCTCTGGTCCTCAGCCGACAGCCGTGAAGATGTCGATCGAACCGGACTTGAGCGTCACGATGGCGCGCTTGGTGTCCTTGCGCTTGCCCAGGCCGAACTTCGTGCGACGGGTCTTGCCCGGACGGTTCAGCGTGTTGATGCTCGCGACCTTGACGTCGAAGATCTTCTCGATGGCGAGCTTGATCTCGGTCTTGTTCGAGCGGGGGTCCACGATGAACGTGTACTTGCCCTGGTCGATCAGGCCGTAGCTCTTCTCCGAGACGACCGGCGAGATGATGATGTCGCGCGGGTCCTTGTTGAAGCCGCTCATGCGGAGATCTCCTTCGCGGTCTTCGACGCGATGAAGGCGTCGAGTGCGCTCTTGCTGAAGACGAGGGCATCGGCCTTGAGCACGTCGTAGGCGTTGAGCTGGCCGTACGAGAGCGCGTGGACGTTCGGCAGGTTGCGGACCGACTTGAGCGTGAGCTCGTCGGCCGACTCGAGCACGACGAGCACGTTCTTGACGGGCGCGACCTTCTCGATGAGCGTGCGAGCGGTCTTCGTCGAGGGCAGTTCAGCCGGGACGAAGGACTCGACAGCGGAGATGCGGCCACCGCGGGCGCGGTCCGAGAGCGAGCCGAGCAGAGCCGCGGCGATCATCTTCTTCGGGGTGCGCTGCGAGTAGTCGCGCGGGGTCGGTCCGTGGACGACGCCACCGCCGGTGTGCTCCGGAGCGCGGACCGAACCCTGACGGGAGCGGCCGGTGCCCTTCTGCTTGAACGGCTTGCGACCAGCACCGCGGACCTCGCCGCGGTTCTTGGTCTTGTGGGTGCCCTGACGCGCGGCGGCGAGCTGCGCGGTGACGACCTGGTGGATCAGCGGGACGTTCGTCTCGACGTCGAAGAGCTCGGCGGGCAGCTCGATGCTGCCGGCGACGGCTCCGGTCGCGTCGAGGACGTCGATCGTGGTTGCGGTCTCGGTGGCCATGATCACTTACCCTTCACGGCGGTGCGGACGAAGACGGAGCGACCGCGAGCACCGGGGACGGCGCCCTTGACGAGCAGCAGACCCTTCTCGGCGTCGACGGCGTGCACCGTGAGGTTGAGGACGGTCACGCGCTCGCCACCCATGCGGCCGGCCATGCGCATGCCCTTGAAGACGCGCGACGGGGTCGACGAAGCACCGATCGAACCGGGCTTGCGGTGGTTGCGGTGGGCACCGTGCGAAGCGGACACACCGGCGAAGCCGTGGCGCTTCATGACACCGGCGAAGCCCTTGCCCTTCGACGTCCCGACGACGTCGACCTTCTGGCCGGCCTCGAAGGTGTCGACGGTGAGCTCCTGGCCGAGCGTGTACTCGGCGGAGTCGTTGGTGCGGATCTCGGTGAGGGTGCGACGCGGGGTCACACCAGCAGCCTCGAAATGGCCGGCGGCCGGCTTGTTCACCTTGCGCGGGTCGATCGCGCCGGCGGCAATCTGGATCGCCTCGTAGCCGTCGCGCTCGACGTTGCGGATCTGGGTGACCACGTTCGGGCCGACCTCGATCACGGTGACGGGGATGAACTTGTTGTTCTCGTCCCACACCTGGGTCATCCCGAGCTTCTTGCCGAGGAGGCCCTTGACGGTCTTGGTTGAGTTCGCCATCGGTCAGTCCCCCTTACAGCTTGATCTCGATGTTGACGTCGGCCGGGAGGTCGAGTCGCATGAGCGAGTCGACGGCCTTCGGCGTCGGGTCGACGATGTCGATGACCCGCTTGTGCGTGCGCTTCTCGAAGTGCTCGCGCGAGTCCTTGTACTTGTGGGGAGAACGGATCACGGTGACCACGTTCTTCTCGGTGGGGAGCGGCACCGGGCCGACCACGGTCGCACCGGCACGGGTCACCGTGTCGACGATCTTCCGGGCCGACGTGTCGATGACCTCGTGGTCGTACGACTTGAGCCGGATGCGGATCTTCTGTCCCGCCATGTGTCTCTCTGTCCTCTCTGCGCCGCGCACCCTCGGGCCGCCTGACGCCGCCGTCACCGTGCATTCCTGCAGGGCTTGGCTGTTTTCCTGAACCAACCGGCCGCATCCGCGGGGGATGACCGCTGTTCTCCTGTCAACCGCGCAGGGCGACCGTGGCCGTCCAGCGTGGGCATGTCGCTTCCCCCCACTCCGGGCACAGGTGCACCCGGGGTGGTGGTGGGGACTCGATCGTGTTCTGCTGCCTGCGGCCCAACCCAGCTCCGCTGGACGGAGGGATTGTGCACTGCCAGAGCAGTGATCCTGCGCGCGCGAACGCCCGCGGAATTCGGAACCGGACAAGTCTCGCATAGGCACGGCACCTGTGCAACCCGGGCGTGTCGTCGGGTTCCGCGGGGCTCGGGACGGCGCGCTCCCCCGGAACGGCGCGGTTCTGCCCGGCCTGGAGGCGCGGCGCACCCCGGGCGCGTCGCGCACCTTCCCGAGGTGGTCGGTCCGCCCTCGGCACCCTTCTCGACTCGACGGGCGCGGGCCCGCGCACGTCGGGTCCGGTGGCGGTCCGCGAGCGGGCAGGACACGCCGCGCGCCGAGCGCCGCGCGGGTGGGATCGGTCGGGTCCGGGGGCTCAGCGTGACGGATCTCGCCCGCTCGGCGCGGCCAGACGGGACCCGACACCTTCCGTCGAGTGACTCCGTCGAGGTCGGCGGAACGGATCGTGCCCGCTCGGCGAGGCCGAGCGGGCACGATGGCAGGGAGGGCGTCCGACCGGGTCAGAACTCCTCGGGCACCGGCGGGACGAACCACGGCGGGAAGACCGCGACCCGAGGACCGGTCACGCGGTGCTCGGCGAGCAGCGTCTTGACCTGCTGTCGGACGCGGTCGTTCGGCACCCCGATGACGGCGATCGACGAGAACGGCACACGGGGCCCGGCGAGCAGCTCGAGGCCGTGCATCTCCGGGTCGGTGAAGTCGGTGCGACGGATCAGGTTCGTCGCTGCCTCCGGTCCGACCGCGAAGCGCACGTCGTCGGCCTCGGCGTCCTGGTCGGCGACGATCACGGAGGCGCCGAACGCGGACACCGGCACGACGAGCACGACGTACTCGGTGGCACGCGTGCGTCGGGCGGCGTCGGACCAGCGGGTGCCCTCGGCGCCGCGGCGGAGCTCGTCCCAGCGTGTGGCGTCCGGCGAGAGCGTGAACGGGACGTGACCCGACACGGAGCCACCGTCGGGAGCGGTCGCCTCGGCGCGCGCGGCACGCGTCTCGGCAGAGCTGACGTCGACGACCGGAGTGGCCGTGTCGGCGGCGAGGACGGCGCCCTCGCCGACGATGGACGCCAGGTTGTCGACGTGGGTGGCGTGGTGCGCCCGGAGCGACGCGAACACGCGGGGCTCCGGCAGTTCAGGAGCAGCCGGCGACCGGAGCGACGAGGAGCCGCGCGCGGGGGCCGGGGTGGAGCGGAGGTCGGTGGTGATGCGGGTCCGACGGGGCGTCGGCGTGGTGGGGACTGCAGGCACCTCGGCCTGTCGGGGCGAGCAGATGTCGCAGAGTTCGGTGGGGAAACCGTGGATGCACTCGTCGGTCACGACTGGGAGAGGTCCTTCCGTGCCCGGGTGGGGGAGATCGGGCACGGTGTCCAACCGTACGTCATGATCCGCCCCCTTCCGTCACTGTCGGTAGAGCAGGGCACGCACCTCGGACTCGGCGGCGTGGAGGCGTTCGGGGTCGATGGTCTCGCCGTGCTGGTACGCGTCGAGCAGGCGCGGGTCGATGTAGCTCTGCCGGCACACCGTCGGGGTGTTGCCCAGCTCCTCGCTCGCGGCCTTCACGGCGTGCGAGACGGCCTTCTTGCGCTTGGCCTCACTCGACTGCGGGCCGGTACGCGCCAGGTCCACCGCGGCCGCGACGGTCCCGTGCAGGGTGCGGAAGTCCTTCGCGGTGAACTCGTCACCGGCTCGCTCCTTCACGTACTCGTTGATGTCCTCGGCGGCGAGCGGCTCCCACTCGGCACCGCGCTCGGCACGGAAGGACAGCAGGCGCGCGTTCGGTCCACGACGCTTCATCCCGGCGATCACCCGCGCGAGGTCGTGGTCGTGGATCGTGGACGACCACTCCTGCCCGCTCTTGCCCGGGAAGTCGAGCTCGATGTCGTCGCCGGACACGTGGGCGTGCGCACACAGCAGCGTCGACAGGCCGCGGCTGCCGTGCTCGGTGGCGTAGCGCTCGGACCCGACCCGGAGCGAACCCTGGTCGAGCATCCGGAAGGCCGCGGCAAGGGCACGCCGCCGGTCGGGCTCGGGCCGCCGCAGGTCCTGCGTGACCATCCGTCGCGCGGACGGCAGCGACTCCGCGAGGGCGAGTGCCCGGTCGTACTTGATCCGGTCCATCCGCTCGCGCCACCCGGGGTGGTACATGTACTGACGCCGGCCGACGCCGTCCTTGCCGGTCGCGAGGATGTGCCCGTTCTCGTACGGCGAGATCCACACGTCGTCCCAGGCCGGAGGGATCACGAGGTCGTCGAGGCGCTGTCGCACGACGGCGTCGGTGACGGTCTTCCCGTCCGGGTCGCGGTACGAGAAGCCCTTGCCGCTGCGGACACGGTGGTAGCCACGACCGTTGGTCGCGGAGCGGCGGAGACGGGTCACTCCCACGATGTTGCCTGCCGACGCCTGGGACCCGTCACCGGGAACGCGCCCGGGACGGACCGGACGTCCGCCGGGCACGACGAAGCGGGGCCGGACCCGAAGGCCCGACCCCGCTGGCGCAGTGTCTTCCGGAGAACCGGGAGTTACTTGACGATCTCCTCGACCGTACCGGCGCCGACCGTGCGGCCACCCTCACGGATGGCGAAGCGGAGGCCGGCCTCCATCGCGATCGGCTGGATCAGCTCGACCGACATGGCGACGGTGTCGCCGGGCATGACCATCTCGGTGCCCTCGGGCAGCGTGATGACGCCGGTGACGTCCGTGGTGCGGAAGTAGAACTGCGGACGGTAGTTCGCGTAGAACGGGTTGTGACGACCGCCCTCTTCCTTGGTCAGGATGTACGCGTTCGCCTTGAACTCGGTGTGCGGCGTGACCGAACCCGGCTTCACGACGACCTGGCCGCGCTCGACGTCCTCGCGCTTGAGGCCACGGATGAGGAGACCGGTGTTGTCGCCCGCCTCAGCCTTGTCCAGCAGCTTGCGGAACATCTCGATGCCCGTGACCGTGGTCTTCTGCGTCGGGCGGATGCCGACGATCTCGACCTCGGAGTTGAGGTCCAGCGTGCCACGCTCGACACGACCGGTGACGACGGTGCCACGACCGGTGATCGTGAAGACGTCCTCGATCGGCATGAGGAACGGCTGGTCGGTGGCGCGCACCGGGTCCGGGACGTTCTCGTCGACGGCGGACATCAGGTCCTGGACGGACTTGACCCACTTCTCGTCGCCCTCGAGCGCCTTGAGCGCCGAGACCTGCACGACGGGGGCGTCCTCGTCGAACTCCTGCGAGCCGAGGAGCTCACGGACCTCGAGCTCGACGAGCTCCAGGATCTCCTCGTCGTCCACCATGTCGGACTTGTTCAGCGCGACGACGATGTAGGGGACGCCGACCTGGCGGGCGAGCAGGACGTGCTCACGCGTCTGGGGCATCGGGCCGTCGGTGGCGGCGACCACGAGGATCGCGCCGTCCATCTGCGCCGCACCGGTGATCATGTTCTTCACGTAGTCGGCGTGACCAGGAGCGTCGACGTGCGCGTAGTGGCGCTTCTCGGTCTGGTACTCGACGTGCGAGATGTTGATCGTGATGCCGCGGTCGCGCTCCTCGGGAGCGCTGTCGATCTGAGCGAAGTCACGGGCCTCGTTGAGGTCCGGGTACTGGTCGTGCAGAACCTTGGTGATCGCCGCCGTGAGCGTGGTCTTGCCGTGGTCGACGTGACCGATGGTTCCGATGTTGACGTGCGGCTTGGTCCGCTCGAACTTGGCCTTGGCCACTGTGGGTCCTCCTCAGGACTCGGAGAGCATGCCCCCGGTTCCGTGAACCGTTGGCGTGCAGGGTGTGTGTCTAACTGTACTTGGTGACGAGGGGCCCGTCGCCGGGCACCCTCGCCTGTGGAGAGAACGCCGGAGCGTTACTCTCCGCTGTTCTTCGCGATGATCTCCTCGGCGACCTTGGCCGGGACCTGGCTGTAGGTCTCGAAGGTCATCGAGTAGACCGCACGACCAGAGGTCTTGGACCGGAGGTCCCCGACGTAGCCGAACATCTCGGACAGCGGCACGCTCGCGCGGACCACCTTGACGCCCGAGGCGTCCTCCATCGAGGCGATCTGGCCACGACGGGAGTTCAGGTCACCGATGACGTCGCCCATGTACTCCTCGGGAGTACGCACCTCGACGGCCATGATCGGCTCGAGGATGGCGGGGCCGGCCTTGCGGGCGGCCTCCTTGTAGGCGATCGAACCGGCGATCTTGAACGCCATCTCGGACGAGTCGACGTCGTGCGCCGCGCCGTCCTTGAGGATGGCCTTCACGCCGACGGTCGGGTACCCGGCGAGGATGCCGACCTGCATGGCGTCCTGGATACCGGCGTCGACCGACGGGATGTACTCACGCGGGACGCGACCACCGGTGACGGCGTTCTCGAACTCGTAGACCTTCTCGGCCGTGACTTCCATCGGCTCGAGGGCGATCTGCACCTTCGCGAACTGGCCGGAACCACCGGTCTGCTTCTTGTGCGTGTAGTCGTAGCGCTCGACGACCTTGGTCAGGGTCTCGCGGTAGGCCACCTGCGGCTTGCCGACCGACGCCTCGACCTTGAACTCGCGCTTCATGCGGTCGACGAGGATGTCGAGGTGGAGCTCGCCCATGCCCTTGATCGTCGTCTGACCGGTCTCGGCGTTGAGCTCGACGCGGAACGTCGGGTCCTCTTCCGCGAGCTTCTGGATGGCCGTGGAGAGCTTCTCCTGGTCGGCCTTCGTGTTCGGCTCGATGGCGACCTCGATCACCGGCTCCGGGAACGTCATCGACTCGAGGACGACCTGGTCGGTCGGGTCGCAGAGCGTGTCACCGGTGGTGGTGTCCTTGAGGCCGATCACCGCGTAGATGTGGCCCGCGGTCACGTTGTCGACCGGGTTCTCCTTGTTGGAGTGCATCTGGAAGATCTTGCCGATGCGCTCCTTCTTGCCCTTGGTCGAGTTGATGACCTGGGCACCGGACTCGATCGAGCCGGAGTACACGCGGACGTAGGTCAGACGACCGAAGAAGGGGTGCACCGCGACCTTGAACGCCAGGGCCGAGAACGGCTCGGTGGCGTCGGGCTTGCGGATGATCTCCTTCTCCTCGTCCTTGACGTCGTGGCCGATCATCGGCGGCACGTCGAGCGGGGACGGGAGGTAGTCGATGACCGCGTCGAGCATCGGCTGGACGCCGCGGTTCTTGAAGGCCGAGCCGCAGAGGACCGGGTAGACCTCGGAAGCGATCGTGAGCTTGCGGATCGCGCCCTTGATCTCGTCCTTGGTCAGCTCCTCGCCGCCGAAGAACTTCTCGAGCAGGGCGTCGTCGGTCTCGGCGACGCGCTCGATCAGCTTCGCGCGGTACTCCTCAGCGCGGTCCTTGAGGTCCGCGGGGATCTCCTGGACCTCGTACTGGGCGCCCATGGTCACGTCACCCTTGGCGTCGCCGGGCCAGACCTTGGCGTGCATCTCGATGAGGTCGATGACGCCGACGAAGTCGTTCTCGGCACCGATCGGGAGCTGCAGCACGAGCGGCTCCGCACCGAGGCGGTTGATGATCGTGTCGACGGTGAAGTAGAAGTCCGCGCCGAGCTTGTCCATCTTGTTGACGAAGCAGATGCGGGGGACGTCGTACTTGTCCGCCTGACGCCACACGGTCTCGGACTGGGGCTCGACGCCCTCCTTGCCGTCGAAGACGGCGACGGCACCGTCGAGGACGCGGAGCGAGCGCTCCACCTCGACCGTGAAGTCCACGTGACCGGGGGTGTCGATGATGTTGATCTGGTTGTTGTCCCAGAAGCAGGTCGTCGCGGCCGACGTGATCGTGATGCCGCGTTCCTGCTCCTGCGCCATCCAGTCCATCGTGGCAGCGCCGTCGTGGACCTCACCGATCTTGTGCGTGATGCCCGTGTAGAACAGGATGCGCTCGGTCGTCGTGGTCTTGCCGGCATCGATGTGCGCCATGATGCCGATGTTGCGGACCTTGTTCAGGTCGGTGAGCACGTCCTGTGCCACAGGTTCCTCCGGAAGAGTTGTAGGAGAGGGTGGCGCCCGGGCGGGCGTCGGTGGTGCGTGACCACCGACGCCCGATCGGAGCCGGGACTACCGAGCCGGGATTACCAGCGGTAGTGGGCGAAGGCCTTGTTCGACTCGGCCATCTTGTGGGTGTCCTCACGGCGCTTGACCGCGGCACCGAGACCGTTCGACGCGTCGAGGATCTCGTTCATGAGACGCTCGGTCATCGTCTTCTCGCGACGGGCCTTGGCGTACGAGGTGAGCCAGCGGAGCGCGAGGGTGTTCGCGCGGTGCGGCTTGACCTCGACCGGGACCTGGTAGGTCGAGCCACCGACGCGGCGGCTACGGACCTCGAGGGTCGGACGGACGTTGTCGAGCGCCTTCTTCAGCGTCGCGACGGCGTCCTGCTGGTTCTTGGCGGAGACGCCTTCGAGTGCATCGTAGACGATGCGCTCGGCGAGGCCCTTCTTGCCGTCCAGGAGGATCTTGTTGACGAGCTGCGAGACGATCGGCGCGCCGTACACCGGGTCGGCGACGACGGGACGCTTCGGGGCGGGACCCTTACGAGGCATCTAACTCAACCCTTCTTCGCGCCGTAGCGGCTGCGGGCCTGCTTACGGTTCTTGACGGCCTGGGTGTCCAGGGCACCGCGGATGATCTTGTACCGCACGCCGGGGAGGTCCTTCACACGACCGCCGCGGACGAGCACCATCGAGTGCTCCTGCAGGTTGTGGCCCTCACCGGGGATGTAGGCCGTGACCTCGGTGCCGTTCGAGAGCTTGACACGAGCGACCTTGCGCAGGGCCGAGTTCGGCTTCTTGGGGGTGGTGGTGTAGACGCGGGTGCAGACACCACGCTGCTGGGGGTTCGCCTTCAGTGCCGGCGCCTTGGTCTTGACGACCTTGGGCGTACGACCCTTGCGAACGAGCTGCTGGATGGTAGGCAACTGTTCTCCTGGTTCTTCGCTCGTGCTCTGGCCGACGCATTCCGTCGGCTTCCTCATCCCACGCTGATCACCGCCTGACGGCGGAGGGAGGTCGTGGGATGGATGACCCGGTACGGTCTCGTCGAGGTCGACGATGATGACCCGGGATTTCGGGCGCGCCCGAGGGCGCACACCCGGTAGAGACTACCCGCGTCACACGGCGAAATCAATCCGGGCGCGTCGCGCCCGGAGCGCGCCGACGCTGCCGTGGCGAGACGAGCCTCCGGGCCGGCGACCGCGCGTCCGGACCTGTCCGCGATGGTGGGGCGGGCCTCCAGGCGGCGACCGCCGGACCGGACCCGTCCGCGTCAGGAACCGGCGTCGGACGAACCGTTGCCGACGGCGGACTCGAACGTCGCGCCGTCGTCGGAGAAGCCCGACACGTACCCGCTCGCGTTGACGTTCATCGGACCCGCCGATGCTGTGCCGACGCCGTCGGGCCCGGAGATGTCGGCGGTGAAGGTGGCGCGACCGAAGGTCGAGGTCGAAACCGTCCACCCACGCGACAGCCATCCGCCGACCGTGACCTGCGGGCGCTGCTCGAGCGTCCACTTCTGGTTCGTGTAGGTGTAGGCCGGGTCCTCGCCGTAGGCGTAGAAGCTGCAGCCAGCGGGCGCCGGGTCCGTGGAGGCGATGCACCCGTCGACCCAGCGGTCGACCGCCTGTTGGGCGGCCTGCTTCCCGTCGTCGGTGAGCTCCGTGGTCATGGACACCGGCACCGAACCGGTCGTGCTGAAGCCGGGGACGCGCGCGGTCGCGCCCGCTGCCGTGAACCACTTCCCGCCGTCGACCGCCACGGCGTACGAACCCGGCAGGGCGGTCAGGTTCGCGATGCCGTCGTCGGACGTCCGGACGCGCTGCCCGGCGACCTCGACCGTGGTCCCTCCGGGGCCGCGGACCGAGACCTGGACCCGTCCGAGGTCCGGCGCCTGGAGCTCCCACACCGGGAAGACCCCCCAGTCGGTCCCCGTGCGGTCGAGCGTGAAGGTGGAGGCGACGTCCCGGCCGCCCTGTCGCAGGTACGCGCGCACGGTGGCGGTGTCACCGTCGGTGCGGGTCGCTGCGATGCGGTACCCGGTGACACGGTCCGTCGCCTTCGCGTAGGCGGCGTCCGTGAGCAGCACGTCCGCGTCGTCGCGGTCGACACCCGCCAGGCGCAGCGCGTCGTCCACGTGGCCCGCGGTCAGGTCGTCGAGGAAGGCCCGCACCGGCCGGTCGGCCGAGTGCGAGGAGGACTGGGTCGCGTACCCGACGACGCCCGTGACGAGCAGCAGCACCACGGCTGCACCGCCGGCGATGATCCCGACCAGTGCGCCACGCCGCATCCGGCGACGCGGGCGAGGTGCGGCAGGGGCGGCGACGGGCACCGGCGGCTCCTGCGTGCCCCGGAGCGTGTCGACGTGCGGGACCTGTGCCCACCCGCCCGGCTGGTTGTCGGTCATGCGTCCCCCGTCGTGCCTCGTGCGTGCTCCGGGATCCTACCGCCGCGCGGTCCCCCGCGACCGGGCCTGGTACCGGGCGGCGGAGACACCGCCGAGGACGCAGAGCAGGGCGACGACCACCGAGCCGACCACGAAGGGGCTCAGCGCGGAACCCGCGGGGAACACGAGGAGCTCGGTCCCGTCCCCCCGCGTCATCGAGTAGCCCACCGCTCCCGTCGCGAGCATCGCCAGGTAGGTGCCCGCAGCGGCGACGAGTGCGGTGACGCCGGGGTTGCCCTCGCGGATCCCCGCCGCCGTGGCGAGGAACACGACCGCGGCCGCCGCGACCACCATCGCCGGACCGAGGTACGGGCCGGCGTCCGACTGCGGGATCGCCTCGACGTCGGCGAGCAGGGCCTCGAAGCCCGTCACCGCGACGACGAGGGCGATGAAGAGGACCGACGTCATCGTCGCGATCAGCCACCGGGACATGGCTCGATCGTACTGCCGGGCGCCCTGGGTGGCGGCGCCGCCGCGTCACCGCGCAGCGCGCTCCTGCGCGTGCTCGCGGTCCTGCTCGGCGTCGCGCTCCGGCACGGGAGCCTGGCCTTGGCCCTGGCCCTGGGGGTGCTCCTGGCCCTGGGGGCGCTCCTGGCTCGCGTGGTGCTGTGCCGCCGCGACGAGCGCGAGCGCGATGGTCGCGGTGATGACCGGGACGGACTCGGTCATGGGGGCGACGGGGGCCGCGGTGCCGTCCTGGAGGCGCGGCTCGGCGCGGTCGTGCTGCGCGGGCTCCGCCTCGTGGTCGCGTCCCGCCGGGGCTGCTTCGTGGTTCCACTGGGCTTGCTCCGCCTCGTGGTCGCGTTCCGCCGGGGCCACCTCCGGGTCGAGCAGGGTCGACTCCGCCTCGTGGTCCCGCAGCGCGGGCCCGACGACCGGCAGGACCGCGGTCGTCGTCGGCGGCTCGACGTGCAGGACGGTGACCGCGGGAGTCTCCGAGACCCCGCGTCGGGCGGCGCGACGGGCGCGGCCCATCCGCACCAGGACCACCACGGCGATGACCGCCCAGACGCCGTTCACGATCGTCGACGGGACCGCGTGGTGCGCGGCGACGTTGACGGCGACGGAGAGCCCGCCGACCAGGTTGAGGGACTGGTAGAGCGGCCCGTTCGGAATCTTGCCCAGTGAGAACAGCAGGTAACCTGCGAGGACGGTTACGGCTCCGAACCAGCCGAGGAACTCCACGATTCCGACCAACACGCGCGACTCCGGGCACGACGAGGGACGGCCGTCCTGAGGCGACCGTCCGAGAGGGGTGTGAGCAGCCGCGAGTGCGGCGTCGGGAGCATCGTAGGCACAGCGACGGGTGTCGCGGAAGTGGGTGCGGCGTGGCGTGTCGCACCCACTTCGCGGGGGGCTCTGCGGAGGGGTGTCAGCCGTTCGTCGAGGCGCTCGACGAGGTGCCCGTGAAGACGTAGACCGACCCGGACAGCGACCACGACTGCGACTGCATCGGGGGCGAGTCGCCCTCCTCCTCGCTCGCTGCTGCGATCCCCGAGACCAGGAACAGTCGCGACCCGGACTGCATCGCCTTCGTGAACGCCAGCGCCTGGTCGTAGGACCCCTGGACCGCGACGGTGACGGGTACGAGCGAGAAGTTCGCGTCGGTGATGGACGGATCCGTGGCAGCCTGCGCCGACGGAGTCTCCTCGGCGCCGTCCGCGGTCGCTCCCGGGGTGGCCGTCACCGCGCTCGCCGGCTCCGCACTGGCCGACTCCGCGCTCGCTGGCGCGTAGGGGGTCGCGTCCCCGATGGTCACGTTCGTGACCTGCACCCCGGCCGCAGCGGCGTCTGCGTCGATCTCGCGGACGAAGGACTCGGAGTCGACGGTCGACGGGACCGAGGCCCGCAGCCGCTCGAGTTCCGCCCTCGTCGCATCGAGGCCGGAGAAGGCCGCTGCGAGACGGGTGAGTTCGGCGCGGTTCTTGTCGTTGGTCGCGTCGATGGTCGCCTGCTGGACCCGGTTCGACGCGGCCCCGGCGAGCTGCGGCTGCACGCCGAGGAACCAGCCGCCGGCCAGGACCGCGACACCGACCACCAGGGCGATCACGAGGGACAGGTGGTGCTTCGTCATCGGTCGGCGTCCTTGTCGTACTTGCCGTCGTAGGCCCGCGCGTCGAGCTCGAGCTCGATGACGGAGGTGTACTCGCCGCGGTCCTGGTCGTACGAGATCGACGAGATCGACGAGTCCAGGTAGCCGGTCAGGCCGGACAGGCGGCTGGTCCAGTCCGGTACGGACGGGATGGTCGTCGACGCCACGGTCAGCGCGAGCGTCGCGACCCTCGGCCGCGGACCTCCATCGGCAGCCTGTCCGAACGGCTCCGTCGCGGTCGCGGAAGCGACGGTCATCCCGCTGATCGCGAGGTCTGCCGGCAGGACGTCGCGGATGCCGCCGAGCGTCCCGTCCCACTCGACCTCGGTCGACCCTCCGACGGTCCGGGCCGACTCCAGGAGGTCGGAGTCGCGCTCCGCTGCCCGCAGCTCCGCGTACCGCTGCTGCTGGGCGAGCAGCGTCGTGGTCTCTGCCTGCGCGGCGGTCAGCGAGGCCGCTGTCGCCATCTGGTTCGCCATCGCCCCGCCGCTCGCGAGCAGGACGGCAGCGCCGACGACGACGACACCGAGCCATGCGCGCCGTGTCAGCGCCCGCTGCCGACGCTCGACGTAGACCTCTGCCGGGAGGAGGTCGACCCGGGGCGCGCGTCCCGCGGTCGAGTCCGAGGCACCACGACGGGCCCCGCGGCCGCGACGACCCTGCGCAGCCTCCGTGCGTTCCTGCGTGCTGGTCATGCTGCCTTGCTCCCCACTGCGAGTCCGTAGGCGACGGCCACCGAGTCACCGTGCGCGAGGACGTCCTCCTCGCGGACAGCCCGCCCGAAGCCCGCGCCGAGGAAGGCGGACGGGGTGGTGACCGGCAGGTGCGTCGTGTCGGCGAGGGCCTCGCGGAGCCCGATGAGCCGGGCGCCGCCACCCACGAGTGCGATGCCGGCGACGACCTCGTCCGGGCGGGTGTTGACGTAGTAGTTGATGGTGTTGCGGAGGCTCGTCACGAGTTCGTTGACCGTGTCGAACACCGCCGCGACAGCTCGCGCGTCGTCCGGCGTGCGGGCGCCCGGTCCGATCCCGAAGTGCCGCTTCACCGCCTCGGCCTGGGCGAAGGGGATGTCGAGTCGGCCGGCGAGCGACCGGGTGATGTCGTCCCCGCCGGACGGGATGATGCGGACGAACTGCGGCACACCGTCCGTCGCGAGGACGACGCTCGTGGTGTCCGCGCCGACCTGGATGATGGCGATCGTTCCGTGTTGCGCCTGCGCAGGGCTCAGCACCCGCGTGAGGGCGAACGGGATGAGGTCCACACCGACCGGGTTGAGGCCTGCGAGCCGCACGGCGCGGACGTTCGCGAGCACGGCCTCCTTGATCGCTGCGACGAGCAGGCCTCGGATCACCGGACCGGACTCGTCGACGCCCTCGCTGACCGGGTAGAAGTCGAGGATCGCGTCCCCCACCGGGACCGGCAGCATGTCCTGCACCTGGAACGGGAGGCTCTCACGGATCTGCGCGAGCGGCGCGTGCGGGACGGTGAGGTCACGCGAGAGGACCCGCTGGTTCCCCATGCCCAGGACGACGTCGCGCGAACGGAACCTGCCCGTCGACCAGAGCTGTCGGAGTGCGGCCCCGACCGTGTTCGGCTCGAGGACCTCGCCGCGACTGACCGACCCCTCGGGTGTCGACACCTCGGCGACCCGGAGGACGACGGGGCGGCCACGGTCGGCGTC
Source organism: Curtobacterium oceanosedimentum (assembly GCF_040545555.1). Taxonomy (NCBI): domain Bacteria; kingdom Bacillati; phylum Actinomycetota; class Actinomycetes; order Micrococcales; family Microbacteriaceae; genus Curtobacterium; species Curtobacterium oceanosedimentum. Next base: position 224,668 of record NZ_JBEPMD010000002.1, read on the forward strand.
CCCGACCTCGACCGCGCGGATCGACGACGCGGCGATGTCGACGCCGACGATGCTCTTTCCCATGGTGCTGCTTTCGTTGAGGGTCAGGAGAGGCCGAGGAGCCCGAGGTAGGCCGACCAGAGGGGTGCGCCGAGGACGATGCCGATCCACGCGCCGACGAGCATCGACGGCCCGAACGGGACCCCGCTGCCCATCCGAGCGCGACCGATGGCGACCAGTGCGATCGCGACCGTACCGCCGACGAGGAAGCCGCCGAAAGCTCCCACTGCGAGGGGTCCCCATCCGAGGTACGCGAGCACGAGGCCGAGGACGACGGCGAGCTTGACGTCGCCGAGCCCCATCCCACCGGGGACGGCGAGCGCCAGGACCAGGTACGTCCCGCCGAGCACGACCGCGCCGAGGAGACCGCGCAGCAGGGCCCCCCAGTCCCCGGACACCGCCGACACCGCGCCGAGGAGCACCAGCAGCACGACGGCAGCCGGGTAGACGACGGCGTTCGGCAGGCGGTGCGTGTCGAGGTCGATCAGCGAGAGCGCGACGCTCACCGCCATCAGGAAGAGCAGCGCGCCGAGCAGCACGGTCCGGCCGAAGGCCTCGCCGAGCGTCGCAGCGCCCAGCGGTTGCGGGACGACGAGGGCGACGACCACGAAGAGGACGGCGGTCACCGCCTCGACCGCGGGGTAGCGGGCGGAGATGGGCGCGGCGCAGTCCCGGCACCTCGCGCGCAGCAGCACCCACGAGAGGACCGGGACGTTGTCCCGCCGGCGGATGGGGTGGTCGCACCGTGGGCATGCGCTCGGCGGCGCGACGACGGAGATCCCTACAGGGACGCGGTGCACGACGACGTTGAGGAACGAACCGATCGCCAGGCCGAGCACTCCGGCCAGGGCGGCGATGACCCAGGCGGCGCTCACCGGCAGGCTCCCGTGCTCGCCGTCGCGCAGGCGCCGTCCACCTGGTAGGCGGCCTGCACCTCGACCTGGGTCGTCACGCCGTACGAGGTCGAGACGGGCTGCAGGAACTTCGGCGGGGCGGTGGTGAGCAGCCGCTGGTCGTAGACGTAGTTCTTCGAGAAGCCGGTGTTCCCGGTGGTCGCGACCGGACCGCGCCAGTTCTGCGCGATGGAGCCGACGACCTTGAGCACGCCGAGCTTCGGCCCGACGTCGTAGTTCTGGTTCCAGAACGTCCCGGCGTTGCTCGCGATCGCACCGCTGATGGTGATGCCGTCCCCGTTCGAGCGGTTCAGCAGCGCGATCCCGGAGTTGTTGCACGCGGTTCCGTCGTACGCGGAGGAGGTGCACTTCGTCGGGTTGTACACCTCGACCGCGTTCTGGCCGACCAGGCCGAGGATGTCGGTGGTCGGATCGCTGTAGGTCACGCTGCCGGTCGCCCAGATGGTTCCCGACGAGGCGATCGTCATCGCGCCGGCGAACGGACCGCTGACGAAGACGTCCCCGGCGGTGCACGAGTAGGTGTCCGGCGCGGAACCGGTCTGCGTCGTGTTGTTGCGACCGGCGCTCCGGCCGTTCACCCACTCCCCTGCCGCCGGGTAGCCCTGTCCGTTGCTGAACGGCTGGTTCGCCTTCGTCGTCGCCCTGCCGTTCGCCCCGACCGTGACCGTGGTCGTGCAGTAGGTGTTCGTGTACTTCGACGGGAAGGTCCCGGACCAGGTGTTCACGTTGTTCGTCGCGGACGGGACGTCCTGCACGTACATGAGGTTCGCAGGCAGTGTGGGGATCGTTGCGCCGCCCTGGCTCTGCAGGGCGTCGATCGACCCGCAGAGCGACGCCGCCTTCGCGGTGTCCGCGCTCGCGGACACCTTGCCGGACCCGCTGTCCACCCGGATCTGCGTCGCCTTCGACCAGGGCGACCAGACCGTCATCTTGCCGCCTCCGAGGAACGTGACCCGGGTCGGCCCCGTGTACAGGCACCCGGGGCGGGGAACCGTCGCCGGGATGTCGGTCCTGGTCTCCTGCGACATGTTTGAGTTCAGCGCCGGGAGCCCGAGGTACGGCACCGGTGACGGGTCACCGCCGAGGAACTGGCCGCCGCAGGTCCCGCTCGACGGTCGCACTCGCGTGTCGTGCTGCTCGACGCTGCCGTTGAAGGTCGTCGTGCACGCCGCGGTGAAGACGTCGTTCGTCCGGATCGGTCCGTTCAGGACGTCCGTTCCGGCGAACTGCACCGCCTGGCACCGGTTCGAGACCCCGCCCTGCCACTGGTAGGCGGTCGTGCAGTCACTGCCGGAGATTGCCGGACTCGACGACTCGTAGTTCGTGAAGTAGAGGTAGTTGATGAAGCCGTCGCCCTTGAGGTTCGCCACGAGCGACCGGACGCTCCCGCCGGCCTTCCCGGTGACGCGGACGCGCAGCACGCCCTTCGACGAGTAGTCGGCGTTGTCGACCTCGTAGCGGAAGACCTGGTCCGTGGAGCCGACGACGGACGCCCATTGCGAGCCGCTGCTCGTGAACGCCGGGTTGTCGTCGTCACCCGTGAACGTCGATCCACTGGTCTTGCTGAACTGTGCCGCCGCGTTACCGTACAGGGCGTAGCCGTTGTCGTTGGACAGCTTCGACTGGTAGTCGGCCAGGCCGGCGTAGGCCGCGGCCATGGCGTTCTGGAAGTTCCGGTCGGTGGCCGACTTCACCGCGCCCGACGTGGACACCGCAACCATCGTCGCGACGAGCATGAGCATGACCGTGCCGAAGATCACGACGCTCGCCAGGGCCATGCCCCGTTCGTCGCCGTGCGTCCGGCGGAGTGCCGTGCTGATCCGGCCGATCACGGCGTCGCTCCGGTGCTCGTGCCGTAGGCCACGTTGAACAGGTACAGCGTGTTCTGGATGTGGGTGTTGCCCGGGGTGTCCGCAGCCGGGGCGCCGAGCTCGAGGTTCACGCGGACGGCCCGGACCGCTCCGAGCTGGGACGCGGCCAGGGACCCGTCCGCGAGGGTCGGCAACGCGGTGCCGTTGGCGCCGAGGTAGGTGAAGAGCGGGTCACCGTCACCGGTCGGGGACGACACCGCCCCGCCGAGGACGGTCGAGGTGGTGGGCGGTTGTGTCGGCGCTGGGAAGGTCGTGAACCCCTTCGTCGTGGTACCCGTCCACCGGTCGAGCACGAGGCCCTTCGCGCCGTTGAGCGAGTACCGCACTTGCACCGGGACGTCGGTGGCGTTGCCGTCGAGGTTCACGAAGGCGGTGAACGTCATCCTCGAGCCGTCCGCCTGCGTCATCGCGGCGGCGTACGTGCCGTCGGCCACCGGGAGCAGGCTCGCTGCGTGCACGTACCGGGTGAGCGAGTTCATCACGATCGACGCGGAGCGGGCGTTCTGGTCGGAGCGGGTGTTGGTCGACCCGGCTCGCAGGGTCGCGGTGAAGAACCCACCGACCGCGACGAGGATCACCATCGAGATGCTCATCGCGACGATGAGCTCCATGAGGCCGACGCCGTCGTCCTCGCGGCGCAGCCTGCCCAGCATCCGCGTCACGAGGTCTGTCCACGAGGGTCGAGGGTGAGCGTGTTGTCGTAGCTGATGACGATGAGCGCGGTCTTGCGGTTGACCGACCCGGGGGTGACCGGCGCGACGTTGGAGGCGTTCGTGGCGATCTCGTTGCGCGACGTCGACCCGAAGGTCGTCCCGGAGGAGATGGTCCACGTGCCGAAGGGCAGAGCGATGGTGGCGGTGTCCGCGGTCGACACCGGGAACTTCATCGTCATGCCCGCGGTGCAGCCCGGGTCGCCCGGCCCGGGGGTCGATGAGGAGACCGCAGTGACGTAGCGCCCCTTGACGCCCTTGATCGTCGCGACGCCCATGCGCACGGACCCACTCGCGGGCGCCCCCGCACTCGTCGTGATCACGTCAGGCGTGGCTCCGACCGCGCCGTCCGCGTTCGGTGCGGTCCACGCTGCGGCGCTCGGGCTGAGGCAGTTGACCCTGGAGTTCGGACTGTTCGAGTACGGGCCGGCGAACGCCGTGTACCCGGAGGTGAAGGGGAAGACCGGGAGCGAGGGCGTCGAGGTTGACGTGATCGCGAGCGTCGAGCTCGTCGTGTCCCAGGGCGTCACCGTGTCGAGCCCGCCACCGGTGCTCGACAGCACCGTGGGCATGTTCGTGGGGAGCGTCGCGCCGTAGGTCTGCGCGTACCGGAGGGTCAGCTGGCTCGCGCGGTCGTAGACGAACGGGACGGGGGCGCTCGCGCCGGCAGCGACCGTGATCGGCGTCTGCTGGGAGGGTTGCTTCTGGTCGGTGTCGATGCCGCCCGCGACGGTGGCAGTGACGGTGTAGTCGCCCGGCACCACGTTGACCGCGTACGAGCACCCCTGGGAGTCGGTCGGCAGCGGCGCGGTGCTCGGCGCGATCGCGCCGCTGCCCGCGATCGGTGTCAGCGAGACGGCGACGCCGGGGAACGGCGCACCGGATGCGTTCGCGACCGAGACGATCACGGTGCCGTAGCCCGGGTCGGTGACCGCGTCGCTCGGGGCGATCGCCGAGGTCATCGAGGTCGAGGACGTGCCGCCTCGAGCGTTCGGCCACGACACCGTCGCGACGACGCTCTTGTAGGCGAGCTTGCCGTTGGACGTGCCGCACGCGCCGCTCGCACCGTCGCTCTGCACCCACCGGACGGACCGGTCTACCTGGTACGTGACGCCACCGAGGGTCTTCGTGTTCGTCGCGCCGGACGCGCTCACCACCTTGAAGATGCCGGCGGTCGTCGCGGCCGCCGTCTGCCGCATCGAGTCGATGTCCTGCGAGGCGAGCGCCACCGCGGTCTCGCGGCCACGGCTCGTCTGGGTGAGCTGGAGGGTGTTGGCGATGCCGTAGGCGATCCCGACGCTCATCACGGCGAAGACCATCATGGCGACCATGACCTCGATGACCGAGAGGCCCGATTCACGGGCCGACGGGTCGACCGGGCGCAGCACGCGCTGCAGTCTGCGGATCACGGTCACCTCCTCGGTGATGGTCAGTGCGACGGAGGGGCGACCCGTCCGCGGACAGGTCGCCCCCACAGGGTCAGAGGACTAGCACGTGCCCTTGGCCGCTGCGGTCGTGTCCGTGATCTTCCAGCTGGTCTTGGTGTCGCCGACCGCGCAGATGGAGAAGGAGCTTCCGGTCGCCGCGGGGACGTAGGTGAACGTCGTGCCGTCACTCTTCGTGTAGCCGTACGGCGTCATCGTCGCCGAAGTTCCGAACTCCGCCGTCGTCGGCAGCGTGCCGTTCTTATCCGTCTGGAACGCGATCACCGCGGTCTTCGCGTTCGCCAGGTCGGACTTCACCGACGCGTCCTTCGCGTTGTTCTGCACGTTGAGGTACACCGGAATGGCGATCGCGGCGAGGATGCCGATGATGATCACGACGACCAGGAGTTCGATGAGCGTGAAGCCCTTCTCCTTGTCCTCGAGGAGGCCCTTGCGGCGAGCGTCGAGCTTGCCCATGAGAGCGAAGTACATGGTGGATTCCATTCTTCTCGGGAATGCGATGGGGATGTGCCGCAGAGTGCTCCGCCGCCGCTGGCAAGCGTATTGACGGCGTTTTCCGGGCATAATCCCGAGAACGGGGGTGATCTGCGTTGCGAAATGCCCCCAGTACCGGGGGTGCGGAATTCCTGACCGACCCCCGAACGGAGGGTGCGCGTCGTCGAGTTACTTGACGAGCGAGGAGATCTGGAAGATCGGCAGGTAGAGCGCGACGATCATGCCGCCGACCACCACGCCGAGGAATGCGATGAGCAACGGTTCGATGAGCGAGGTCAGGGATTCCGTGGTGGATTCCACCTCGGAATCGTAGAAGATCGCGATCTTCTCGAGCATCACCTCGAGTGAACCGGCGTCCTCACCGACCGCGATCATCTGCGCGACCATCGCCGGGAAGACCGATTCCTTGGCGAGCGGTTCGGCGATCGACTCGCCTTTCCGGACACTTTCCGCGACGCGCGTCAATGCTTTCTGCACGACGAAGTTGTTCGACACTTCCCCGACGATCTGCAGCGCCTGCAGGATGGGCACGCCGGCCCCGATCATGTTCGAGAAGTTCCGCGCGAAGCGCGCGATGACGATCTTCCTGGTCAGCTGTCCGAAGACCGGCATCCGGAGCAGGACCGGATCGCGGAAGGCGCGGAACCGATCGGTGTTCTTGTTGCCTCGGTACCAGAGCCAGCCGACGACAGCCACGACCGCCAGGATCGGCCCGGCCCACCGCATCGCATGCGACAACTGCACGAGGATCTGCGTCGGCAGGGGCAGCTGACCACCGAGCGACGCGAACATGTCCTGGAAGATCGGCACGATGAAGATGAGCATGACCACGACGGCCAGCAGCGACATCACGAGCACCACGACCGGGTAGGTCATGGCCGACTTGATCGTCGATCGGAGCTTGTGTTCCTTCTCGAAGTTCGTCGCGATCGAGTCCATCGCCTGGTCGAGGAACCCGCCCGTCTCTCCGGCACGGATCATGTTGATCATGATCGGCGGGAAGTCGACCGGGTACTTCGCGACGGCGTCGGAGAACGAGACACCGCGCTCGACGTCGTCCCGGACCTTCCCGAGGATGTCCTTGAGCTTCTTGTTGTCCGTCTGGTCGGCCAGGATCGTCAGCGCACGGAGCAGCGAGAGTCCGGACGACAGCATCGTCGACGCCTGGCGCGACATGATCGCGAGGTCCTTGAGCCCGACGCCCTTCTCGAACCCCGGGATCTTGATCTCGGTCTGCAGTCCGGTGCCGGGCTTCGCCTCGGTGATCGCGATCGGCGAGACACCCATCGTGCGGAGCCGCTGCACGACCGCACCCTCGGACGCAGCGTCGAGCCGGCCCTTGACGAGCTTGCCGGCGCCGTCACGGCCCCGGTAGTCGAACGCGAGTGACATCAGTGCCCTCCGGAGTACTTGTCGCCGAAGTCGATCTCCGACGCAGCGATCGCCGCGGCGGACGAGTCGGACGGCGACTCGACGCGCTGCACGAGCCGGTCGAAGCCGTCCTCGTCGTGCACCTTCTCCATCGCGGCGGCGCGGGTGACGGTGCCGACGTTGACGAGCTCGGCGAGGTCCTGGTCCATCGTGTGCATCCCGGCGTCGCGGCCGGCTTGCATCGCCGAGGTGATCTGGTAGGTCTTGCCCTCGCGCACCAGGTTCGCGATCGCGGGCGTCGTCTTCATGATCTCGGTGGCGACGACACGGCCCGACCCGTTCGCCTTCGGCACGAGGGTCTGGCACACGACCCCCTCGAGCGTCGCCGCGAGCTGGGTGCGGATCTGCCCCTGCTGGTGCGGCGGGAACACGTCGATCACACGGTCGATGGTGCCGGGAGCGCTCTGCGTGTGCAGTGTGGCGAAGACGAGGTGGCCGGTCTCGGCGGCGGTCAGTGCGACGGAGATGGTCTCGAGGTCGCGGAGCTCACCGATCAGGATGACGTCGGGGTCCTGTCGCAGCACGTGCTTCAGCGCGGCTGCGAACGAGTGCGTGTCCGCCCCGACCTCGCGCTGGTTGATGATCGCCTTCTTGTGGTCGTGCATGAACTCGATCGGGTCCTCGACCGTCACGATGTGGTCGGCACGGGTCTCGTTGACCAGGTCGATGAGCGCGGCGAGGGTGGTCGACTTGCCGGATCCGGTCGGTCCGGTCACGAGGACGAGCCCGCGGGGCAGCTTCGCGAACTCCCCCACGTGCTGCGGGATGCCGAGCTGCTTGAGCGTCTTGATCTTCGTCGGGATGATGCGGAACGCCGCACCCCAGTTGCCGCGCTGCTGGTAGTAGTTCACGCGGAAGCGGAACTCCGGCGACAGCGAGTACGCGAAGTCGAGCTCCTGCTCGTGGTCGAACTGGCCGGCCTGCTCGGGGGTGAGCAGCGTCTTCAGTGCGGCGATGACCTTGTTGCGTGCCCAGGGTCCCCCGGGCACCGCAGGTCGCAGCGAGCCGTCGACCCGAACGGTCGGCGGTGCATCGGCGGTGACGTGGAGGTCCGAGGCGCCCTGGTAGACGACCTGCGAGAGCGCCGTGATGAGGTCGGCGTCGGCGACCTCGCGAGCGTGGCGCGTGAAGCCGATCTCGGGGTGCGACGCGGGGTCGACCGCGTGGCCGGACGTCGCTGGGACGGCCTGGAGGCTCGTGGTCGCCACCGCGGGCACCACCGGCAGGTGCTCGGTCACCGAGTCCGCGTACCCGTACGCAGCGGTCGACGGCGGGACGGCGGCCGGGGGCGTGGCCGGCGCGGTCTGCGGCTGCGCGACCGGGACGGCGACGGGGTCGCCGGCGGGCGGTGGCCACGACCCTGCACCGGCCGCCACGCCGGTGCTCGCCGGACCCGACCCCACCGTGGCCTCCGGTGCCGGGCTCCACGCCGCCGGAGCACCCCAGTCGGGCTCGGCCGACAGGTCGTAGACGGCGTTGCTCGACGTCGGCACGCTCGACCGGTCGTCGGCCGGTGCGGCCGACGGCGCCGAGGAGGCCGACGCCGCAGCAGCCGCAGCGGCAGCCGCGAGCCGCGCAGCCCGACGACCGCCGACCTCGTTGCCCGGGACCCCCGGGTGCCACCCGGCGACGGGGTCGTCGCCGGCCTCGATGTCGTACACCGATTCGTTCATCGTCCTCGTGCTCCCGGGACTACGCGACCACGCGCAGGATCTCGTCGACGCTGGTCATGCCGAGCTTGACCTTCTCCCACCCGTCCTGGCGGAGCGTGAGCATGCCCTGCTGCTGGGCGACGCGGCTGATCTCGGCGCTCGAGGCCCGTGCGACGGCGAGCCGCTCGATCTCCTCGGTGACGGTCATGACCTCGTGCAGGGCGATGCGGCCGCGGTACCCGGTGTTCGAGCAGACGGCGCAGCCGATCGGCGCGAAGAACTCCGGCACGGCCGCGTCCGCACGGTCGAGGAACCCGAGCGCGTGCAGCTGCTCGGGCTCGTACACCGCAGGGGCCTTGCACCGGTCGCAGAGCCGGCGGGCCAGACGCTGGGCGACCACCGAGTCGAGTGCGGACCCGACCAGGAACGGCTCGATGTCCATCTCGGTCAGGCGGGTGACGGCCGAGGGAGCGTCGTTCGTGTGCAGGGTCGAGAGCACCAGGTGCCCGGTGAGCGAGGCCTCGATCGCGATCTGCGCCGTCTCGTGGTCGCGGATCTCACCGAGGAGCACCACGTCCGGGTCGGAGCGCAGGATCGAGCGCAGCGCGGACGCGAACGTCAGGCCGGCCTTCGGGTTCACCTGCACCTGGTTGATGCCGGCCATCCGGTACTCGACCGGGTCCTCGACGGTGATGACGTTGATCTCGGGCTTCGCGACTGCGTTGAGCGTCGTGTACAGCGTGGTGGACTTGCCCGAACCGGTGGGTCCGGTGACCAGGATCATGCCGTACGGCTTCGAGTAGGACCGCTGGTACGCCTGGAAGTTCTGCTCGAGCAGGTTGAGGTCCTTGAGCGTCAGCGATGTGTTCGTGTTGTCGAGGATCCGCATGACGACCTTCTCGCCCCACACCGTGGGCAGCGTCGCCACGCGCAGGTCGATCTGCCGGCCGCCGTGACGCACCGACATCCGGCCGTCCTGCGGCTTCCGACGCTCGGCGATGTCGATGTCGCTCATGATCTTGAGCCGGCTGATCACGCCGTTCTGGATGTTCTTCGGCGCCGGGGCCATCTCGTGCAGCACGCCGTCGATGCGGTAACGCACCCGGACCTCGTGTTCGCCCGGCTCGATGTGGATGTCGGACGCGTGGTCCTGGATCGCCTGCGACACGAGCAGGTTGACGAAGCGGACGATCGGGACGTCGTCGAGTGCACCGTCGGTCAGGTCCACCTGCTGCTGCGTCTGCGCAGCCGACTGGTCCTCGAGCGACGACGTCAGGTCGTTCATCTCGTCGTCGGCCCGCAGGTACCGGTCGAGGGCGCTGACGAGGTCGCGCTCCTCGACCTGGAGCGGCTTGATCGCACGACCGGACGCGGTGCGGGCGTCGTCGATCGCGAGCACGTTCGAGGGGTTCACCATCGCGAGCACGAGGGTCTCGCCCTCGAACCCGATGCCGAGCACCCCGTGCCGGCGGCAGAGCGCCGCGGGCAGCATCGACACGGCGGTGCCGTCGACCGGGTAGTCGGTCAGCGGGACGGTGTGCGAGTTGTTCGACGCCGCACGCGCCGTGATGTACTGCGCCTCGCTCACGACACCCTGGTCCACCAGGGACCGGATCGCGCGCTCGTCGATCGTCTCGTCGCCGGTCATGGAGTCGAGGTGTTCGATCGGCAGTGCGCCGTTGAGGATGAGGATCTCGGACAGGGTGGCCATGTGTCCCGGGGCCTCCTTCGGGTCGAGACCGGGTCGTGGTTGTGTGCTCCGCAGCGGCGCGGCGCCCGTCCACGCTACGGCCGCCCGGTGCGACCCCCGCAGTCCCACAACGAGGGGGCGACGGGGTGGCGGGTGTCCCCAGTGCTGGGGTACCGACGGGTACCGAGTGGTCCGGCTGGTGGTCGTCATGCGTCGATGCTCCGTGACCACGACGGCGGCGCGCGGCTCGGGATGACGGCCGGTGGACGACGAGGCGACGCCGAAGGCCTGTGCAGGAACGTTCGGGACACGACGGATCGGAGGCCGGTGCACGACGAACCCCTCGACGTGCGGGACCGCTCCGAGCCATGATGAGACATGGACATCACGAGCGTGACCGTGGGGCTCCCCGTCTCCGACATCGAGGCGTCCTGCCTCTGGTACGGCGCCGTGTTCCAGCGCGCGGACCCCGACCTCGAGCCCGAGGACGGCGTGGTCGAGTACGAGATCGGCGGCATCTGGCTGCAGCTCTTCCTCGCCGCGGACGCCGAGCAGCGCCCCGCGGCCGTCCGCTTCGGCGTCGACGACGTCCGGTCGCAGCACGCCCGCATCGGCTCGCTCGGCATCGACGTCGGCCCGGTCGAGTGCGTCGACGGCGCCGTCGACTGGTTCGACGTCCGCGACCCCGACGGCAACGTCCTCAGCCTCTACTCGCTGGTCGACGAGAAGGGCCGTACCGCCTGAGAGACCGTGCCACACGGCGGACGGGAGGCCCGTGGCGGGCCCGCCACGGGCCTCCCGTCCGCCGTCCCGGCCGGTGGGACGAGGAAGGCCCCCGCATCCGAGGATGCGGGGGCCTTCCGGGTTCAGCTCAGGCTCAGTTGTAGGTCCCGGGCGTGAAGTCGTCCGACGAGAAGCTGTCGAAGTCGACGAAGCTCAGGTCGGCGTCCGAGAACGAGGAGTCGTCGGCGAAGATGCGGTTGGGGTACCGCTCCGCCTTGGCTTCCTCGGTCGCGGCGACGTCCACGTCACGGTACCGGCTGAGGCCCGTCCCGGCGGGGATGAGCTTACCGATGATGACGTTCTCCTTGAGGCCGACGAGGTGGTCCTGCTTGCCCTCCATGGCCGCCTGCGTGAGGACGCGGGTGGTCTCCTGGAAGGACGCGGCGGACAGCCACGACTCGGTCGCGAGGGACGCCTTCGTGATGCCCATGACCTCCTGGCGAGCCGAGGCGGTCTTGCGACCCTCCTGCAGCGCCGCACGGTTCAGCGCGTTGTAGCGCGACCGGTCGACGAGCTCACCCGGCAGCAGGTCGGTGTCGCCGTGGTCGACGACGGTGACCTTGCGGAGCATCTGGCGGACGATGACCTCGATGTGCTTGTCGTGGATCGGCACGCCCTGCGAGCCGTACACGTCCTGCACACCGTTGACGAGGTGCTTCTGGACCTCGCGCACACCCTTGACCCGGAGGACCTCCTTCGGGTCCACCGTGCCGGCGATGAACTGCTCGCCGAGCTCGACGTGCTGGCCGTCCTCGATGAGGAGGGTCGCACGCTTGAGCACCGGGTAGATGAACGGCTCGTCGCCGTTGTCCGGCGTGAGGATGATCCGACGACCCTTGTCCGTGTCCTCGATCGTGACGCGGCCGGGGGCCTCGGCGATCGGGGACGCGCCCTTCGGGGTGCGAGCCTCGAAGAGCTCGGTCACGCGGGGCAGACCCTGCGTGATGTCGTCGGCCGAGGCCGAACCACCCGTGTGGAAGGTACGCATCGTCAGCTGGGTACCGGGCTCACCGATGGACTGGGCGGCGATGATGCCGACCGCCTCGCCGATGTCGACGAGGTTGCCCGTGGCGAGCGAACGGCCGTAGCACTTCGCGCAGACACCGACGGCGGACTCGCAGGTCAGGACCGAGCGCACCTTGATGCTCTCGACACCCGCCTCGAGCAGCGTGTCCAGCAGGACGTCACCGACGTCCGAACCGGCCTCGGCGACCACGGTGCCGTTCGCGTCCACGGCCTCGACGGCCAGGGTGCGCGAGTACACCGTGTTCTCGACGCGCGGGTCGCGGACGAGCTTGCCGTCCTCGCCCTTGGTCGCGATCGGCAGCTCGAGGCCACGGGTCGTCCCGCAGTCGTCCTCACGGATGATGACGTCCTGCGACACGTCCACGAGACGACGGGTCAGGTAGCCGGAGTCGGCGGTACGGAGAGCCGTGTCCGCCAGACCCTTGCGGGCACCGTGCGTGGCGATGAAGTACTCCGCCACGGTCAGGCCCTCGCGGTACGAGTTGATGATCGGGCGGGCGATGATCTCACCCTTCGGGTTGTTCACCAGACCACGCATACCGGCGATGTTGCGCACCTGCAGCCAGTTACCACGAGCACCCGACGAGACCATGCGGTTGATGGTGTTGTCGATCGGGAAGTTGTCGCGCATCTCCTGCGCGATCTCGTTCGTGGCCTCGGTCCAGATCTTGATCAGGTCGGCGCGGCGCTCCGCGTCGGTGATCAGACCCTTGTCGAACTCGCCCTGGACCTTGGCGGCCTGGACCTCGTAGCCCGCGATGATCTCCTTCTTGCGAGGAGGCGTCACGACGTCCGACAGCGCCACGGTCACACCGGAGCGCGTGCCCCAGTAGAAGCCCGCGTCCTTGATCCGGTCCAGCGCGGCGGCCGTCTCGGTCTTGGAGTAGCGCTCGGCGAGGTCGTTGACGATCGCGGAGAGGGTGCCCTTGTCGGTGACGCGCTGGACGAACGGGTAGTCCGCCGGCAGCGTCTCGTTGAAGAGCGCACGGCCCAGGGTGGTCTCGAGGAGGATCGGCTGACCGACCTCGTAGCCCTCCGGCGCCTCACCCTCGGCGAAGTGGACACCCGACATGCGGATCTTCACCATCGCGTTGAGGTGCAGCGTGTTCTGGTCCTTGGCCAGGATCGCCTCGGCGACCGACGAGAACGCACGGCCCTCGCCGAGCGCACCCTCGCGGACGGTCGTCAGGTGGTGCAGACCGATGATCATGTCCTGTGCGGGCAGGGTCACCGGACGGCCGTCCGACGGCTTGAGGATGTTGTTCGAGGCGAGCATCAGGATGCGGGCCTCGGCCTGGGCCTCGACCGACAGCGGCAGGTGCACGGCCATCTGGTCACCGTCGAAGTCCGCGTTGAACGCAGCACACACGAGCGGGTGGAGCTGGATGGCCTTGCCCTCGACGAGCTGCGGCTCGAACGCCTGGATGCCCAGACGGTGCAGCGTCGGCGCACGGTTCAGCAGGACGGGGCGCTCGCGGATGATCTCCTCGAGCACGTCCCACACCTGCGGACGCGAACGCTCGACCATGCGCTTGGCAGACTTGATGTTCTGCGCGTGCGACAGGTCGATGAGGCGCTTGATGACGAACGGCTTGAACAGCTCGAGCGCCATCTGCTTCGGCAGACCGCACTGGTGCAGCTTGAGCTGCGGGCCGACGATGATGACCGAACGGCCCGAGTAGTCGACGCGCTTGCCGAGCAGGTTCTGGCGGAAGCGACCCTGCTTTCCCTTGAGCATGTCGCTCAGGGACTTCAGGGCGCGGTTGCCGGTACCCGTGACCGGGCGGCCACGACGACCGTTGTCGAACAGCGCGTCGACCGCTTCCTGCAGCATGCGCTTCTCGTTGTTCACGATGATCTCGGGGGCACCGAGGTCGAGCAGGCGGCGGAGACGGTTGTTGCGGTTGATCACACGACGGTAGAGGTCGTTGAGGTCCGACGTGGCGAAGCGGCCACCGTCGAGCTGCACCATCGGGCGGAGCTCCGGCGGGATGACCGGCACGACGTCGAGCACCATCGCGGCCGGCGAGTTGCCGGTGGCGAGGAAGGAGCTGACGACGCGCAGACGCTTGATCGCGCGGATCTTCTTCTGGCCCTTGCCCTCGGCGATCTGCAGGCGCAGCGACTCGGCCTCGGCGGCCAGGTCGAAGGCCTCGAGCCGCAGCTTGATCGCCTCGGCGCCCATGTAGGCGTCGAAGTAGATCCCGAAGCGGTCCTGCAGCTCGTGGAACACGGCGTCCTCGGGCTTGAGGTCGCCGACCTTGAGGTTGCGGAAGTCCTCCCACACGCGCTCGAGGCGGGTGATGTCCTCGTCGAAGGACTTGCGGACCTGGGACATCTCCTTCTCGGCGGTGTCCTTGGTCCGGCGCTTCACGTCGGCCTTGGCGCCCTCTTCCTCGAGCGCTGCGAGGTCGTCCTCGAGCTTCTTGAGGCGGTCCGCGATGATCGAGTCGCGCTGACCCTCGAGGTTCTTGATCTCGAGGCGCATCTCGTTCTCGAGACCGGGCATGTCGGCGTGACGGCCCTCTTCATCGATGTCGATGATCATGTACGCCGCGAAGTAGATGACCTTCTCGAGGTCCTTCGGCGCCATGTCGAGGAGGTACCCGAGGCGCGACGGGACGCCCTTGAAGTACCAGATGTGCGTGACGGGTGCGGCGAGCTCGATGTGGCCCATGCGCTCACGACGGACCGAGGACTTGGTGACCTCGACGCCGCAGCGCTCGCAGACGATGCCCTTGAAGCGGACACGCTTGTACTTGCCGCAGGCGCACTCCCAGTCGCGGGACGGACCGAAGATCTGCTCGCCGAACAGACCGTCCTTCTCGGGCTTCAGGGTGCGGTAGTTGATGGTCTCCGGCTTCTTGACCTCGCCGTACGACCACTGACGGATGTCCTCGGCGGTCGCGAGGCCGATCCGGATGGCGTCAAATGACGTTGCTTCGAGCAATGTTCTTCTCTCTTGCTGAGTTCGAAACGTGTTCGGTACGGGCCGGCTCAGATGTCGTCGACGGACGACGACTCGAACCGCGAGGAGATGTTGATGCCGAGCTCTTCAGCGGCACGGAAGACCTCGTCGTCCGTGTCGCGGAGGCTGACCGCCTGGCCGTCCGCCGAGAGGACCTCGACGTTCAGGCAGAGCGACTGCATCTCCTTCATGAGGACCTTGAACGACTCGGGGATGCCGGGCTCCTGGATGTTCTCGCCCTTGACGATCGCCTCGTAGACCTTCACGCGGCCGAGGATGTCGTCGGACTTGATCGTCAGGAGCTCCTGGAGGGCGTAGGCGGCGCCGTACGCTTCGAGCGCCCACACCTCCATCTCACCGAACCGCTGTCCACCGAACTGCGCCTTACCACCCAGCGGCTGCTGCGTGATCATCGAGTACGGACCGGTCGAACGAGCGTGGATCTTGTCGTCGACCAGGTGGTGCAGCTTGAGGATGTACATGTAGCCGACCGAGACGGGCTCCGGGAACGGCTCGCCGGAGCGGCCGTCGAAGAGCTGCGCCTTGCCGGACGAACCGATCAGGCGCTCGCCGTCGCGGTTCGGGAGCGTGCTGTCGAGGAGGCCCTCGATCTCGCGCTCGTACGCACCGTCGAACACCGGGGTGGCGACCTTCGTGCCGGGCGCCGCGCTGTGCGCTGCCTCCGGCAGGGCCGATGCCCACTCCTGGATGCCCTCGACGTTCCAGCCCTGCTTCGCGAGCCACCCGAGGTGGATCTCGAGGACCTGGCCGAAGTTCATGCGGCCGGGGACGCCGAGCGGGTTGAGCACGATGTCGACCGGGGTGCCGTCCGCGAGGAACGGCATGTCCTCGACCGGCAGGATCGTCGAGATGACGCCCTTGTTGCCGTGACGACCGGCGAGCTTGTCACCCGCGGTGATCTTGCGCTTCTGGGCGATGTAGACGACCACGCGCTGGTTGACGCCCGAGCCGAGCTCGTCGTCGCCGTCCTGCGCGTCGAAGACCTTGACGCCGATGATCGTGCCCTCTTCACCGTGGGGCACCTTCAGCGAGGTGTCGCGCACCTCGCGCGACTTCTCGTTGAAGATCGCGCGGAGCAGGCGCTCCTCGGCGGAGAGCTCGGTCTCACCCTTCGGCGTGACCTTGCCGACCAGGATGTCGCCGGGGCGGACCTCGGCGCCGATGCGGATGATGCCGCGCTCGTCGAGGTCGGCCAGGAGGTCCGGGCTGACGTTCGGGAGGTCGCGGGTGATCTCCTCCTTGCCGAGCTTCGTGTCGCGGGCGTCGACCTCGTACTCCTCGATGTGGATCGAGGAGAGCGTGTCGTCCTTCACGAGGTTCTGCGACAGGATCATCGCGTCCTCGTAGTTGTAGCCCTCCCACGGCATGAACGCGACGAGGAGGTTCTTGCCGAGCGCGAGCTCGCCGTTCTCCGTCGCGGGGCCGTCGGCGATGACCTCGCCCTGCTCCACGCGCTCGCCTGCGGAGACGATGACGCGGTGGTTGTAGCTCGTGCCCTGGTTCGAGCGGTCGAACTTGCGCAGGTAGTAGGTCTGCGTGCCGCCCTCGTCGAGCTGCAGGGTCACGGCGTCGGCCGAGACCTCGGAGACCACACCGGCCTTGTCGGCGGTGACGACGTCACCGGCGTCGATGGCGGTGTAGCCCTCCATGCCGGTGCCGACGAGCGGCGACTCGGAACGGAGCAGCGGGACGGCCTGACGCTGCATGTTCGCACCCATGAGGGCGCGGTTCGCGTCGTCGTGCTCGAGGAACGGGATGAGCGAGGTCGCGACCGACACCATCTGGCGCGGCGAGACGTCCATGTAGTCGACCTCGTCCTTGCCGACGAGCTCGACCTCGCCGCCCTTCTTCCGGACGAGCACCTTGTCGTCCTGGAAGTGGAAGTCGTCGGTCAGCGGCGCGTTGGCCTGGGCGACGACGAAGTCGTCCTCCTCCGACGCCGTGAGGTAGTCGATGGTCGTGGTGACCTGACCGTTCACGACGCGGCGGTACGGCGTCTCGATGAAGCCGAACGAGTTGATCCGACCGAACGACGCGAGCGAACCGATCAGGCCGATGTTCGGGCCTTCCGGGGTCTCGATCGGGCACATGCGGCCGTAGTGCGACGGGTGGACGTCGCGGACCTCGACGCCGGCACGCTCACGGGACAGACCGCCCGGGCCGAGGGCCGACAGGCGACGCTTGTGCGTCAGACCCGCGAGCGGGTTGTTCTGGTCCATGAACTGCGACAGCTGCGAGGTGCCGAAGAACTCCTTGATCGCGGCGACGACGGGTCGCACGTTGATCAGGGTCTGCGGGGTGATCGCCTCGATGTCCTGCGTGGTCATGCGCTCGCGGACGACGCGCTCCATGCGGGACAGGCCCGTGCGGACCTGGTTCTGGATGAGCTCGCCGACGGCGCGGATGCGACGGTTGCCGAAGTGGTCGATGTCGTCCACGTCGAGGCGCAGCTGGACGGGCTCGCCGTCGCGGACACCGTCGAGCGTGGTCTTCTCGGCGTGCAGCGAGACCAGGTACTTGATGGTGCGGACGATGTCCTGCACGGTCAGCACCGAGTCCGAGAGCTGCGCGTCGATGCCGAGCTTGCGGTTCAGCTTGTAGCGACCCACCTTGGCGAGGTCGTAGCGCTTCGAGTTGAAGTAGAAGTTGTCGAGGAGCGCACGCGCGGCCTCGGCGGCGACCTGCTCGCCCGGACGCAGCTTGCGGTAGATGTCCTTGAGCGCCTCTTCCTTCGTGAGGACGGCGTCCTTCTCGAGGGTCGACTCGATCGAGGCGAAGCCCTGGAACTCCTCCATGATCTCCTCGCTCGTCAGGCCGAGGGCCTTGAGGAAGACGGTCACGGACTGCTTGCGCTTGCGGTCGATGCGCACGCCCACCTGGTCGCGCTTGTCGATCTCGAACTCGAGCCACGCACCACGCGACGGGATCACGCGTGCGGAGTAGATGTCCTTGTCGGAGGTCTTCTCCTGCTGGCGCTCGAAGTACACGCCCGGCGAGCGGACGAGCTGCGAGACGACGACGCGCTCGGTGCCGTTGATGATGAACGTGCCGCGCTCGGTCATGAGCGGGAAGTCGCCCATGAAGACGGTCTGCGTCTTGATCTCACCGGTCATGTGGTTCATGAACTCGGCGTTGACGTACAGCGGCGCGGCGTAGGTCTTGCCACGCTCCTTGCACTCGTCGATGGAGTACTTCGGGTCCTCGAGCTCCGGGGACGTGAACGAGAGCTGCATGGTCTCGCCGAGGTCCTCGATCGGGGAGATCTCCTCGAAGATCTCCTCGAGGCCGGAGTGCAGCGCGAGGTCGGTGCGACCCTGCTCCTGTCCTTCGGCGAGGCGGGCCTTCCAGACGTCGTTGCCGACGAGCCAGTCGAAGCTCTCCGTCTGGAGGGCGAGCAGATCCGGCACCGTGAGGGTGTCCGTGATCTTGGCGAACGAGAGTCGCGAGTGGTTGCGACCGTTCTTGGGGTTGGTGGATGCGTTGGGCGCAGCAGCCAAGGGTGTGACCTCCGGTAGGCCCCGTCGGGCCGGTACTGACGAGCAGCACGTAGGTGAGTGGGTTGATCGCTCGGCGCGACCCCGGGACCACCGACACGGAACGCACGACGGCAACGACCGTCGGGGACCTGTGGGATGATCGGTGAGCGGGTCCCGCCGCCATATACGGGACCGGCTGCACCAGGGCGCGTGTTCGACCGCAATATGACGACACACGAATGCCAGGGAGCGCGAACTGTCATCATAGGTCGCCCCGGCGCGCGCTGTCCAGTCCTGGCTTGACCGGATTCGGCGATGGCGTGTATAAGCACGGCCACCCACCGAGCATTCCCCTCGGTGTCAGCCGCAGCCGGGTCAGTCCTCGAGTGCCTGCAGCAGCTCCTCCGGGTGCTCGGCACGCACGAAGGTGACCCGACCCCGGTCGTCCGTGATCCGCACGCCCCGCCCCGGGGTGAGCAGGAGCGCCCGCACGCCCCGGCCCAGGCGCAGCCCCACCCCGCCGAAGGTGCGGGCATCCGCCTCGACGACCGCGACGTCCGCGATCCGGCGTCGGACGATGCGGCGCGCCGGCAGCGGGCGGAAGTGCAGCACCACGTCGGTGTCGGTCACCGCGATGCCGGTCCGCGCGAGCAGCAGCAGGGCTCCGGCGACGAGGGCGACCACGCCCGGCAGCAGCAGGGCGACCTCCGGCGCGTCCCCCGGCCAGCCGAGGACGGCCGCCGTCAGCGCGCCACCGCCGAGCAGCAGCACGGCACCGACCGCGCGCATCCACCGGGGAGCGCGCTCACCGTCCGCGACCACCGGTCTGGAGGCACGGTGCGGCCGGGTGGACGGGTGCACCCCCGGCAGGGCGCGGCCGGGTCTCGTGGCACGGCCGGGTCGCGGAGCACGGCCGGGTCGCAGGGTGGGGACGCTGAGGGTGTCGGTCATCGCGGGTCTCCTGGGGGAGTCGGGTCCTGCCGCGTGCCGCTCGGATCCGGGATCGGCGCACGCGTGGTGTGGTGCGCCGTCGCACGCCGTAGGGCGGCGCACCTCGGGGCACGCCGACGACGTGCGGGGCACCCGGGCGCGGTGGGGGTCGCGCGGGGTCGTGCCGACCACGTCGTGGTCACCCGGACCGGCGGAACGCCACGCCCTCGGGGCGCGGTGCTCGACACCTGTCGGGTGATGACGTGGAGAACGGTACGTCCTGTCCCTTGACGTCGGCTGGTGGTGACGTCGGCTGGTGGTGACGTCGGCCGGCCGTGCGGGGACGACGCTGCGTCAGCGCAGGACGCGGGCGACGGCCTCGGCGCGGGTGCGGACCCCGAGCTTCGCGAAGACCTGGTTCACGTAGGACTTCACGGTCGGCACCGTCAGGAAGAGCTCGGCGGCGATCTCCGGGTTCGTCCGACCGGCGGCGATCCGCTCGAGCACGTCGGCCTCCCGCGGCGTGAGCGCGGGGAAGCGGTCACGGAGCCCACCCCCGGGAGCGTCACCCCGGACACCGACGTCGACACCGGCGGCTCCCGCACCGCCGGCGGTGCCGGGGCCCGCGCCGAGCTGCGCGACGAGCCGCGCACCGACCCCGGCGTCGAACGTGGCCTGTCCCGAGGCCACGGCGCGCACCGCGGTGGCCAGTTCCCGTCGGCCCGCGTCCTTCGTCAGGTACCCGCGCGCCCCGGCCCGCAGCGCGCCGACGATCGAGGCGTCGTCGGCGTAGGTCGTGAGCACCAGCACGGCGACCTCGGGGTGTGCGGCCGTGATCGCCGCGGTGGCGGTCGGGCCGTCGGTGCCCGGCATCCGCAGGTCCATCAGCACGACGTCCGGCGGGTCCTCGTCCACCATCGTGATCGCCGCAGCGCCGTCAGCGGCCTCGCCGACGACCTCGACGTCGGGCTCGAGCGACAGCACCGTCACCAGGCCGTCCCGCACGATCGCCTGGTCGTCCACCACGAGCACCCGGATCGTCACGCCCGCTCCCCCGCACCGCCGGTCGTCGCCGGCACGCGCATCGCCACGACGAAGGACCCGTCGACCACGCCGGCCGTGACGGTCGAGTCGTCGCCGAGCTCCGCGAACCGCTCCCGCATCCCGACGAGACCGAGCCCGGCGCCGGCCCCCGAACCCGAGCCCGCGCCCGAGCCCGCGCCCGAGCTCGCGGGGTCGAGCGCGTTCAGCACCGTCACCTCGACCACGGGGCCGGCCGCACGTACGGACAGCTCCACGGGTCGACCGGCGGCGTGACGGCGGGCGTTGCTCAGCGCCTCCCGGGTGGCCGCGACCACGACCGCGCGGTGCGCCGCGTCGACCGACACCAGGCCCAGGTCGCCGCGCGTGGTGAGCGCCCCGCCGAAGGCGCGGTGGGCGTCGGCCAGCCCCGCGAGGTCCACGGGCTGCGTCACGGGCCCCGTCGTGTCGTCCCGCAGCGCGTGCACCGCACGTCGGGCCTCGGCGAGCCCGGACGCCGCCAGGGCCCGCGCCGCGCCGGCGCGCCGGGTGGCCTCCTCGACGCGGCCGGCCTCGAGCAGCGCCTCGACCGCGTCGAGCTGCAGGACGAGCCCGCCGAGCGAGTGCGCGAGGACGTCGTGGACCTCGCGGGCCGCCCGCGACCGGTCCGCCAGCAGTCCGGCACGCTGCTGCTCGACCGCGGCCTGCCGGGTGCGTTCCTCGACGAGGCGGGCCTGGCGGCGGCTGAACCCGACGACGGCGGCCAGGAGCAGTCCGCCGCCGGAACCGAGCACCACGGCGACCGGTGTCCCGGCCGGCACGGCGGTGCCCGCGACCTCGACCAGCGCCACGGTCGCGGCGACCGGTCCCGCCCACGCCGGCTGCCGCGCGCTCGCGCCGAGGACGACGACGCCCACGAGCGGGACGGCGACCGCCACCGCCCCCGTGGGGACGACGACCGCCGCCCCGGCGACGACCATGACCCAGGCCGTGGCGAGCAGCAGGCGCTCCCGTCGCGCGGCGACACGGAGCACCCACGCGGCGAGCGCCACCGACCCGACCACCCACACCCACGCGGGGTGCCCGGTGGCCGTCCCGGTGCGCACGAACCAGTACGTGACCACCAGCACGCCGAGCAGGTTCAGGGCGCGGGTGAGCACGGAGCCGCTCCGGTCGCGCACGGGCTCGGTCCACGCGGCGGTGGTGCTCCCCGGGTCCGGACTGCTGGTCACCGGACCATCATGCCGCTGGCCGCACGCGGGACGCGCTGGTCGACGACCAGCGCCCGTGCCGCCCGGTTCAGCGCCAGGACGAGCAGGATCGCGCCCGTCGAGGTGAGCAGGTGCGCGCCGAGGTGTCCGCCGACGACGTCGAGCCCGATGCGGACGGCGACCAGGAGCAGCCACAGCCCGGCGCCCGCCCAGCCGGTGCGCGCCTGCAGCGTCCGGCCGTGGTCGTCGGGGGTGGTGGTCACGCGGAACCGGGTCATCGACCCCATCGCGAGGCCGACCGCGACCGCGAGCAGGGCCTCGATGCCGAGGAAGAGCACGTCGAGCGTCGTCACGGTGGCGGCCGCCTGCGCGAGCACCACGACCCCGACGAGGCCGAGGACGAGCGGGGCGCGCCAGACGCGCGCCGGGTCGAGCGTCCGCCAGGTCGCCTGCCGGTACGCCAGGAAGCCGACGAGGACGAGGCCGATGACGGCGTTCGCGATGAGCTGGGTGGACACGGTGTGCCTTCCGACGAGGTGTCCGGCGGGGGTCCCCGACCGGTGGTCCCAGCCTCGTGAGCCGGCGGTCGGCGGCACACCACCCACGGGTGGTGGTCCGGGTGGTGGTCCGGGTGGGGATCACGGTGGTGTTCCATTGGGGGCATGGCTGATGCGTTCGACGGGTTCCGGATCGGTGCGGGCTGGGCGTCGGTCGAGCCGGACCGGCACCGCCCCGGGTCCTTCACGCTCGTGGTCGACGGCACGCCGCAGTCGCACGTCGACCTCGAGGACCCGACGCACCTGGCGTTCGAGTACATCCGGCGGATCGGGCACGCGATCGACCTGCTGCCGGAGGGCCCGATCACGGCGCTGCACCTCGGCGCGGGGGCGCTGACCCTGCCGCGGTACGTCGCCGTCACCCGCCCGGGCTCGCGGCAGCAGGTCGTCGAGCTGGAGCGCGACCTCGTCGAACACGTGCGCGAGGTGCTCCCCTTCCCGCGCGGTGCGTCGATCCGCGTCCGGTACGGGGACGCCCGTGAGGTCCTCGGCAAGCTGCCGACCGGGCTCCGCGGGACGGTGGACCTGGCGGTCGTGGACGTGTTCGGGGGCTCGCAGATCCCGGCACACGTGACGAGCATCGAGTTCTACCG
Source organism: Curtobacterium oceanosedimentum (assembly GCF_040545555.1). Lineage (NCBI taxonomy): Bacteria > Bacillati > Actinomycetota > Actinomycetes > Micrococcales > Microbacteriaceae > Curtobacterium > Curtobacterium oceanosedimentum. The sequence continues at coordinate 247,500 of NZ_JBEPMD010000002.1, forward strand.
GACGGTCGCCGAGTTCCTCTCGCCCACCGGGATCGTCGCCGTCAACGTGGCGGACGGCGCCGGGCTCGCCTTCGCACGGGGGCAGGCCTCGACGCTGCAGGCCGTCCTGCCGTCGGTCGCCGCGGTCGCCGACACCGGGATGCTCAAGGGGCGGCGGTTCGGCAACATCGTGCTGCTCGGGTCGCGGACCGACCTGCCCGTGGCGGACATGCCCCGGCGGTACTCGTCCGACCCGATGCCGGCGAAGGTGGTGCACGGTCAGGAGCTCCGCGCCTTCACGGCGGGGGCCCCCATCGTCACCGACGCGACCGCGGTCGCGTCCCCCGAGCCGAACCGCAGCGTCTTCGGCGGCTGAGCCCGCGGTCGCGGCGCGACCACCCGTCGGACGGGAGGCCCGGTGCCGGTCCGCCACCGAGCCTCCAGGCCGTGGGACAGGTACAGGAGCACCGTGTCGCCCTGAACACGTCGGGCATCCGGCTGTCAGGATGGGGGACAACGACCGCGCAACCGCGCGACCGACCGAGGGAGTCCCCAGATGACGAACGACGACCGGAGCAACGAGGACCGGACGGGCGACGGCAACGCGCCGGGCAACGCCGACGCGCCGGTCTGGGGCAGTGCGCCGCAGCACGACCGGCACGACGCACCCCGCTACGGCGAGCGCGTCGACCCGGCGCCGGGTTCGGCACCGCAGTACGGCGAGCAGCAGCAGGGCCGGCCGCAGTACGGCGAGCAGGACCACGGCCAGCCGCAGTACGGGCAGCAGCCGCAGTACGGCCAGCCTGCGCAGTACGGCGAGCACGACCAGCACGGTCGGCGCGACCAGCACGACGGCCGCCACGAGTCCCCGACGTGGGGCGAGCACCAGGGTTCCCACCAGCCGTACGCAGCGTCCTCGGCGCCGGCGAGCGCGGGCAGCCCGGCGTGGCAGTCGTACGAGGAGCCGAAGCGCAAGAAGAAGACCGTCGGCCTCGTCGCGTTCGCGCTCGGGGTCCTGTCACTCGTGCTCGGCGTCGTCGGTGGTGCCCTGATGGGCGCGGCCTTCGCCGGCAACCGCGCACTCGCCGACATCGCGCAGAACGGCGGCAGCTCCGTCGAGCAGCAGCAGCAGATGCAGCAGCAGCTGATGAACGACCCGTCGGCCCTGACCCAGCTCAGCGGCGGGCTGATCGTGGTCGGCATCGCAGCCGTCCTCGGGCTGTGGGCCCTCGTACAGGGCATCGTCGCGGCCGTCTCGGGCCGGGGTCGTGTCTGGGGTGTCCTCGCGATCATCCTCGCCGTCGTCGCCACCTTCGCGACGTTCATCGCGATCAGCATCGCCGCGGCCGCCGCGGTCACCGGCACCAACTGACCCACGCGTCGCACCGACGGCCCGTCCCGCTGCAGCGGGGCGGGCCGTTCCGCATCCCGGGGCCGTCCCGCGTTCTCGGACCCCCCGTGCGCGTGGCACCGCCCGCTCACGGGAGGCCGCGGTTACCCTCGAACCGATGTCCCTCCCGCCCGACGACAGCCAGCAGCCCGACCGCGCCGACCGCGCCCGGGAACCCCGTCATGCCGCACCGGGCGACTCCGCCCCGGTCACCGCGGGTGTGAGCCCGGGGAGCACCTTCGCGCCGATCAGCCTGCGGCCGGCGGTGGACGCCGACGTCGTGCAGCAACGGCTGCGCGACCTCGGGCAGAGCCGCAGCACCGAGGCCCTGGCCGAGCGGGCCGAGCTCCTCCGGCTGCTCGGTCGGCTGGACGAGTCACTCGTCGTGGCGGAGGAGGTCTTCCGCCTGACGATGTTCACCGGCGAACGGTCGGACAAGGTCGCCGCCCGCATCCGTCGCGCGCACGTGCTGCACGACCTCGGTCGCCACGAGCGTGCCGCGACCGAGGCCGCCATGGCACGGGACACCGCCCGGACCGAGGAGTGGCCGGAGCTCGAGGGCGCCGCCGCCGAGCTCGAGGGCTGGTCGCTGTTCGAGCTGTCCCGGTTCGACGAGGCCCGCTCGGCGCTCTCGCGTGCCTACCAGGCCTTCCGCCAGGCGGGTGCACCGTCCGAACGCACCGAGGCGCTCCGCACCGCGGTGGAGGCCGCGCTCCGGGCATCGGTCGCGCAGCCGAAGGCCGTCGCGGACAAGCCCCGCACCGCACGCGAGGTCGCCGCCCGCCGTGCCGAGGACGACGAGCCGCAGACGACGCGCGTCGCCGAACCGGTGAAGCAGGTCCCGCCGGTCCGCCGTCGTGTGCTCGGTGCACCCGACGCCGCACGCACCGACGCCGACGACATCTGGGGCCGGATCGCAGCCAAGGCGGCGCAGAAGGGGCAGGCGCCCCGCGACGAGCCGACCGACGACCTGCCGGGCACCGACCGCCGGTGACGGCACAGCCCTCGGCGGTCGTGCTGGAACGCGTCCGTGCGCGGGCGGAGCAGCTGCTCACCGCCCACCTCGGCCCGGGCCGCTGGACGTTCGCGTTCGACCACGCCAAGACCCGGGCGGGGCAGTGCGACTTCGGCCGTCGACGCATCACGGTGAGTCGGCACATCGTCAGCAGGGTGTCCGACGAGGACGTCGACCAGGTCCTGCTGCACGAGGTCGCCCACGCGCTCGCCGGTCCCCGCGCCGGGCACGGCCCGGTGTGGCGTCGCACGGCGGCCGACATCGGGTACACCGGGTCCCGCCTGTACGACGGACCCGTGGCGTCCGAGCTCGCGCCCTGGATCGGGACGTGTCCGGCGGGCCACGAGCACTTCCGCTACCGCACGCCGACCAGGCCGCTTGCGTGTGCCCGGTGCTCGCGGCGCTTCGACGGCCGGAACCTCATCGCCTGGGAGCGGCGCGCGGCTACCGCATGATCGATGCGGCACGTGGAGGCGCGCCGGGGAGCCGTTAGCCTGGTCGGATGCACACGGGGCAGCACATCCGGACGGACAGCGGGTCGTCGTGGTTCTTCGACGCCGGCCGGATCGCCCTGGACTTCGCCCACACCGGCGGCTTCGCGGACGACCCCGACGTCCGTCGCCCCCGCGCACGGCTCGGCGAACTCCTCGTGACGCCGGCCGACCTGGACGAGTGGCTGGGCGACCACACCGAACCGATCGACGTCGGCGCCACGGCGCGGGAACTGCAGGACGCCCGGGCACTCCGCGCCGCGATCGGCCGGCTGGCCGTCGCCGCCGCCCCGGCCCCCGTCGGCTCGTCCGACCCGGCGGCCCGGACCGCGGTCGCCGCGGGGCTCCGCGCCGGCACCGGACGCACCCGGCCGGCGCCGGACGACATCGACACGGTGAACCTGTTCGCGGCGCTGCCGGACGTCCCCCCGAGCCTGCCCGGGGGCCGACGTCGAGCGGGCGCGAACCGGGTCCGCCTGGCCCAGGCGCTGTCGAGCGTGGCGCGCGACGCCGTGGCGCTCTTCACCGAGGTCGGGTTCGACGACGTCGCCGCCGACGGACAACCGACCCGTCTGAGCCGCTGCTCGGCCGACGACTGCGGGCTCGTGTTCTACGACTCCTCACGGGGCGGGACCCGTCGGTGGTGTTCGATGCAGCGCTGCGGCAACCGCGCGAAGGTGCGGGCGCACCGCGCTCGTCGCGCCGCGGCCTGAGCAACCGATTAGACCTGCCGAACCTGTGGATTCGGCACGCCGAAACCTGGCAGGCTGTCGGCATGACCGACACCGCCGCTCGCCGCGCCCACCCCGGGCGGTCCGGACGCCCTGCCGGCACCGGTTCGCCCGGCCCCGAGCGGCCGCGCCGCCGTGCCGCGGGTCTCACCCTGCTCGGGCCCGCGTTCGTCGCCGCCATCGCCTACGTGGACCCGGGCAACGTCGCCGCGAACCTGACCGCCGGCGCGCAGTACGGGTACCTGCTGCTCTGGGTGCTCGTCGCCGCGAACGCCAGCGCCGTCGTGGTCCAGTACCTGTCGGCGAAGCTCGGGGTCGTCACCGGGAGGTCGCTGCCCGAGCACCTCGGCCTCCGCATGCGCCGCACACCCCGGCTGCTGTTCTGGGTGCAGGCCGAGGTCGTCGCCGCCGCCACCGACGTCGCCGAGGTCATCGGCGGTGCGCTCGCCCTCCACCTGCTGTTCGGCCTGCCGCTCGTCGTCGGCGGCGTGCTGACCGGCGTGGTGTCGATGGCGATCCTGCTCCTGCACAGCCGCCGGGGCACCCGCACGTTCGAGGCCGTCGTGACGACCATGCTCGCGATCCTGACCGTCGGGTTCTGCGCCGGGCTGCTGTTCGCGCAGGTCTCCCCCGGCGAACTCGTCGGCGGGCTCGTCCCCCGGTTCGAGGGCGCGCAGTCGGTGCTCCTCGCCGCCTCGATGCTCGGTGCGACCGTGATGCCGCACGCGGTCTACCTGCACTCCGCCCTGGCACGGGACCGGCACGGCGACGTCCCCGCCGGGCCCGAGCGCCGCCGGGTGCTCGTCGCGACGCGGTGGGACGTCGCCCTGGCCCTCGTCGTCGCGGGCGGCGTCAACGTCTGCATGCTCGTGCTCGCGGCGGCCACGCTCCCCGGGGTCCCCGGCACCGACACGATCCCCGGCGCCCAGGGCGCGATCGCGACGAACGTCGGCCCGGTCGTCGGCGTGCTCTTCGCGATCGGCCTGCTCGCGTCCGGCCTGGCCTCGACCTCGGTCGGCTGCATGGCCGGCGCCGAGATCATGCACGGCCTGCTGCACGTCCGCGTCCCGCTCGTGGTGCGTCGACTCGTCACGCTGGTGCCCGCCGTCGTGCTCCTGGCCGTGGGCGCGGACCCGACGATGCTCCTCGTGCTCAGTCAGGTGGTGCTGAGCTTCGGCATCGCCTTCGCGATCGTGCCGCTCGTGGTCTACACCTCGCGGCGGAGCGTCATGGGCGCAGACGTCAACGCGATGACCACCCGCGTGGTCGCGGGGGTCATCGCGCTGGTGATCGTCGCCCTGAACGTGGCGCTCGTGGTGCTGACCCTGACCGGGGCCGGCTGAGCGGCTCGCGACGGGCGTCGGGCGTCAGTCGACGACGCGGACGTCCTTCCAGAAGGCGTAGTAGCCCGAGTAGTCCTTGCCGACCCGGTCGAACGACGACGGGATCGGCGTCGGGTACGTCCAGGCGCGGTCCGGCAGCTCCTGTCCGTCCACCGTGACCGTCCAGTACTGCGTGTCGCCCTTCCACGGGCAGTGGTACTGGGTGTCGCTCTCCGAGAAGAACTCCGGCTTCACGCTCGACGGCGGGAAGTACCAGTTGCCCTCGATCTGGATGAGGTCCTCCTGCGGAGCCTCCGCGATCACGGTGTCGCCGACGACTGCCTTCATGACGTGCTCCTTGCGATCAGCGGCGTCCTCGCGACGCCTCGTGCGATCGGGAACGCTACGCCCGCATCCCGGATTCCCGCAGGACGACCAGCTCGGGTCCCGCGGCGAGCGCCGCGTGCACCGTCTCGCGGTCCAGGTCCGTCGCACCCTCGGCGGCGGTCACGAGGTGCTTCACCGCACGACGGAGCCCCGTGTACGCGGCGCAGGCGGCTGCGGCTTCCGGCGACGTGTGGTCGATCCCGACCGTGACGAGCGCGTCGACGACCGCTCCAGCAGCGAGCAGGTCCTCCACCGCCGGCTCGGGCGTCTCGGCGACGTCCGACGGTTCCCCCGCCGCGTCCGCGACGGTCGCGGCGCCGTCGGCGGTGCGGCCGGCTGCGACGACCGCGACGACGCACCGGTCCCCGCGCTCGGCCTGGAGGCTCGTCACCCGCTCCGCGACCGCCGCCGCGTTGGCGAGGTGGCCGAGCACGACCTCCGGACCGTCGGGCAGCAGGGCTGCCGCGGCCCGCGCCCGTGCCGCGGGATCGGCCCCGCCCCCGGACGGTTCCGGCAGCACGTCCACCCACACCACGAGGTGCGTGCCGTGCGCGATCCGGTCGGCGCCGGCGGTCCCCCACGCGAACCGGACCTGGTACTGCTCCTGCGTGCGTGCTGCCACCACTCCACGGTACCGGCGGTCCGCACCTGTCCGTCTCCACAGGACCGCGCTGCGGGTGCGCGTCCGCCAGGCCCCGCTGTCGGACCGGCGACCGTAGGATCGGTGACCATGGAGATCGCCACCGTCCCCACCCTGACCGGCGACCGCGTCACCCTCGAGCCCCTGGCGGCCGAGCACGCGGACGACCTGCGGGCGGCGGTGGCGGACGGCGACCTCTGGCGCACCTGGTACACCTCGGTGCCGGCCCCCGACCGGGTCGAGGCCGAGATCGACCGGCGGCTCGGCGAGCACGCCGCGGGACGGATGGTGCCCTTCGCGATCCGTGACCGCCCGACCGGTCGCGTCGTCGGGGCGACGACCTTCGCGAACATCGACACGGCCAACCGTCGCGTCGAGATCGGCTACACCTTCCTGGCGCGTGCGACGCAGCGCAGCGGGATCAACACCGAGGCGAAGCTGCTCCTGCTCTCGCACGCGTTCGACACCTGGGACTGCATCGCGGTCGAGTTCCGCACGCACTGGCACAACCAGCAGTCACGAGCGGCGATCGCGTCGCTCGGTGCGAAGCAGGACGGCGTGCTCCGCAGCCACTCGATCGGCCGCGACGGCACGCTGCGCGACACCGTGGTCTTCTCGATCACCGCTGCCGAGTGGCCGACCGTGCGCCTGTCGCTCACCGAGCGGCTGCGCACCCGGGACCGCGCCGAGGGCGCCCGCCGCCGGGCCGCCCGGCACGCCTGACCCCGCACGGTACCGTCCCCAGGGCGGACGTCGCCCGTCCAGAGCCGCGGCGTAGCGTCCGCTGCATGCACGTCGGTCTCCGCATCGTCCTCGACGCACCCGTCGACGCCGTCCGCGACGCCCTGCTGTCGCCGTCGGTGATGGTCGCCGTCACGAAGCCGTTCCTGGTCTACCGGTCGCGGTCGCCGGAGGGGTTGCCGGACCGATGGACCCCCGGCGTCCCGCACCCCATCGCCGCCGACGCGTTCGGGGTGGTGCCGAGCGGTGACACGCACGTCGACATCGACCTGTACGAGGTGGACGGCGTCCCCGTGCAGCGCGACAACGGCGGTGGCGTCTCGGGCCTGTTCGGCCGGATGACGATGCGGCACCGGATGGCCACCGTCGACCTCGGGGACGGTCGGACCCTGCTGCTCGACCGGCTGACCTACCGGATGCGTCCCGCGGTCCTCGGCGCCGCGCTCTGGCCGGGCATGTGGGTGATCTGGCAGTGGCGTGCGCTCCGGATGCGGCAGCTCGCGCCGTCCTGGCGTCGTCCCGGCAGCTGACGCGGACGCTACGCCTCCTGACTGAGCAGCCGAGCCAGAGCGCGTAGGGCTCCAGCGGACTCAGAAGCCTTCAAATCCTCCAGCATGCGGCGAGCGTCAGCTGTGTCTACCTCGACCGGATCGTTGGGAAGGACCGCCTCCTCGACTTCGTCCATCGCGAGCGCAACCGACCTGATGCACGTCACGAACGATGCGATCAGGTGAGGCTCACGCCTGTGCCATTGAACTAGGTTCGAGTACACCTGTCGGATGACGTCCGCACGTTCGAAGCGACCAATCCGTCCCGAGAAAAGATCGAGGCTCCCTTGTAGGTCAATCACGACCACGTCAACAGCGAGTTCGGCCTGCAGGAGAGCCAGCTCGGCCTCCAGGTCAACTCCTCGAAGATCAGGGCCGACGTCTTTCGCCACGATGGTGACCTCCGTCAACCCCGCGCGAGCGCTCGTACTCAACTGACCTAATTTGGTCCGCCAAGGACGAGCCGTGACTTCGTAAGCTTCCGCCGTGCGACCCCCACGGCGAACAATCACGTCACCGGCAGCACCCGTCGCCGAATCACTCGACCGAACGGACTTCGTCACTACCCTGCCGTCGACTCCTGAAGTGCTCATTTCACGCTCCAGAAGCGCCGCGAAGCAATACTGCTCGAAAGCCCCACCACTCTTCACTTGGAAGAGCTCATCAAGGAACGAACGGAACCGAGCAAACGTCAAAGACGACGCGTCCACCTTAGGTAGGGGTTCGAGCGTCGCCGCGGCACTCAGGAAAGTCGCAACAAGGCGATCACAGAATTGATCAACGTCTGCGAGACTTGCGTTCTCGTGCCAACTCAGGAACTCACTGAGGTCCGCAGCGCGCGCTTGACTCGCCCTATAGCCACTCCTCCAGGTCGATGATTGGAATGGCCCTCGTGTCGCGGGGATGTTCCGAGGCATCAATAGTCGTTCGCAGACGAGGTCACCTACAGTGCGATCACCTGATATGCGCCCGGTCTTCGGAGACACGTCCGGACTGCCGAGGCGAAGGTCGAGCACCCTGCCCGCCAGTAACGAAAATGCGATGATCGTGAGAGCAGCCTCCGCCGCCTGGCTGTGCCGCGGCTCATCTCCGAGAAGTGGACGTTCCAGCGGCGCCAGGACGTCCTCCGCAGCCTGACCAAGTTGCACTCGCGCCGGCATCTTCTCGAACCGCTCACGCAGCAGTTCGACAAGGTCCTCCGATCTAGCGCTCATGCGGCCACCGAATCATTCTGTACTGAAACGGCCGTCACAAGGCCTTGCACTGCAGCCGCCGCAAGAGCGACGGGCACCGCGTTACCGATCTGGCGATACTGCGACGAGCGTCGGCCGAACCATTCCGTCTCAACTGGGAACCCCTGTAGGAGAGCTGCCTCCTGAACCGTGATACGCCGTGCGCCCTCAACCGGCCCGCTATGAGGCTTCCCTCCCGACCGAAGGTGAGCGTGATATGCCGGAACTAGCTCGGCTGCGTCGAGCCACGGCGTCTTATTACCCCCCATGGATGCGAGAAGCGTCGGCGCAAGTCCATCGGGGTTGATCGGCCGCCCGCCACCGTTGAAAAGATGACCATCCCAGGGACTAGGTCGGAGGTCCGGAGTGCGAGCGTAGGTCACGCTGGACAGATTCGGCTCTCCTATCGGATTGATCGGATCGAGGAGACTAGCTGCGGCTACCCAAGGCGACTGCGTGCCTTCACCGTGAGTTGGGCGCGGCCAATGCGGCAGCCCATCCAGTACCCCTTGGATGAAAAGACGCTGCCGCCGCTGCGATACGCCAAAATCAGCTGCTCGAAGGACGCGGTGCTCCACGACGTAGCCCAGCTCCCTCATCGCAGCCACCGTCTGGTCGAGCACCTTCCTGGCCGAGCCCACTGCAAGGCCCGGAACGTTCTCCATCAGAAAGGCCTTTGGCCGAATCTCCTCAACTGCTCGTATGAAGGCCGGGATCCCGTCTCGCGAGTCGGTGACACCCATGCGCAGGCCTCCATGACTGTACGGCTGGCAGGGAGGGCCGCCGATGACCACATCTACCTCGCCGTGGAAGCGCTCGAAGCTTCGACGGTTGATGTCACCTTCGAGGAGTTCCGGGGAATCGTCGGCATGAAGACCAGCGAAGGTAGCAAGCGCATCAGCGTCGAACTCCGCGGCGGCAACAACACGCAGTCCAGCCCTTCCAGCGCCGAGACTCAGCCCACCAGCACCCGCGAAGAGGTCAATTGCTGAGTACTGCGCACTCCCGATGGTCATGAGGACTAGCCTCCCACGTCCCAACGACACGAGACTCGTGCCATGGAGCAGCCGCGGCGCCATGCCCGCGGGATCAGTGCAAGGACCAAGTCTCAGAGGAAGACCTTCTGCCTCCACAGGACCGGCCGGTCGCTGGCGGGTCCGGAGCGCACGGGCGTACGCTCGTCCCCGTGAGCCAGACGCAGGAGCCGAGGGCCCAGGACCGCGTGCACAGCACGCTCGCCACCGTGGACTGGCGGCGCATGACGTTCGACCTGTACCGACGGGTGCGGGCGACGGCCGACCCCGAGACCGCGCACGCGATGTGGCGCGAGACCCGCGACGCGATGTTCGCCGAGCACCCGGCCAGTCCGCTGCTCGACGAGGACGCCCGCGACTTCGAGGCGCTGCCCGTCCCCGACTACGACCCCGACTGGCGGTTCCGCGCGCGCATCGAGTCGGCCGAGCCCCTGGCGATGGACGTCGAGACGGGCACCGACGGCACCGTGCACTTCGACCGGCTCGGTGTCGTCCGGCTGCCGGGCATCGGCACGCTCGACGTGTGGTCGCACGGCGGCTACGCGGGCGGGGTGTTCGTCCCCGTGAAGGACGCGAGCGCCGGCCGGGCCCGTGGCACGTACGGCGGCGGCCGCTACCTGCTCGACACGATCAAGGGCGCGGACCTCGGCGGTGACGACGGCGAGCTCGTCCTCGACTTCAACTTCGCGTACAACCCCTCGTGCGCGTACGACCCGGCCTGGGCGTGCCCCCTCGCTCCCCCGGGCAACACCGTCGCCGTGCCGATCCCGGTCGGCGAGCAGTACGACTTCTGACGCCGCGCAGGCACGAGCACACGGACAGGACGCAAGGGTGGATCGCATGACGGGACTCGTGGCACTCGACGCGGGCGGCCGGGTGCCGCCCTTCGAGCAGGTCCGTTCGCAGATCGCGGCGCAGATCGCCGCCGGCTACCTGGTGGACGGGGAGCGCCTGCCGAGCGTGCGGGCCCTCGCCGAGGAGCTCTCGCTCGCCCCGGGGACGGTCGCGAAGGCCTACCAGCTGCTCGAGGAGGCCGGTCTCGTGCACACCGCGCGGGGCGCCGGCACGCGGGTGGTCCGGCCGGCCGAGGTCCCCGACGCCGTCGCCACGGCGGCGCACGCCCTGGCGGCCGCCGCGCGCGAGGCCGGTCTGTCCGCCGACCAGGCGGCGGCGGCCCTGCGCGACGCCTGGCCCGCCTGACCCGGCCACCCGCGTTCCGCAGCTCGCGGGACGGACGCGATCCGCGCCTCCCGGCCGTCCCCGTCCCCGCGCCTTCCGCAACACGCAACGTCCGCGGGGCCGCGCAACGCCGTGCCGCTGCGCACTGCCGCCGAGGTTGCGTCTCGCGGAACCCGGAACCGCGAACCGGGAACCGTGACGTCAGCAGTGCTCGAAGACGTACTCGTCCGAGGCCGGGGTGACCAGGTCGCGGTCCCGCAGGATCGTCATGGCCGGACGGTCGCGCAGCCGGCACACCGACGCCCACGACCGGTCGAGGGTGTCCGCGTACTCGACGTCGATCACGCGCTCCCCGTACGCCTCCGTGTAGGCCGAGCACTCGTCGTACTGCACGCACTCCTCGGCGACGACGAAGTCGAAGCCCGTCGACTGCCGACCGGCCTTCCCGAGCTGCGGGGTGTTCTTCTGCCCGACGGCCAGGCCGTGCTCGTGCCCGAGGCGGACGAGCGCCGTCGCGAGCGCGAGGTTCGCGGACCGGGTCAGCCGCTTCCCGGAGCGCGTCCACGAGTCGAGGTTGTCGAACTCCACGGCGTCGAACCCGCGGTCGGCGCACCGGGCGACCGACGTCGTCAGCTCCGCCGTGATCGCGGCGCGCTCCGCGGCGGTCCGGGTGTCGAGGAGCACCTCGTCCGGCCAGCCGGGATCGGCGACGAGTTCCCCGGAGTCGTCGCGCAGCAGTGCCGAGGGTGCGCGGCGCTCCCACTCGGCGAGCGTTCCCGGCTGCGTCTGGAAGCCGTTGACGTAGCAGATCGAGTACCTGCCGGCGGCCGGACGGTCGGTGCTGTCGCGTTCGACGATCGTCACGCCCGAGGGCGGGGTGTAGCCGCCGCCGAGCTGGTAGTCCGGGCGTCCCGAGGTCGGCAGGTCCCGGTGCGAGGACGCCGACGACGCGGCAGGCGCGGCGGGCGCGGCAGCCTCGGCGCAGCCCGCGCTGCCGAGGACGGCGACCAGCGCGATCGCGGTGGTCAGGAGGACGGATCGCGTGCGCACGAGGGGATCATCGCACGCCGGGCGCGAACGGCCTCGGCTCGCTCCACGGGTACCCGCTATGCTGGTGGTACTCGAGGCGCCGATCGCCTCGTGCGTCGTACGGACGCCCCCGACTCCCGACCCTCATCCGGTCGATGATCGCGCACCGTCACCCGGTGCCAGGCTCTCTGCTGCGGCGACCGCGTCAGCCTCTGCTGACGCGGGGATCCCGCCCGCGCGCCGAAACCGAGCGCGCCCACGGCCGGCACGAGCCGGCTCGAAAGGTCACGATGACCGCCACTCCTTCCGACATCCGTTTCTCCGACCTCGGCGTCCCCGCGCCGATGGTCCAGTCCCTCGCCCAGCAGGGCAAGGAGACCGCGTTCCCGATCCAGGCCGACACGCTGCCCGACTCCCTGCAGGGCAAGGACGTGCTCGGCCGCGGGCGCACCGGCTCCGGCAAGACGATCGCCTTCGCGATCCCGCTGGCCGCGCGGCTCGCCGCGAGCCGTCGGCCGCGTCGCGCCGGTCGCCCCCGTGCGCTCGTGCTCGCCCCGACCCGTGAGCTCGCGACCCAGATCGACGCGACGCTCGCGCCGCTCGCGAAGTCGATGGGCCTGAACACCACGACGATCTTCGGCGGCGTCGGCCAGGGCCGTCAGGTCGACGCGCTCCGCGCCGGTGTCGACGTCGTCGTCGCCTGCCCGGGTCGCCTCGCCGACCTGATGCAGCAGGGGCACGTGAACCTCGGCGACATCGAGGTCACCGTCCTCGACGAGGCCGACCACATGGCCGACATGGGCTTCCTGCCCGGCGTGACGAAGATCATGCAGGCCACGCCCGAGCAGGGGCAGCGCCTGCTGTTCTCGGCCACGCTCGACAACGGCGTGGACAAGCTCGTCAAGAAGTTCCTGCACAGCCCGGTGATGCACTCGGTCGACGACGAGACCAGCCCGGTCGAGGCGATGACCCACCACCTGTTCGAGGTCGCCGACGCCGACGCGAAGAAGGACCTCGTCCGCGCACTCGCCTCGGGCACCGGTCGTCGCATCCTCTTCATGCGCACCAAGCACCACGCGAAGCGCCTTGCGAAGCAGCTCAGCTCGCAGGGCATCCCCGCGGTCGACCTGCAGGGCAACCTGTCGCAGGGCGCCCGGGAGCGCAACCTCGCCAAGTTCTCGTCCGGCGAGGCCCTCGTGCTGGTCGCCACCGACGTCGCCGCCCGTGGCGTGCACGTCGACCACGTCGAGCTCGTCGTGCACGTCGACCCGCCGACCGAGCACAAGGCCTACCTGCACCGCTCGGGCCGCACCGCGCGTGCCGGTTCCTCGGGCGACGTCGTCACCGTGACGCTGCCGGCCGAGCGCCGCGACGTCGCGCAGATGATGCGCGCAGCGGCGATCAAGGTCACCCCGCAGCAGGTCACCGCGACCTCGCCGGCGGTCACCGAGCTCGTGGGCGAGGTCGCGCCGATCCGTCACGTCGAGGAGGCCCCGGTCCAGCAGCAGCGTCTGCGACAGCCGCGGGCGGCCGAGAGCGGACACACCGACTCGGCCGGCGGCGGTCGTCGTCGTGGTCGCGGCGGACGGTCGGGAGGCTCGACGCAGGCTCCCGAGGCCGCCTCGGCCGGTCGCGGCTCGGGTCGCGCCGCCGGTGGTCGCGGTGGTCGTCCGGCCGCCGCGGGTGCCTCGGCCTCCGCGGGTGCTGCCGGTCGTGCCGGCGGTGCCGGTCGCGGCACCGGCTCGGGTGCTGCGGCGTCGGGCGGCGCGACCGGTGGTCAGCGCCGTTCGGGCGGCAGCCGTCGGGCGTCGAGCGACGTCGTCCGTGGCGGGTCCGCTCCGGTGTGGTCGTCCGAGGGCGGCTACGCAGCGGGTCGGTCCGGTGCGGGTGAGTCCGGCGGCGGTCGTCGCCGTGGGGACTCGCGTCGGGCGTCGCGTCCGGCCGGGGCTGCCGACCGCCACTGAGCGTCGGCGGGCTCGAGCCTGAGTGGTCCGCGAAAGCGACAGGACGCCGCCGTTGTTCGGCAGCGTCCTGTCGCTTTCGCGTCGGCATCCGGAACCTGGACGTCCGGTGGGAGCAGCAGGAGTGCTCCCGCGTAGGTTCTCCTTCACCGAAGGCCGCGTGAGTGGCCGACGGGGAATCGTCCGTCGTTGGAAGGAGACCGTATGGCTGGCAGCGAAGAGAACCACACCGGCGAGAAGCTCGTCGGCAAGGTCAAGGAGGGCGTTGGCAACCTGACCGGCAACGACAAGCTGAAGGCCGAGGGTCAGACCGACCAGGCCAAGGCGTCGGCCAAGCAGGGTGTCGACGACGTGAAGGACGCGGCGCACGGCGTCGCGGACTCCCTCCGCGACGAGAAGCACTGAAGCCGGTCCACGACCGCGCTGCGAAGCCCCCGGAACCATGCGGTTCCGGGGGCTTCGTCGTGTCCGGGTGTCGGTCGGACCGTCAGTGCAGGGCACCGACCGAGGCGAGACCGGCGCGCAGGAGTGCTCCGCGACCGCCCTCCATCTCCTCGGCCACCGCGTCCGAGGCTGCCTCCATCGGGCTCATCCACGTGAGCTCGAGGGCGTCCTGCCGCGGCTCGCAGGTCCCGGTCACGGGCACCACGTACGCGAGGGAGATCGCGTGCTGCCGCTCGTCGGTGAACACCGAGGCACCGGGGAGCGGGAAGTACTCGGCCACGGTGAACGGCGTGGGGCTCGCAGGGAGCTGCGGGAAGGCCATCGGCCCGAGGTCCTTCTCGAGGTGCCGGAAGAGCGCGGTCCGGATCGACTCACCGAACATCACGCGACCGGAGACGAGCGTTCGGGCGATCGAGCCGCTCGGTGCGACGCGCAGCAGCACGCCGACCTCGGTCACGACGCCGAGTCCGTCGGTCCGGACGGGCAGTGCCTCGACGTAGCAGATGGGCAGCCGACGACGGACGTTCGCGAGTTCCTCGTCGGACAGCCAGCCGGAGTCGGGGTCGGGGGTGCGCAGCGAGGCCATGCACCGTGTCTACCAGTCGCCCCGGCGAGTTCGGCGGGAGGCGCGGTCGCTGTGGACGGCTAGCGTTGTCCACGTGATCGATGCGGACATCGTGCAGTGGACCCGTCCGACCGGGGAACGCGCGGGCACGCCCCTGCTCGTCGCCATGCACGGGGTGGGCTCGCACGAGCGCGACCTGCTCGGTCTGGCGCCCGCGCTGCCGTCCGCGTGGACGATCGCGTCGCTCCGCGCGCCGATGCCGTGGGGGCCCGGGTTCTCCTGGTACCCGCTCGGCACGCCGGGGTCGCCCGCGCTCGAGCCGGTCGACGCCGCCGTCGAGGGCGTCCTCGACTGGATCGACTCCGTGTCCGCCGACCACCCGCGCATCGGGCTGCTCGGGTTCTCGCAGGGCGGCTCGATGGCGCTGCAGCTGCTGCGCGCCCGACCTGCGGCCTTCGCCTTCGCGGTGTCGCTCTCCGGGTTCGTGGTGCCCGGGGTGACGGACGCACGGGACGAGGCCGTCGCAGCCGTCCGTCCGCGGGTCTTCCTCGGGCACGGCGACCTCGACCCGGTGATCCCGGCCGAGGCCACCGCCCGCACGCAGGCGTGGGCCGCGGCGAACACCGACGTGACCGACCGGTCGTACGCCGGCCTGCCGCACGCGGTGTCCGCCGAGGAGCTCGCCGACGTGGCGGCGTTCGTCGACGCCTCCTGACGACCGCTCCCGCGACCGGTACGCGGAGGTGACCGGGTGACCGGCTGACGGACGGGAGGCACGTGGCGGGCCCGCCACGCGCCTCCCGTCCGGCACGGCGCTACTCGGCGAGGATCTGCAGCAGGTCCTTGCGGAGCTGGTCGACCTTCGCCGTCGCCGCCTTGGTCTGCTCGTCGGAGGCACTGGTGCGGTACACGTGCAGCACCCCCATGGCCTTGCGGAGGGCCTCGACGAACTCGCGCTGCGTGTCGGGCATGCCCGGTGCGGCGTCGAACGCGGCGGCGATCTCGTCCGCCTTCGCCTCGGCCTCGGCGCGGCCGGCGTCGGTGAGCTCGAAGAGCGTCTTGCGGCCGTCGCCGGTCGAGACGACGAGGTCCTCGTCGACGAGCTGCTGGAACGTCGGGTAGACGGAGCCGGGACTCGGCTTCCAAGCGCCGCCGGTGCGCTCGGCGATGGTCTTGATCACGGCGTAGCCGTTCTGCGGACCCTCGGCGAGCAGGCCGAGGATCGCGAGGCGGACGTCACCGCGGCGGCGGCGTTCGCGGCCGAACCCGGGGCCGCCGCCGAACCCGGGGCCGAAGCCCGGGCCGAAGCCGCGTCCGCCGAAGCCGGGGCCGAAGCCGCCGCGTCCGCCGTGGTCGTGGTCGCCACGGTCACGGCCGGGGAAGCCGTGGCCGTGGTGCTGCCGCGCGCCGCCGAAGCGGGGGCCGCGCGGACCGGTGCCGCGGGTGCCGCGGCGGGGCGTGGTGCTGTCGAGGTCATCGTGCGAGGGGCGCATGAAGACTCCTTCCTGTCGGTGGTGAAGTGAGCTCGCGATTGGTTCTGTTCCTATCGCGATGGCTCAACGATAGATCGCTACGTATCGCTGTGTCAAGGATCTCCTCCGCCCGGCCCGCTGTCGGTGGCGACGTGCAGGATGGGACGGACCATGACGGACGTCCTCGAGCGCTTCTCCCCCGCGACCGCGGAGTGGTTCCGCGGCGCGTTCCCCGGCCCGACCGCGGCACAGGCCGGCGCGTGGGACGCGATCTCCACCGGGCAGCACGCGCTCGTGGTCGCGCCGACCGGCTCCGGCAAGACGCTGGCCTCGTTCCTGTGGTCGATCGACCGGCTCATCAGCGCGACCGACCGCCCGCCGGCGAAGCAGCGCACCCGCGTGCTGTACGTCTCCCCGCTCAAGGCGCTGGGCGTCGACGTCGAGCGGAACCTCCGCAGCCCGCTCGTCGGCATCACGCAGACCGCGCGTCGGCTCGGGACCGAACCGCCCGAGGTCACGGTGGGCGTCCGGAGCGGTGACACCCCGTCGTCCGACCGGCAACGGCTCCTGCGACAGCCGCCGGACATCCTCATCACCACGCCCGAGTCGCTCTACCTGATGCTGACCTCGCAGGCGCGCGAGACCCTGGTGAACGTCGACACCGTCATCGTGGACGAGGTGCACGCGGTCGCGTCGACCAAGCGTGGCGCCCACCTGGCGGTCTCGCTCGAACGACTCGACGACCTGCTCGAGAAGCCCGTGCAGCGCATCGGCCTGTCCGCCACCGTGCGCCCGGCGGAGGAGGTCGCACGGTTCCTCGGTGGACGCGCCCCCGTGTCGATCATCGCCCCGCCCGCACAGAAGACCTTCGACCTGCGCGTCGTCGTGCCCGTCGACGACATGACCGAGCTCGGCGCCCCGCCCGTCGGCGCGGACGCGACCGAGTCACCGACGAACGGCTCGATCTGGCCCCACGTCGAGGAACGCGTCGTCGACCTCATCGAGGAGCACCGGTCGACGATCGTGTTCGCGAACTCACGCCGGCTCGCGGAGCGCCTGACGGCGCGGCTGAACGAGATCCACGAGGAGCGGGTGCTCGCGGCCGTCGACACGGCGGCGGTCGTCGCTCCGGAGGCCGTGGGCGCGGTGGCCGGGTCGGCTCCCGTCACGCAGTCCCCCGGTCGCGCGTCGGCACACGCGCCCGTCGCGCAGCCGAAGCGTCCGCCGGCCCAGGTGATCGGGCAGTCCGGGCAGACCGAGGGCGGCGGCTCCGACCCGGCGGTCCCGGTGCTCGCCAGGGCCCACCACGGGTCCGTGTCGAAGGACCAGCGCGCGATCATCGAGGACGACCTGAAGTCCGGACGCCTGCGCTGCGTCGTCGCGACCAGCTCGCTCGAGCTCGGCATCGACATGGGCGAGGTCGACCTCGTGGTCCAGGTCGAGGCACCGCCGTCGGTCGCCAGCGGCCTGCAGCGCGTCGGTCGCGCCGGACACCAGGTCGGTGAGATCTCCCGCGGCGTCCTGTTCCCCAAGCACCGCGCCGACCTCGTGAACAGCGCGGTCACCGTCGAGCGCATGGTCTCCGGGCAGATCGAGTCGATCTCGGTGCCCGCGAACCCGCTCGACGTCCTCGCGCAGCACACCGTCGCCGCCGGGTCGATCGACACCGTCGAGGTCGAGCACTGGTTCGAGCTCGTCCGCCGCAGTGCGCCGTTCAGCTCGCTGCCGCGCTCGGCGTTCGAGGCGACGCTCGACCTGGTGACCGGTCGCTACCCGAGCGACGAGTTCGCCGAGCTCCGGCCGCGCCTGGTGTGGGACCGCGTGCACGGCACCCTGACCGGGCGTCCCGGCGCCCAGCGGCTCGCGGTCACGAGCGGCGGCACGATCCCCGACCGCGGGATGTTCGGCGTCTTCATGGTCGGCGAGAAGGCGTCGCGCGTCGGCGAGCTCGACGAGGAGATGGTCTACGAGTCCCGCGTCGGCGACGTCTTCGCCCTCGGTGCGACGAGCTGGCGGATCGAGGAGATCACGCACGACCGGGTGATCGTCAGCCCCGCGTTCGGGCAACCCGGCCGCGTGCCGTTCTGGAAGGGTGACGGCATCGGACGTCCGGCCGAGCTCGGCCGCGCGACGGGTGCGTTCGTGCGCGAGGTCGACGCCGCGTCCGACGAGGACGCCCGCGCCCGCGTCGCTGCCGGCGGGCTCGACGAGCGCGCCGTGACGAACCTGCTGACGTTCCTGCGCGACCAGCGGGCGGCGACCGGACACGTGCCGAACGACACCACGCTCGTGGTCGAGCGGTTCCGCGACGAGCTCGGCGACTGGCGGCTCATCCTGCACTCGCCGTACGGCATGCAGGTGCACGCGCCGTGGGCCCTGGCGGTCGGCGCGCGCCTGCGCGAACGGCACGGCATCGACGGCGACGCGATGGCGGCCGACGACGGCATCGTCGTGCGGATCCCGGAGACCGACGCCGAGCCGCCGGGGGCCGACCTGTTCGTGTTCGAGCGGGACGACCTCGAGGCACTCGTCACGGACGAGGTCGGCGGCTCGGCGCTCTTCGCCGCCCGGTTCCGCGAGTGTGCGGCGCGGGCGCTGCTCCTGCCCCGTCGGAACCCCGGCCAGCGGTCCCCGCTGTGGCAGCAGCGTCAACGGGCGTCGCAGCTGCTCGAGGTCGCCCGGAAGTACCCGACGTTCCCGATCGTGCTCGAGACCGTGCGCGAGGTCCTGCAGGACGTCTACGACGTGCCGGCACTGCTCGGCATCTCGGACCAGATCGCCGAGCGCCGGATCCGCCTGGTCGAGCGTGAGACCGAGCAGCCGTCGCCGTTCGCCCGGTCGATCCTGTTCGGGTACGTCGCGGCGTTCATGTACGAGGGCGACTCGCCCCTGGCAGAGCGTCGGGCGGCGGCACTGTCGCTCGACTCCACGCTGCTGGGCGAGCTGCTCGGGCGGGCCGAGCTGCGCGAGCTCCTCGACCCCGCCGTCATCGCGTCGGTCGAGCGCGACCTGCAGCGGCTCTCCCCGGACCGTCGCGCGCGCGACACCGAGGGGCTCGTCGACGTGCTGCGGCTCGTCGGTGCCCTGGAGCTGGACGAGCTCGTCGCCCGCAGCTGGGTGGCCGACAGCGCGGACACCGACAGTCGCACCCCCGACACCGCCGGCCTCGGCACCGCCGGCTCCGACGCCGCGCGTGCGACGGTCCGGTCGGCGCTCGAGACGCTCGAGCGCGACCGCCGCTTGCTGTCGTTCTCGCAGGGCGGGACGACGCGCTGGTCCGTGATCGAGGACGCCTCCCGCCTGCGCGACGCCCTCGGGGTCCCGCTGCCGATCGGCGTGCCGACCGCCTTCGTCGAACCCGTCGCCGACCCCCTCGGCGACCTGGTCGGCCGGTACGCCCGGTCGCACGGGCCGTTCTCCGCGCAGGAGGCCGCGACCCGGCTCGGACTCGGCATCGCCGTCGTGCAGGACACCCTGCGCCGACTGGTCGCCGACCGCCGCGTGGTCGAGGGTGAGTTCCGCCCGGACCGCCAGGGCGCCGAGTGGTGCGACGCCGAGGTCCTCCGCCGCATCCGCACGAAGTCGCTCGCCGCGCTCCGGCACGAGGTCGAGCCGGTCTCGCCGGACACCCTCGCCCGGTTCCTGCCCGCGTGGCAGCACGTGCAGGCACCGGGTACCCGCGGCGGCCTCCGGGGCGTGGACGGCGTGCTGCAGGTCATCGACCAGCTGGCCGGGGTCGCCCTGCCCGCGAGCGCGTGGGAGACGCTGGTGCTGCCGTCCCGCGTCACCGACTACTCCACGAGCATGCTCGACGAGCTGACCGCCACCGGCGAGGTCCTCTGGTCCGGCGGCGGCACCCTGCCCGGGAACGACGGCTGGGTGCGCCTGCACCTTGCCGAGACCGCGTCGACCACCCTCGCCGAGCCCGACGGCGGCGAGACCACCGAGTTGCAGCGCGACGTCCTCGGCGCCCTGGCCGGCGGCGGCGCCTACTTCTTCCGGCAGCTCGGCCAGGCCGTCGGCAGCACGGACGACCAGGCCCTGACGACCGCGCTGTGGGACCTGGTCTGGGCGGGCCAGGTCACGAACGACACCTTCGCGCCGCTCCGGGCGATGCTCGGCGGCAAGGCGCGGTCGACGAGTGCGCCGCGGGCTCGGGCGTACCGCGGGCGTCGTCGGCCGACGCTGCCGTCGCAGTCCGGCCCGCCGTCCGTCGGCGGTCGGTGGTCGATCCTGCCGCTCGCCGAGTCCGACTCGACGCTGCGCGCGGCCGCGACCGCGGAACAGCTGCTCGAGCGGTACGGGGTCGTGACCCGCGGCGCCGTGCAGGTCGAGGGCGTCCGCGGCGGGTTCGCCGGCGTCTACCGGGTGCTCAGCCGGTTCGAGGAGTCGGGTCGTGCACGCCGGGGCTACTTTGTCGAGGGACTCGGCGCGGCGCAGTTCGCGACGAGCCCCACGGTCGACCGGCTCCGGACGTACGCGCGGGACCTCGACGACGACGAGCGTGCCGACCCGGACCGCGAGCGTCAGGCGCTCACCCTCGCCGCGACGGACCCGGCCAACCCGTACGGCGCCGCGCTGCCGTGGCCGTCGGAGGACGCCCCCGCTGACCCCGACGCGGGGTCCGCCGCTGCCGACGCCGTCGCCCCGACCGGCGCCCGCGGTGCAGCAGCACCGGCCACGTCCACCACTGCCGCCGCCGCACCGACCCGGTCGACGACCACGGGTGGGCGCGGGCACCGCCCGGGGCGGAAGGCCGGAGCGCTCGTGACCACCGTCGACGGCCGCCTCGCGGTGTACGTCGAGCGCGGGGGCAAGTCCGTCCTGACCTTCACCGACGACCCGGCGGACCTCGCGGTCGCGGCACGCTCCATCGCGGCGACCGTGCGGAGCGGCCTGCGGAAGCTCTCGGTCGAACGGGTGGACGGCGACTTCGTGTTGGAGACGCCGCTCGGGTCGGCGCTGCGCGAGGCGGGGTTCACGGCGACCCCGCAGGGACTGCGGCTGCGTGTCTGAGGCGACCAGGGCCTCCCGGCCGCGTCCCCGTGGCCGAGCCCGCGGCCGTGCCCGTGCCTGTGACCGGAACCCGGCACGGGCAGGCGGACGAACCGGAGCGGGAGCGGAGGTGCACCGTGCCCGAGGGTGACACCGTCTTCCGCGCCGCCCGGCGCCTGCACACCGCGCTCGCGGGCAAGGTCCTGACCCGCTCGGACTTCCGCGTCCCCGCGTTCGCGACGCTCGACCTGGTCGGCCGCACGGTCGACGAGGTCGTGCCACGCGGCAAGCACCTGCTGCACCGCATCGGCGACCTGACCGTGCACTCGCACCTGAAGATGGAGGGCCGCTGGGACGTCTACGCCCCCGGTGAGCGGTGGCGGCGACCGGCGCACCAGGCTCGCGTGGTGCTCGACGCCGCGGACGTCTCGACCGTCGGGTTCACCCTCGGGGTGCTCGAGGTCGTCCCGCGCGACCAGGAGTCCGAGGTGGTCGGGCACCTCGGCCCCGACCTGCTCGGCCCCGACTGGGACGCCGACCGGGCGCTCGAGAACCTGACGGCCGACCCGGAGCGGCCGATCGGACTCGCGCTGCTCGACCAGCGGGTGCTGGCCGGACTCGGCAACGTGTACCGGAACGAGCTCTGCTTCCTGCGCGGGGTGCTGCCGACGCGACCCGTGGGACAGGTACCCGACCCCGCGCGGGCGATCGCGCTGTCGCACCGGCTCATCACGATGAACCGTGACCGCAGCAACCGCGTCACGACCGGGGTCGACCGGCCCGGGCGTCGGTTCTGGGTCTACGGCCGTGCCGGCAAGCCCTGCCTCCGGTGCGGGACGCCCGTGCGGCGGGGTGAGCTCGGCGACTCGGAGCTCACGCTGCGGGACACCTACTGGTGCCCGCGCTGCCAGACCTGACGCGGGCGCGACTCAGCGGTCGGCGGCCTCGACGGCGCAGCTCTCGGCGCGCTTCGCGGCGTCGGAGTCCGCGCTGAACGAGCTCGGCGCCGGTGACGCCGACCGCGACTCGTCCGAGGTTGCGTCCTTCGCGGTCTGGTTGACGGCGTAGATCGTGCCGTCCCAGTCCTTGGCCGTCGGGTCGGTCTCCGTCGCCCAGATGGTCAGCTCGTCGTCGTTCGCGTCCTTGCTGTCCGACGGCACGATCGACGCCGCGAGGTACCAGCCGCCGTCGCCCTTCGCGACGTCGGCGAAGTCCGTGGTGTCGTGCGGGCCGACGGCGGTGCCGATGGCGTCCACGGCGTTGCTCGACGCGACGGCGCACTCGGCCGACTGCGACTTCTGCTCGTCGCCCGGGACCTTGCCGACCGGGTCGATGTTCTGGGCGCCGCCCGGGTCGCACGCCGTCAGGAGCAGGGCGAGGGTGGCAGCGCCGAGCAGCGCGGTGGCGGTCTTGGCTCGCGTGGTCATGGCGTGGACGGTAGGCCGCGGTCCCCGTGCAGGACCCCAGGGCGTCCGGGAAGCGAACGACGACGGGCGGCACCGCGGTCCGGAGACCGCCGTGCCGCCCGTCGAGGGGATGCGAGGACCGGCCGCTACGACCGGTCCCGCGTCATGATCCACGCGAGCAGGTACGACCGCGTGTTCGCCGAGTCGATGACCGCGTCCGGCAGCTGCTCGGCGTCGCGCAGTGCCGCCGCCGCGTCGGCCTTCCCGCCGAGGGCCCGGTACATGAGCAGGTAGTCGCCGAACTGCACGCCGTAGCGGCCGTCCGGCACGGCCTCGTCGAGCACCCGCTGGATCTGCTGCCGTCCGCCCGCGTCGACGTACTCGCCCGCCATCGCCGGCATCGGGATGAGTTCGATCCCCGCCGGTGCAGCGGCCGCCGCACTGAACCACGTGGCGTGGTCGCGCTTCCCGCCCCACGTCAGCGAGACGACCCGGTGCGTGAAGCCCGGGAACGCCGACAGGTCGGGATCGAGCACGTCACGCTGCGCCGAGGCGGCCTCGTTCGACAGCAGCCAGGTGCCGGTCGACTCGAGCGTCGACGACCCGGACACGGCACCCCAGCGGGCGAGGCCGTTCCACGCGGACACCGCCTCGGACGACGACTCCTGGTTGTTGCCGTCGGCGAAGGGCGAGTAGCCGGACGCCCAGGAGTGCTGCGCGTACGGGTCGTAGACACGGAGCGCGGGGAACGACGCGGTCGCGGTCGGCGAGGCGATGTCCGCCGCGACGAGGTCCGCGACGGTGCGCCACTTCCGGACGAGGGACGCGTCGCCGTCGGCCACCATCGCGGCGGCGGACAGCACGTACCCGTAGTGGAAGTGGTGGTCGTTGAACTCGTCGGACCCGAACGACGCCTGCTGCCCGACGAGCCCGTGGACCTCCGGGTCGTGGGCGAAGCACCGGGCGGTCCTGCCACCGCACCCGGCCGGGTCGAACCACTGGTCGAGCTCGGCGACGACGGACGTCTTCAGCGCTGCGGCCTGGTCGTCGAGCCCGAGTGCGACGGCGAGCCGGTACAGCGTCGCGACGCGGTACAGGTCCTTGCCGCCGCCGTACGAGTCCGCGGCGTACGACGACGCGTCCACCCCGGCTGCGTCCTGCCGCACCTGCGCCGCGAGGGTGTCCCGCTGGCCGTCGGTCAGGCCGGACAGGTCGAGCCGGTCGGACGGCTCGACGGTGTCGACGCCGAAGCGCAGCGCCGTCCCGGTGCAGACGGGCGCCGGACCCATCAGGGTCGCGACGCGCAGGTCGGTGCACGTCAGCCCCCGGGTGCCCTGGCCGGGCTGCGGGACGAGCACGCCGGCACCGCCGTCGAAGTCGTACGACAGCGTGGTGCGCTGGGACCCGCCGGTCGCGCTGCGCTCCAGCGAGGTGCCGGAGAGCGGCCGTGCGGCCTCGACGAGCCGGCTGACCTCGGACGACGACGCACCGTCGGGCGTCGGCAGGAGCACCACCGAGCCGCCGCTGCGCAGGGTCACGCCGGACCGGGAGACCGAGCCGTCGCGCACGACGACCTGCCAGGTCCGGCCGCCGCCGGACATCGTCGCCGTGCCGTCACCGGTCGGGTCGAGCGGCGACGTACCGGTCAGGGTCTGGTCGCGGTCCGCGGTGTAGGTCACGAGGGGCGAGCCCTCGGCGACGACCGAGTGCCCGAGCACGGTGTCGCCGTCGCGGTGCTCGACGGTCACCGAGACCGCGTCGTACGCCGACACGACCGTGCTCGTCGCCCCGAGGTCGAAGCCGACCTGCGGCACGGCTCCACCGGCGATCGTCTTCTCCGTCGCGGTCACGTCCGGCAGCCCGGCCGCGAAGCCGTGGTCCGTGACCTGCCACGAGATCGGCGTCGGGAACACCGGTTGCGGCGCGTCGCCGAACACCAGGCCGGAGAACCACCGGTTCGTCGGCGGGGTGAGTCCCTCCGCCAGGCGCATCGTGCCGACCGTGGACGACGCGACGTCACCCAGGGCGGCGACCGCGCGCGCCTGGGCCGCCGAGTCGGTCGCGGTGGCCGACGGGGTCGGGTGGTCCGCGCCTCCCGTCCCGGTGCACGCGCTCAGCAGCAGGGCGACGGACGCCACCAGGGGGACGGCCAGGAGCAGCGGTCGGGAGGCCCGGCGTGCGCCCGAAGGGCGGCCGTCGGTGTGCAGGTGGTGCCGCACCGGCTACAGCCCGATCTGACGCGAGAAGTCGCGGACGGCGTCGGTGACGCCCGCCAGCGTGCCGTCGTCGCGCAGGTGCAGGGTCGCGTCGACCGGCGTTCCGGGGCTCGTGATGCCCGACGACGGCGAGGCCGACAGCTCGGGGCTCTCGACGTCGACGGTGGTCTTCGCCTTGCCGGCGTCGTTCGTCTCCACGCTCACGTTCTTCACGGTGCCGGTGATCGTGCGGTCGTCGGGCAGCCGGAGCTCGACCTCGGCGCCGTTCTGGATCCGGCCGTAGTCGCGCGGGGTGACCGTGAACTCCGACGTGACGAACAGGCTGTCCTGCTTGTGGATGGTGCCGAGCTCGGAACCCGCCTGCACGTACCCGCCGGTCTTCACGTCGACCTTCGCGACGGTGCCGGAGACCTCGGCCTTGAACGTGATGAATCCGTCCTCGCCGATGTCGTACGCGCTCGTCTGCGTGTCCGCGCCGACGACGCCCTTCCGGATGTCCTGGGCGAGCTGCAGGCTCTGCACCTGCAGGAGCTTCTCGCCCTTGGTGACGGAGTCGCCCTCCTGGACGTACTCCTCGGTGACCGTGCCGCCGTAGTCGGTGCCCACGGCGTACTCCTGCGCGGCGATCGCGGCCGAGGTGCTGGCCACGGCGCTCTGCCGCTGGTTGAAGACGAGCGTGCACGCGGCGACGATCACCAGGACGACCACGAGGCCGCCGAACAGTCGGAGTCGGTTGGTCCAGGTCATGCGCGGGGTCCGTCCTGCATCTGCATCGCGACGCCGGCGATCGCGGCGCGCTGGGGTTCGAGGGTGTCGGGTCGGACGACGGTCGTCCGGACCGGGCTGGCCGGCGCCTGCGCGAGCAGCGCGGCCGGGCGGGCCGGCTCGCCGCGGTCACGCGCACGGTCGGCCACGCGGTTCCGGGCCTGCTCGCGGAACGCCGCGACGATGAAGGCGAGGAAGACCAGGGTGTTCGTGATGTTCCAGGCCGTCGCGAGCGTGAACTGGCCGTTGCCGGTGTCGCGCCAGACCGCCACCACGCTCGTCAGGGCGAGGAACACGAAGACGAGCACCTGCGGGACGATGAAGTTGAACGGCGACGGTGTCCGGCCGCGGTCCGCCCCCGTGACGTGCCAGGCCTGCTCCTTGCCGCACAGGACGTTCCAGAGCGCGCTCGCGTAGATCGGGAACGACACGGCGGCGAGCAGGAGCGTCTCGTAGCGGAACGAGCCGAGCGCGTAGAAGGCCAGCACGACCTGCATCAGGTAGAAGCCGAGGTAGAACAGCACCCACTCACCGGCACCGATCGACAGGTTCATCGGGCGCAGGTCGAAGAAGATCTCGAGCGGCGGCACCAGGAGCAGCAGACCCGGGACGATGCCCGTCAGGTAGAAGCTCGCGGTGACCAGGTACTGCAGTCGCTGGTCCATGGTCAGGCGGTGCTTCGGGTTGAACGGGAAGTGCGTCAGCAGGATCTCGAACCCGCCGGTCGCCCAGCGCAGCTGCTGCTTCGTGAAGCCCTCGATCGTCTCGGGAGCGTCGCCGACGGCCAGGGTCATCGGGATGAACACCGACTTCCAGCCGCGCTCGTGCAGCATCAGGCTGGTCCAGACGTCCTCGGACTTCGAGTCGGTGTGCATGCCGCCGATGTCGTCGATCGCGCTGCGGCGGAAGATGACGTTGGTACCGACGCAGAAGGCCGCGTTGAAGCGGTTCCGACCGGGCTGGATGAACTTGTAGAACACCGTCTGCATGTAGCCGGCGCCGCGCGACACCAGGTTGTGCAGGTTGCCGTAGGTCTGCGGTGTCTGCACGAAGGCGATGGTGTCGTCCGCGAAGAACGGCACGGTCTCGAACAGGAACTCCGGCTCGGGGACGAAGTCGGCGTCGAACACGGCGTAGTAGTCGCCCTTGGCCAGGGTCAGGGCGTGGTTGATGTTGCCGGCCTTGGCGCCGTGCGACGACAGGCGGCGGACGTACCGCGCGCCGAGCTGGGCGGCGAGCGCCTGCACGTCGTCGTTCCGACCGTCGTCGAGCACCCAGGTCCGGTGCTCGCCGCGCATCGCGACCGCTGCCCGGACGGTGGCCGCGATCTTCGACAGCTCCTCGCCGTAGACCGTGATGAACACGTCGACCTCGACCCGGCGCCCACGCACGTGCATCGGCCAGCGGTGCGGCTGGTCGGTGAGCCCGTCGCGCTCGATCGTGTCCCGGTCGAACAGGGTGTCCTGCGTGTGGTGGAACGCGAAGTCCCGGGGGTCGGCGCCGCCGGACAGGATCGTCCACATCGACAGCAGCGCCTGGCCGACCAGCACGCTCTCCGCGATGATCACCAGGCCGTACGGCAGGAGGTCGCCGCGGTTCGCCGGGTCGAGGAGGAACACCGCGTAGGCCATCACGCCCAGGGTCGCGACGAGCACGATGAGCACCATGACGGGGCTGTGCGCGCGGCTCTCCGACCGGGGTCGCGCGTGCTGGACCTGCTCGGTCAGCTGGCCTCGGCGCGCAGGCTCCGGGTCACGGGGGGTGAGCTGCGGCGGGAGCAGCTGCGGCTGCGGTCGCTGCTGCTGGACGGGCCGGGCCACGTCGGAGGACTGCGGTGGCGCGCTCCGGCGGTGCTGCGGAGCACTGGCGTCCGGGCGCGAGCGACGGACGTCCGTGGGTGCGGACATGAGGATCTCCTGTCGGGTCGGGAGAGACTCACGGCCCACAGGCAGGGACGCCGACGGGTCGCGAGACGGGCGTCGGCGACTGTGGCGACATGGGCCGGACCGTTCGGGGGTCCGGCTCGGCGGCGGGACCAGGGATCCTGCGCCGGGGAGGTCGCGACCGAGGGTGCGGTCGCGGAGTTCGGTGTGTCGAGAGCGGTCGTGCGACGACGGCCCGTGCCGTCGGTCGTCAGCGACACTACGACCCGCTCGACGCGCTCGTGTGTCCGTCCCGTGAATCCCGCAGGACCCCGCCGCTTCTTGCGGTTTCCCGCATCTCGGCGGTGCGGGGTCGGGGTGACGACGGCTCCCCGGCCCGCTCCCCCTCCCGCCCTCCCGCTTCCGCGAAACGCAACGAAGGCGGCTGCTCGCAGCGGTACAGCGCTGCGAGCAACCGCCGGGGTTGCGTTTTGCGAGAGGGGTCGGGGGGATCAGGCGGCGGAGCGCTCGGCGGCCGGACGACGGCGGAGCTCGGGTCGCAGGAGCGCGGGCGGCTGGTACTGCTGGTCGAGCCGCGTGACGTCGGTGCCCGGCGGGACGATCGCGTCGATGCGGTCGAGCACCTCGTCGGAGAGCGCGACGTCGGCCGCCGCCAGCAGGTCGTCGAGCTGCTCCGTCGACCGCGGTCCGATCAGCGCACTGGTGACGCCGGGATGCGCGATCGCGAAGGCGAGGGCGAGGTGGGTCGTGGGGATGCCGGTCTCCTCGGCGAGGGCGACGACCTGCTCGACGGCGTCGATCCGCCGGTCGTCCTGGTCGTGGCGGAACATGCCCGCCCGCGACAGGTCGTTCTGCTGTCCCCGACGGAAGCGCCCGGTCAGCATGCCGCCGGCGAGCGGACTCCACACCAGCGTTCCCATGCCGTAGCGCTGGGCGACCGGCAGGACCTCGCGCTCGATGCCGCGGCTGAGGATCGAGTAGGTCGGCTGCTCGGACCGGAAGCGCTCGAGACCGCGGCGCTCGGAGGTCCACTGCGCCTCGACCTGCATCGATGCGGGGAAGTCCGACGAGCCGATGGCCCGGACCTTGCCGCTCCGGACGAGGTCGGTGAGTGCGGACAGGGTCTCCTCGAGGTCCACGGTGTCGTCGGGGCGGTGCGCCTGGTACAGGTCGATGTGGTCGGTCTGCAGGCGTCGGAGCGAGCCCTCCACCGCCGTGGTGATCCAGCGACGGGAGTTCCCGCGCCGGTTCGGGTCGTCCCCCATCGGACCGTTGAACTTCGTGGCGAGGACGACGTCGTCGCGCCGGCCCTTGATCGCCTTCCCGACGAGGACCTCGGACCCGCCCTGCGAGTAGCGGTCGGCGGTGTCGATGACGTTGATGCCGGCGTCGAGCGCGCGGTGCACGATGCGGATCGAGTCCTGCTCGTCGCCGTTGCCGATGCGACCGTCGGTGCCGAGCATCATGGCGCCGAGCGCGAAGGGGCTGACCTGGATGCCGGTGCGGCCGAGGGTGCGGTACTGCATGGTGGTGCCTCCTGTCGGTGGCGTCCCGCGGCCGGTCGTCGTAGGCTGGCTCTAAGCGGAACACTCTTCCGCAACGATACGGAACGCCGTTCCGTTTCCGCAAGCCCCCACCGCGATCCCGTTCGGAGGAACCGTGCGCGCCGATGCCCGCCGCAATCTCGACGCCCTGGTCGACGCCGCTCGTCAGGTGTTCGCCGACCAGGGCGTCGACGCTCCCGCCAAGGTGATCGCCGACCTCGCCGGCGTCGGAGTCGGCACGCTCTACCGCCACTTCCCCCAGCGCTCCGACCTGGTGGTCGCGGTGTTCCAGCAGGCCGTCGAGGAGTGCGCCGACGCCGCCGCGGACCTCGCCGACCACCACGAGCCGGACGAGGCCCTCGCGCTCTGGCTCCAGCGGTTCACCGGGTTCGTCGCGACGAAGCGCGGGCTCGCTGCGGCGCTCCAGTCCGGTGACCCGGCGTTCGAGGGACTCCACCCCTGGTTCATCGGCCGGCTCGGCGGGGCGCTGACCGGTCTGCTCGACGCGGCCTCGGCAGCAGGGACCATCCGCAACGACATCGACGCCACGCAGCTGCTCCGCGCGGTCGCCGACCTCTGCCACGGGGCGCCGACGACCGAGCAGAGCCAGCAGCTGGTCGGGCTGCTCGTCGACGGGCTGCGCTGGCGGGCGACCGTCTGACCCGGCACCGCCGGCGGGCTCCGCGGCCTGCTGGGAGGGGCGGGGAGCGTCCGCGGTCAGCCCGGCTGGTGCAACCGCTCGCGCGCGGTGGCCCGCACGGCCTCGGTCACCCGTTCGAGCAGCGGTGACGCCAGGTTCCACCGCTGCCACCACAGCGCCACGTCGGCCCGGCGCCCGGGCGTCAGCTCGACGAGCGCACCGCTGCGCAGGCCGTCGAGGCACTGGGCCTCGGGCAGCATCCCCCACCCGAAGCCGAGCGACACCGCGCGCGCGAAGTCCGCCGAGGTCGGGACGAAGTGTCGCGGCCCACGAGGAGCGTGCCCGAGGACCCGGCGGAGGTACCCCTGCTGCAGGTCGTCGTCGCGGTCGTAGTCGACGAGCGGGACGGCGTCCAACCGCACGGTCATCTGCCGCTCCGACGCCGCTCCGGCCAGGTACCGGTCGACGAAGGCGGGCGAGGCGACGGCTCGGTAGCGGTCGATGCCGAGCGGCACGGACGAGCAGCCCTGCACGGGGTCGGCCTCGGCCGTGACCGCGGCCATCACCGTGCCGGCGCGCAGGAGTTCAGCGGTGCGGTCCTGGTCCTCGCGGTGCAGGTCGAACACGACCTCGGTGTCCGCTCGGACGAGGGCGAGGGCGTCGAGGAACCACGTGCCGAGCGTGTCCGCGTTCACCGCGAGCGGGATCGACGGCACGACGGGGGCGTCGGCGTCCCCGCCCGCGCCGAGCGCCCGGGCGGTCTCGTCCTCGAGGAGCCTGGCCTGCCGCGCGTGCCGGAGCACCACCGCGCCGTCGGCGGTCGGCGCGACGGGTGTCGTGCGCTGGAGCAGGACCCGTCCGAGCTGCTGCTCCATCGCCTTGATCCGTTGCGACACTGCGGACGGCGTGATCGCGAGTGCCCGGGCCGCTGCGTCGAGGGTGCCGTGGTCGACCGCGGCGAGGAGCGTCTCGAGGTGGTCCCGCTGCAGACGGAGCATGCAGCAGAGCTTACGGTACTGCAGGAACGTGAGCTGGACTGAACCAGGTGCGACTCCTAGCGTCGGGACCGTGACCGCGCTCCTCCCCCTGCTCTCCGGCCTCGGCACCGGCCTCGCCCTGATCGTCGCGATCGGTGTGCAGAACGCCTACCTGCTCCGCCTCGCGGTCAGCGCGCCGGTGCGTGTCGTCGCCGCCGCGGTCGCCGTCTGCGCCGTGTCGGACGCGGTGCTCATCGTCGCCGGGGTGCTCGGCGTCGGGGTGGTCGTCGAACGGTTCCCCGTCGCGCTCGTGGTGGTGCGGTTCGTCGGCGCGGCGTTCCTCGTCGTGTACGGCGTGCTCGCGGCCCGACGGGCGTTGCGTCCCAGCGGCGAGGCCATGGCCGTCGAGCAGGACGCGGCGGACGACGGTGTGGTGACCCCGGCGACGGCCGCACCGGCGGGACGGGCGGAGGAGGAGCCTCCCGGCCGGAGCTCGACGCCCGCGGTCGCGACCCGGACCGCCTCCGCGGCACGCGCGGTCCCGACGCTCGGCGCGGCCGTCGCGACGATGCTCGTGTTCACGTGGGCGAACCCGCACGTGTACCTCGACACGCTCGTGTTCCTCGGCTCGGTGGCGAACCAGCAGGGCGTCGACGACCGCTGGTGGTGGACCGTGGGCGCGGTCGCCGCGAGCTGCCTCTGGTTCGGCGCACTCGGGTTCGGGGGACGGCTGCTCCGCCCGCTGTTCGCGAAGCCGCTCACGTGGCGGGTCTTCGACGGGCTCGTCGCCGTCGTGATGCTGTCCTTCGGTGTCGCACTCGCCGTCGGGGCCTAGCGGCGCGGTCCGTGCCGAACCAGGAAACCGACGTCGAACCAGCCCGCTGAGCTGGTTCGACGTCGGTTCCGTGGTTCCTCGGGAGCGGAGCCCGCCGCTACTGCAGGCCCTTGCCCACCCGGCTGTTGCGTCGGCTGTACCCGAAGTAGATCGCGAACCCGATCGCCAGCCACACGATGAAGCGCAGCCAGGTCTCGACCTCGAGGTTGAGCATCAGCCAGAAGCAGAGCACCGCCGAGAGGATCGGCAGCACCGGCACCCACGGCACCCGGAAGGCACGGGGTGCGTCCGGGCGGGTCTTGCGCAGCACCACGATGCCGATCGACACGAGCACGAACGCCGAGAGCGTGCCGATGTTGATCATGCCCTCGAGGCGCTCCACCGCGGTGAAGCCTGCGATGAACGCCACGACGACACCGGCGACGACCTGCACCCGTACGGGCGTCTGCGTCTTCGGGTTCGTCTTCGAGAACCAGCGCGGCAGCAGTCCGTCGCGGCTCATCGAGAACACGATGCGCGACAGGCCGAGCAGCAGGACCATGACGACCGTCGTCAGGCCGATCAGCGACCCGATGGCGATGATGCCGGCCGCCCACGGCAGCCCGACGATGTCGAACGCCGACGCGAGGGACGGCGCTTCCTCGTCGGCGAGGCGCTGGTACGACACCATGCCGGTGATGACGATGCTGACGCCGATGTAGAGCAGCGTGACGATGCCGAGTCCGATGAAGATGCCACGAGGCAGGGTCTTCTGCGGGTTCTCGGTCTCCTCGGCACTCGTCGCGACGACGTCGAACCCGATGAACGCGAAGAACACGAGCGAGGCCGCGGCGAGCAGGCCGAAGACGCCGTACTGTGCCGGTGCCTGACCGGTGACGAACGACACGAGCGACTGGGTCAGGACGCCGCCCTCGGCACCCTTGGACGGCTCCGCCGGCGGGACGAACGGCGCGAAGTTCGCCGCCTTGACGAAGAACGCACCGGCGACGATGACGAAGACGACGATCGCGACCTTGATGACCGTGATGACGGCCGAGACCCGCGACGACAGACGCGTCCCGAACGCGAGCAGCAGCGTGAAGACGCCGACGATGAGGACCGGGCCCCACGTGAAGCCGATCGGACCGAGCTGGATCGTGTCGGGGAGGTCGATGCCGAAGACCCCGAACGCGGTGCTCAGGTAGATGCCCCAGTACTTCGCGATGACGGCGCTCGCGGTCAGGGTCTCGAGGATGAGGTCCCATCCGACGATCCACGCGAGCAGCTCGCCCATCGTGGCGTAGGTGAAGGTGTACGCGGAGCCGGCGACCGGGATGGTCGAGGCGAACTCGGCGTAGCACATGATGGCGAGGCCGCACGTGACGGCGGCGAGCAGGAACGAGATGATGACGCTCGGCCCGGCGAAGTTCGCAGCGGCGTTCGCGCCGACCGAGAAGATGCCGGCGCCGACGGCGACCGCGATGCCCATCGCGGCGATGTCGAACGTCTTGAGGGACCGCTTGAGCGAGCGGCCCTTCTCCTCGGAGTCGGCGAGGGAGGCCTCGATCGACTTGATGCGGAGCGGTGATGCCATGGGGGTTCCCGTCAAACGGCTGGCGGTGGACCCCGTGAGGGTACTGGTGTACCACCCCGGCTCGCAAACGGCGCCGCCCCGTCGTGCGTCCCAGCAGCACCAGCCGTCCGGACGGGAGGCACGGTGTCCGTCCGCCCCGGTCGTCGCCCGCGCAGCGGTGCGGGTCAGGCCCCGTGGCGCCAGTCGGCCAGGAAGCGCGCGCCCGCCTCGTCGTGGATGATCCCGTCGGGAGCGGTGAGCACCGGGTACGGCGTCGCCGGCACCCCGTCCGACGGCCGGACGTCCACGTGCGCGACGTCGTGCCCGTTGGCGTGCAGCCAGTCAGCCATCGCGTAGTCGCTCCGGGAGTCGCCGACGGTCCGCCAGGTCACCGGGAGCTCCCCGTCCTGCGCGAGCAGCTCGAGGGCACGCTCGGCCCCCATGTCCTTCCCGGACCGGTCCGACTCGACGTCGGTGGAGATGATCGTCGGGTCGACCCGCCACTGCACGGCACCGTCGGCGTCGGGCCGGACGTCGTCGAGCCGGCGGACACCGAGCCCGCGCCGCTCGAGCGCCGCCATCGCCTTCGCGTCGAACTCGGCCTGGCGGGCGAGGTACGCGGCGTTCGACACCTCCACGCGCTGCTCGATCGACACCATCGCGTGCTTCGTCTCGTCGAAGAACACCAGGTCGGCGTACTCGTCACGGACCAGGTCGCGCATCTCGTCGGCGAAGTCCCGCGGGAGCGCGAGGTCCTCGGCGATCACCAGGTCGCTCATCCCGCCGTCGTACTGCGGGCCGATCGAGCACCAGACGGCACCCTTCTCGCACACCGCGTGGACACGGCCACCCTCGGCGAGCCCTCCGGCGACGAGCGGACCGACGACCTGCTCGCGGATGAACGCGTCGCTGCGGCCCGTGTTGAAGACGATCGGGACGCCCTCGGCGGCGAGCGCGACGAGGTCGGCCACGATCGAGGGGATCGCGATCGTGCGGGTCACGGGGCTGGCGATGGGTCCGTCGACGTCGAGCAGCAGGCCGAGGCGGGGAGCAGTCACGTCCTCATCCTCTCGCATGCGCGCTGCCCGCCAGTCCGCTCGGGAATCGGGGCTCGGGCGGTCGGGTCACTCGGGCGCCGGGAGCCCGACGAACCGGTCGACCAGGTGACGGAGCACGCTGGGCTCCGGTACGTGCCCCTGACCCGGGACGACGAGGTGCCGCGCACCGGGCACCGCCTCGGCGAGTGCGACCGAGGCCTGCCGCATCCACTCCGCTCCGCGGTCGCCGGAGGCCACGAGCACCGGCACGCCGACCGATGCGGCCACCCGCTCGGGCACGGAGAGGCCGTTGAGCACCCGGACGTCCCGGGCGAGCACGTGGGCATCGGCCAGGAGCGACCGCCAGAGGCCGGGCTTGAGACGGGCCGCCGTGATGTGCGGGATCGGGACGCCGAGCACCCGCGACAGGAACGCCCGCACCGCCTGGGCGCGGCGTCCGGCTGCGACGTGTCCGTCGAGGAAGTCCGCGAACAGCACGTCGTCGCCCTGCGGGTCGACCGAGGCGCGGTACGGCGGCTCCCAGAGCACCGCGCGACCGAACGGCACGCCGGTTGCGAGGCCACGCAGCACCACGCCGGCACCGACGCACCACCCCACGGCGTCGACCGGGCCACCGACCGAGGCCGTGACCGCGGCCAGGTCCTCGACCTCGCGCTGGACCGACCACGGTGCCGTGTCCCCGCTCGCGCCCCGACCACGTCGGTCGTACGTGACGACCCGGTAGCGGTCGTGGAGCGCGGCGACGATCCGGTCGGTCGCCGGGCTGCCGTGGTGGTCCCACGCGCCGCCGACCAGCACCAGGGCGGGCCCGGAGCCGCTCTCGGCGACCGCGAGCACCGTGCCGTCCGCGGACACGACCGTGCGGTCGACGTGCCCTGGGTCGCGCCCGAGATCGTGCCCGGGATCGTGCCCGGGGTCGTGCCCGGGACCTCCGGGTGGACGCTCGGGTGACCGCCGGGGCGGCTGTCCGGGCGGAGCGTGCTGGTCGGCGGGCATGGGTCCTTCCGAGGTGGGCGACGGCGCTGCGCCGGGTCCTGCGGACGGACCGTGCGGGTCGGTACCCAGAGCATGACAGTCCGGGCCGTGAGCGTCACCACCCGCAACCAGGGGGAGCGCTCCACGTTCCCTGTGCAACCTGCTCGGACAGCCCGGCTCGGTGCGGGTTGCCGGACCGACTCAGACCAGTGCGGTCACACCGACCGACTCACGCTCCAGCAGGGATCGCTTGACGTCGAGGCCCCAGGCGAAGCCGCCGAGCGTCCCGTCGGACCGCAGCACCCGGTGACAGGGCACGAACAGCGCCGGGGCGTTGCGGGCGCAGACGCTCGCTGCCGCGCGGACGGCCTCCGGTCGCCCCATGGCCGCCGCGAGCTCGGTGTACGTCAGGACGGTGCCGGCCGGGATCGCGCGGAGCTGCCGCCAGCCCTCCGTGAAGAGTTCGGTGCCGTGCTGGCGGACCGGGACCCGCATCGCCGCCTCGACCTCGCCCGCGTAGAAGGCCTCGACCGCCTCGGCAGCGCGCACCCGGCCGTCGGTCAGCCGACGGGGGCGGTGCCGATCGGCCAGCCGCGCGAGCAGCCGGGCGGAGTCGTCGGTCCACCCCGACGCGAGCACGTGACCCTCGGCGTCCTCGAGCACGGTGAACGGGCCGTCGGGGGTGTCGAGCGTCTGGATGGTCGCAGCGGGCTCGGGCAGCCCGGGTCCGGACACTCCGGGGGCGGTCGCGGTCGCGGTCGCGGTCGCGGTCGCGTCGGATGCGACCACGTCGGGTCCGGTCGTCGTGGGGTCGGTCATGGGGTCTCCTCCTGGTGGTCCGTCGCGGCGGCCGCCTCCGCCGCCGCGCTCGCGCGGTCGACGATCGGACGCCAGCAGTGCATCGTCAGGTAGCTCCGCCACGGCGCCACCTGCTCCGACCGTAGGGACAGCTCGCGGGCGGCACCGGGCAGTCCGAGTTCCTGTGCACCGTTCCGCACGGCGAGGTCGCTGTGCAGGAACACGTCCGGGTGGTGTCGGACCCGGAGGGCCACGTAGTCGGCCGTCCAGGGTCCGATGCCCTTCACCGCCAGGAGCCCGGCGCGCAGCTCCGCGAGGGACTGTCCCGCGTCGACGACGAGCGACCCCTCGGCGAGCGCCACGGCGACGCGCAGGATCGTGTCCACCCGCGCTGCAGGTCCCCGCAGGACCTCGTGCCCGCGGGCCGCGATCGACGCGGCGGTCGGGAACAGCAGCCCGCCCTCGGCCAGGCCGGGGTCGACGGGCTCCCCCAGTGCCGCCACGAGCCGGGTCTGCGCGGTGCGGGCAGCGGCCACGGAGACCTGCTGCCCGATCAGGGTGCGGACGACGATCTCGTGCGCGTCCACGGCACCGGGCAGGCGGATGCCCGGGACCCGCGCCACCGCCGGGGCGAGCACCGGGTCCGCGGCGAGGACGGCGTCGACCGCCTCGGGGTCGGCGTCGAGGTCGAACAGGGCCCGCACCCGCGCCACCAGGGTCGGCAGGTCGGAGAGCGTCGTGAGCCGGACCCGCAGGGCGACCCCGACGCGCCCCGCGCCCCGGCCGGCCCGGTCGGTGGCGGGGGCCGATGCGGTGAAGCGGGCCGGGCCTCCCGGCAGGGTGACGAAGCGACCGTAGGCAGTGACGCGGCCCGAGGCGTCCCGCTCCACGTGCTCCAGCCCCGGCAGCGCGTGGAGCGCGTGCCAGTCGAGCAGGCCCTGCAGGTCGAACGGCGGACGGGCCGGGAGGTGCACGTGCAGCCAGCCGTCGTCGGCCGTCGCCGAGCCGTCCGCCCGGCGGGCGCGGAGCTCGGAGGGGGTGAGGGCGAAGACCTCGCGGACGGTGTCGTTGAACTGCCGCACGCTCGAGAACCCGGACGCGAACGCCACGTCGGCCACCGGCAGGTCCGACGAGGTCAGCAGCGTCCGCGCGGTCTGCGCACGGTGCGCCCGGCTGAGGGCCTTCGGTCCGGCCCCGAGCTCCTCGGTCAGGATGCGGTTCAGCTGCCGCTCGGAGTAGCCGACTCGGGCGGCGAGGCCGGGCACCCCATCGCGTTCGACGACGCCGTCGAGGACGAGGCGGACGGCGCGGCCGGCGACGTCCTCGCGGAGGTCCCACTCCGGGCTGCCCGGCGTCGCCTCGGGCAGACAGCGCTTGCAGGCGCGGAAGCCGGCGAGGTGCGCGGCGGCGCTGGTGCGGTAGAAGGTGACGCCCTCGGCGCGCGGGGTCCGGGCGGGGCAGCTCGGGCGGCAGTAGATGCCGGTGGAGTGCACGGCGGTGACGAACTGGCCGTCGAACCGCGCGTCGCGGGAGGCGACGGCGCGGTGACGCTCGGCGTGCAGCTCTGCGGGCTGCGCGTCGGGCTGCGGCTCCGTGTGTGGTGCGGGGATCGTCACGCCGTCAGCCTGGCACGCACCCCCGACGGTCACTGGCGGGAATCGGACACGGCAGTGGGGGCGG
Source organism: Curtobacterium oceanosedimentum (assembly GCF_040545555.1). Taxonomy (NCBI): domain Bacteria; kingdom Bacillati; phylum Actinomycetota; class Actinomycetes; order Micrococcales; family Microbacteriaceae; genus Curtobacterium; species Curtobacterium oceanosedimentum. The sequence continues at coordinate 284,984 of NZ_JBEPMD010000002.1, forward strand.
CGGGGCCGGCCGGGAGGCGCGACTACCGTGGGCGCCGTGCCCTCCGTCGACCCCGTGGCCGGCCCCGGCGACCTGCCCTTCCGCACCGACGTCGAGGTCGCGATGCTGCTCGTCTCCCCGCGCCACCGGTACGAGGGGCGTCCGGCGGACGGTGCGCTGCCCGCCGAGGGTCCGGAGCTGCGCGACCGGATCGACCTCCGGGCGGGGCTCGGCATCGTGGGGGACCGCTACTTCGCCGCACGGGCGCACGTCCACGCCACCGTGACCGTGATCGGGCTCGAGGGACTCGACGCCGTGGGCGAAGCGGTGGGCGCTGCGATCGACCCCGCGGCGACCCGGCGGAACGTGTACCTGCGCGGCGCCGACGTCGAGGCGCTCCGGGGCGAGCCGTTCTCGCTCGAGAGCCCGGGCTCCGGCGGCCCGGTGCGCTTCCGGGGGTACCGGCCGGCGAACCCGTGCGCGTGGATGGACCACGAGGTGGCACCGGGTGCCTTCCGGGCGATGCGGGGACGCGGCGGGGTGCGCTGCGACCCGGAGTCCGACGGTGTGCTCACCCTCGGCCCCGCGGTGCTCCGCACGGCACGGCCGGTCGCACTCTGACGGCGTCGGCCCCGTCCCGCCCGTTCCGCCCGTCCCGCGGAACGCAACGTGGGCGGCACCTCGCAGCGATGGAGCGCTGCGACGTACCGCCCAGGTTGTGTGGTGCGAGCGGGGTCAGGCGGTGAGTGCCTGCTCGATCGCGTCGACGAAGGCGGGCAGGTCGTCGGGGTTGCGCGACGTGATCAGGCCGCCGTCGACCTGGACCTCCTGGTCGACCCACTCGGCGCCGGCGTTGCGCACGTCGGTCTGCAGCGAGGGGAACGAGGTGATGGTCTTGCCCTGCAGCACACCGGCCTCGATGAGGGTCCACGGGCCGTGGCAGATCGCGGCGACGGGCTTGCCCGCCTCGGCGAAGGCCTTCACGAGTGCGACCGCGTCCGAGTCCTGGCGGATGGTGTCGGCGTTGATGGTGCCACCGGGGACGACCAGTGCGTCGTAGTCGCCTGCACCGCTGACACTGCCGATGGTGGTGTCGACGGACACCGACTTGCCCGGGTCCTTGTCGCCGACGAGGGTCTCGATCGAACCGGACTCCTGCGCCGCCACCGTGACGTCGGCACCGCGCTCGCGGAGCTGGTCGGTGGGGACGACGATCTCGTCCTGCTCCACGCCGTAGTTCGTCGCGATGACGAGGATCTTCTTGCCGTCGAGGGCTGCCATGGTCGCTCCTTCCGCTGCCGGGGGTCTCCCGGCGCGACGACCACGGTCGTCCGCTCGCCCTGGGGACGTTCGCAGTCCGGAGCCGACGTTCAGCCCCGGATGCGGAAAGCGGACCCTTCGCGGACGACCTCGATGCCGTCGTACCCCGCGATGCGCGGCAGGCCCTCGGTGACCGGTCCCTCGAGCGCCCCGACGACGACGGTCGTCGCCCCGGAGGCGACGGCGGCCTCGACACCGGCGGGAGCGTCCTCGAACGCCAGGCAGCGCTCGGCGGGCACCCCGAGCAGGGCGGCGCCGCGCAGGTAGCCCTCGGGGTGCGGCTTGCTCCGCTCGGCGTCCTCGGACGGCACGAGCGCCTCGGGCACGGGGACGCCCGCGGCGGTCATCCGCTCCACCGCGAGCGCCCGCGGAGCACTCGTGACGAGGGCGACGGGCACGCCGGCGTCGAGCAGGCGGCGCACGAACGCCGCCGCTCCCGGCACCTCGACGATGCCCTCGGTGTACCCGATCTCGGCGGCGATCATCGTCTCGACGATGGCCCGCTGCTCGTCCGGGGACAGGTGCGGCAGGAAGCGCTGCACGGTGTCGATCGTCTGGCGGCCGTGCGAGAAGCCGAGGATCTCGGCGGGATCGATGCCGTGCTCCGCCCCGAAGCGGCTCCAGGCGTCCTCGACCACGGCGGTCGAGTCGACGAGCGTCCCGTCCATGTCGAACAGCACCCCGGACACCACGACGTCGATCACGCGTCCGACCCTAGCCGCTACCGGTCACCCGATCGCCGGTTCCGGATGATCACCGCACCCGCAGCGACGATCAGCGCCAGGGTCGTGATCCACACCACCGCCTGGACCTCTCGGAGCGCGGGGACCATGCGGCCGCCCACCATGACGACCGCAGCGCAACCACAGAGCACGGCAGCGGCGATCGAGCCGCGCCGGGTCGATCGGCGATTCACCCTCGGCTCGCCTTCCCGGCGCAGAAGGAGATCGTCCCGCTGGTCGCCGCGCCGGCAGCAGTGATGCAGGCGATGCAGCCGACACCCGCCGTGACCAGGCACGCTGCAGAACACGCGATGGTGAGGGCCGTGATGGCCCGTGCTGCGACCCCGGCACTGTTCAGGCACGACGAGAACCGGCTCCACCAGGTCGAGCGCGCCGCCGGTTGGGCTGTGACGTCACGATCGAGACCGGCGATCCCGTTGATCCAGGTCTGCAGGCGACCCGAGTCGGCCGTCTTCGGCGTCAGGACCAGCTCGCTCCAGGTCCTGACGCGCCCGCCGTCGAGGACGGCCGTGACGCTGGACTCGGGCAACACGTCCGCACCCTCGGCGAAGGGCAGCCGGAGGACCGTCCCGTCGACCGTCACGAAGGCCTGCGCTCGTGCGAGGTCGAGGGGGAGTCCGCTCGAGGACGTCCGTCCCGAACCGGACCAGACCGCCACCGCCGCCGTGGTCTCGCTGTCGGAGAGCGCATCCCAGGACTGCGCCTGCTCGACGAGGTCCCGGATGCCCCGCTCGGTCGAGGTCGTCGAGGACCCCGGGGCAGCGGCCGCTGGGTCGGGCGCAGTCACGAGGCCGCTGACGAGGGCGACGAGGACGGCTCCCGTTGCGACGAGTGGCCGGCCGGTCAGGGGCGGGGAGAAGGAGATCGCAACCATGCCACGAGCCTACTGACATGTGACGTTTCAGTACCGGTGTTCGTCACCGTTCGTCACGGTCGCGCACCCACCTCGTCAACAGCACGCCCCCGTCGCCGAGCAGCACGTGCGCGGGCCGCATGCGCCGCAGCTCCGGCGAGGACCCGGTCGCGATCCGGGGCCCCTCCCCGCCCTCGAGCGTCGGGTCGACCGTCAGCGTCAGCTCGTCCACCGCGTCGGCCGCCACGAGCGCCCCGAGGAACGACGGACCACCTTCGCAGTGGATGCGGTCGAGCCCACGCGACGCGAGCGCCGAGCGCACCGCACCGACGTCGACAGAAGCGGAGCCGCACTCCACCACGTCGGCGACGTCCGCGAGAGCCCGCCCCGACGAGGACGACGCCCCGGACCCGGACGTCAGCACGATCGGCCGCACCGGTGCCTCGGTGAACACCCGCGACCCCGCGTCCATCGACCCGGAGTTCGTGACGATCGCGAACACCGGGTGGTCGGACATCCCGTGCTCCCGGCGCCACGCCACGTCCTCGTCGTGCAGCACCATCGGCCCGTACTCCTCGTCGCGCACGGTGCCCGCGGCGACGAGCACCACGTCGGCGACCCGTCGGAGCAGGTCGAAGACCCGCAGGTCGTCGTCGCCGCCGAGCGAGGCGGTGCGACCCGACGCGGATGCCGAACCGTCGAGCGTCGCGACGAAGTTCACCCGCAGCCAGGACCCCTCGGGCACGTCCGCGGTGTACAGGTCGAGCAGGTCGTCGTCGGACAGGTCCGCGATCGACGTCGGCAGGGAGGGGCTGTTCACGTGTTGTGCCTCGCTTCCACGGGTTCGCGCCAGCCGAGGACCGCCTCGACCATGCGCATGGCGTCGACGCTCTCGACGACGTCGTGCATGCGGACGACCCGGGCGCCGAGCATCGCGCTGACCGTGGCCGCGGCGAGCGACCCCGACAAGCGAGCACCGCGCGGACGTCCGAGGGACTCCCCCACGAAGTCCTTGTTCGACACCGCTGCGAGCACCGGGAAGCCGAGCGCGACGACCTCGGGCAGACGCCGGGTGAGCTCGAGCGTGTGCACGGTGTTCTTGTTGAGGTCGTGCCCGGGGTCGACGATGATCCGCGACTCGGGGATGCCCGCGGCGAGCGCTCGGTCGACCCGTTCGCGCAGGAAGTCCACGACCGAGACGGTCACGTCGTCGTACGTCGGGGGCGTCGGCAGCTCCTGGCGCGGCGGCGCGGTCGAGTGCGTGATGACGATGGTCGCCTCGGAGTCCGCGACCACGGAGGCCATCCGCGGGTCGGACAGCCCGGTGGTGTCGTTGACGACGCTGGCACCGGCGGCGATCGTCGCCGCCGCGACCTCGGGCCGGAACGTGTCGACCGAGATGACGACGTCGGACTGCTCGGCGAGCTGGGACACGACCGGCAGCACCCGGTCGATCTCGTCCTCCGCGGACAGCTCCGGCCCCGGCGCGAACTTCACTCCGCCGATGTCGACCCAGTCGGCGCCCTGGTCGGCAGCGCGGACGGCGGCCTCGACGGCCCGGTCGAGCGCGAAGGTCGCACCCTTGTCGTGGAACGAGTCGGGCGTGCGGTTCACGATCGCCATCACGGCGATGCGGCGATCGAAGTCGAAGGTGCGACGCCCGATCGTGCGGACCGGGTCGCGCAGGTCGGGCACGATCCAGCCGGGTGCGGGTGACACGGCCTGGAGGCCCGTGGTCGGCTGCTCGCTCGTCATGCGTCCGCCCCGTGGTCGGCACCGGCACCGGCACCGGCACCGATGAGCGCGATCGCCTCGGCCCGCCCCGCCGCGTCGGCCAGGGAGCCGGTCGCCGCGACGGTCACCGTCGACGAGCCCGACTGCCGTTCGCCGCGGGCGGTCACGCACTGGTGCGTGGCGTCGAGCACGACGAGCACGCCGTCGGCGTCGAGCCCCTCGGTGACGGCTGCGGCGACCTGCTCGCCGAGCCGCTCCTGCAGCTGCGGCCGCGAGGCCACGGCGTCGAGCACACGGGACAGGGTCCCGAGCCCGATGAGCTGCTCCCCGGGCGCGTAGGCCAGGTGCGCGACCCCGATGAAGGGCAGCAGGTGGTGCTCGCACATCGAGCGGAAGCGGACGTCCCGCACGACCACGAGCTGCCCGCGCTCACCGTCCTCGGAGTGCACGGCGCCGGAGCGTGCGATCGCGGTGGCGTCGACCCCCATGCCGGCGAAGAACTCGGCGTACGAGTCCGCGACGCGTGCCGGGGTCCGTTCGAGCTCGGGGCGGTCGGGGTCGTCGCCGACGGCGAGGAGGAGCTCACGCACGGCGGCTTCGACCCGCGCGCGGTCCAGACGTTCGTTCACGCACTCATCCAACACCGTCGGATGGCCGCAGAACGCGGCCGCCTGCCGGACGCACCGTACTCCGCGGTGGCGGGTCGCGCCTCCCGTCCGTCAGCACGGGCGAGCCAGGGCGACGCGCCGTGCTCCCAGCGTTCTGTAAACTCGTTCGGTGAGCGCCCAGCAGACCGACACCCCGCCCCGGAACCGCTTCGCATCCGGCCTCGACCACTTCTTCTCGATCACGCAACGCGGATCGAGCATCCCCCGAGAGATCCGTGGTGGTCTCGTCTCCTTCGTGACGATGGCGTACATCGTCATCCTCAACCCGCTGATCCTCGGTGGGTTCAGCCAGGACCAGGCCCCGCAGGACGTCCTCGGCGGCTGGTTGCAGAACGCGCAGGTCGCCGCCGCGACCGGCCTCGTCGCCGGTGTGATGACGATCGCGATGGGCCTCGTCGCGAACCTGCCGTTCGGCATCGCCGCAGGCCTCGGGATCAACTCGTTCCTCGCCGTGAGCGTCGTGCACCAGGTCACCTGGGCCGAGGCGATGGGCCTCGTCGTCATCAACGGCGTGGTGATCGTGATCCTGGCGCTGACCGGCATCCGGACGATGATCTTCACGGCCGTGCCCGCGCAGCTCAAGGCCGCGATCACCGTCGGCATCGGTCTGTTCATCGCGTTCATCGGTCTGGTCGACTCGGGGTTCGTCCGCACCACGAAGAACGCCTCGCCGCCGCTGCAGCTCGGTGAGGACGGCTCCGTCGCGGCCCTGCCGACGATCGTGTTCCTGATCGGCCTGGTCGTCATCGGGACGCTCATGGCCCGCAAGGTCAAGGGCGCGCTGCTCATCGGCATCGTCGGCACGACGGTCGTCGCGATCATCCTGCAGGCGATCTTCACGGTCCCGACCTCGGTCGACTCCCCCACCGGCTGGAACCTCAACGCCCCCGGCCTGCCGAACGCCCTCTTCGCCCTGCCGGACCTGTCGCTCGTCGGGCACGCCGACGTCTTCGGTGCCTTCACCCGCATCGGCCCGGTCGCCGCGTCGATGCTCGTCTTCACCCTGGTCTTCACGAACTTCTTCGACGCGATGGGCACGATGACCGGTCTCGCGAAGGCCGCCGGTGTCGCGAAGCCCGACGGCACCTTCCCCCGCCTGAAGTCGGCGCTCGTCGTCGAGGGTGTCGGTGCCATCGCCGGTGGCGGTGCCTCGGTGTCGTCGAACACCGTCTTCATCGACTCCGCGTCGGGCATCGGCGAGGGCGCCCGCACGGGCATGGCCTCGGTCGTGACCGGTCTGCTGTTCCTGGCGTCGATGTTCCTCACGCCGCTCACCCAGGTCGTCCCGCTCGAGGTCGCTGCCGCCGGACTCGTCGTCGTCGGTGCCCTCATGGTCGCGCAGGTCGCGGACATCTCCTGGACGGATTTCGGCTCGGCACTGCCGGCGTTCCTGACGATCGTCGTGATGCCGCTGACCTACTCGATCGCGAACGGCATCGGCGCCGGCTTCATCAGCTGGGTGCTCATCAAGCTGCTGTCCGGCCGCGGCCGCGAGGTCTCGTGGCTCCTCTACGTCGTCGCCGCGGGCTTCCTGCTGTACTTCGCGCGCGGGCCGCTCGAGGCGCTGCTCGGCGTCGGGTAGCGCGTCCGCCGCTTTCCGCAAGACGCAACGTGGGCGGTTCTTCGCAGCGACATTCCGCTGCGAGGGGCCGCCCACGTTGCGTTTCGCGAGAGCGCGTCCGGCTCCTCCGGCCGGGAGGCGCTGGGTCAGTCCCGCAGGTCGGCCGGCTTGGCCTCGTGGCGGCGTCGGCCCGGGGTGCGCCGGTCCTCCTTCATGCTCGCCTCGTACAGGTGGCGCTTGCCCCCGACGAGCTGGTCGCGCGCGGTCTGCTCGAGCTCCTTGGCGAGGGCGTAGTAGTTGTCGTCGTAGTCCTCGACGATCTGGAACGTCCAGCGCCCGTCGATGACGTTGCGCCCGACCAGCTCGGTGTCGATCCGCTCGGCGAGTTCGGTGTGCCCGGCCTTCCGGAGCTGCTCGACGGCCTCGCCGAGGTTGAGGTCAGCGGTCCCCGTCAGCCGGTGGAACCCGTACAGCAGGCCACGCGCGTGCTCGAGCACCTCGAGCGCGGCCGACAGCGTGCCGAGGGCCTCGACCGTCGCCTCGGACACCCCCTCGGGCACCACGTGTGCGTCGTCCGGTCCCTGTCCGTCGGCTGCCTGGCCGTCTGCGTTGCGCTCGTCCGTCATGCTCCTCGTCTACCGGAGCGTTGCTCGGGTCGCTCCGAGCAAGTGCGGGACCGCTACTTCGTCGTTCGTTTGGTGCGGTCATGCTCGTGTTCGACCCGCTCGCGCACAACGAGAAGCACGTCGCGCCAGGAAACTCCGTGGCGCGACGTGCTTCCGGTGGTGCGGCGTGACGACGACCCCGCCGGGCTACGGCACCGGCACCGTCGGCCGCGTCGCAGGCGTGTCGGCGGCAGCCGTCCGCCGCTCCATGAGCCGCCACGACCCGCCGAGCAACGGCGACAGCGTGACGACCGTGTAGACCACCGCCACGATCCCGAACGTCCCCGTCACCCCGATGCCGTCCGCCGCGATGCCGCCGAAGAGTCCGCCGAGCGGGATGCCCGCCCACGACCCAGCGGACAGGAGCCCGAACACGCGGGCCCGCATGTGCGACGGGATGCGCTCGAGCTCGACGGCTCCGAGGATCGGGTTGAGCGCGCCCGCCGCGAAGCCGGACAGCACGCACGCGCCGAGCACCCACGGCAGCCCGAGACCGAGCGCCGGCACCACGAGCGACGGTCCCCCGGCCAGCACGAAGCACACCACGAACGTGATCCGTCGGGGTACCCGGTGCGCCACGTAGCCGAACGCGAGCGACCCGAGGAACGCCGCACCGCCGAAGGTCCCGCTGACGATCCCGAGCGACTGCGCGCCGTCGAGCACCCGGTCGGCGTAGAGCGGGAGCAGCGCAGTCGAGCGCGCCGCGTCGAGCAGGTTCGTCACGAGGACGAGCGCGATGACGAGCCGGAAGAGCGGGTCGCGCACGCAGAAGCGCAGGCCGGCGCCGAGGTCGCGCCAGTACCCGGCCGACGCCTCGGCTGGCACTGCGTCCGGTTCCGGGTGCACCGTCACGCCCCGCAGCGTGAGGGCAGCGAGCACCGCTGCCGCCCCGAACACGGCGGCGGTCACGGCCAGTGCGGGCAACGGCCCGACGGCGCCCACGAGCAGTCCCGCCGCGGGGGCACCGAGCAGCACCGAGAAGCGGACCGACGCCTCGAAGTGCCCGACGGCGCGTTCGAGCGGGATCCCCGCCGCCGTCGCGAGTCCCGGCAGGAGCACCCGCCGGCCGGACTCCCCCGGGGTGTCGAACAGGCCGCCGAGGAACACGAGCACGAGCAGCGCCCAGGCCGGCAGCCCGACGGTCCACGCCAGGAGCGGGATCGCGACGAGCGTCGCGGCGCTGACCAGGTCGGACGCCACGCTCGACCGGACGAAGCCGAAGCGCTCGACGAGCACGCCGCCGAAGGCTCCGCCGAGCACGATCGGGACCGTCGCCGCGAAGGCCGCGATGCCGACGTCCGTCGCCGACCCGCCGCGCGAGAGCACCACGAACGGCACCGCGATCGTCGTCGCGACGTTGCCCGTCCGCGAGACGACCTGCACCGCGAGCAGGGACCGCAGCCGCCAGTGCGCGTTCACGGGCGCGCCGAGCGGTAGCTCTGGACGACCGCGGTGACCCGCTCGGAACCGTCGCCGGGTTCGTGCTCGGCGCTCCGCGCCTCCCACCGGTCGAGGACGCCCTGCAGCTCCGACCCGAGGGCACGGAGCTCGTCGACCGTCAGCCGGAGGGTCCGGTCGCCGCTGTTCGACGCCGCGACCCACTCGCGCCCGAAGGCCGGGACGTGGTCGAGGAACGCCGTGTACTCGTCGGCGTACGCCTGCGCGACGGTCCGGTCGAGCGCGGTGCCGGCGACCATCCGGTCGGGGTCGTCGAAGCCGTCCGCGAGGTCCCACGACGTGTGCTGCGCGACCGCCCGCCACCAGCGCTCCCGTCGGTCGGTGCCGAGCTCGGGTGCCGGCTCGATGAAGCCGGCGTCGGCCAGGCGCTTGCAGTGGTAGCTGATCGTCCCCGGCGCCTCGTCGACCTGGTCGCCGAGCATCGCCGCGGTCTGCGGGCCACCGGTCCGCAGCAGCCCGACGAGCCGCAGCCGGGTGGGGTGGGAGAGCGCGCGCATCTGCGCCGCGTCGTCGAGTCGCTGCACGTCCATGGCTCGACCATAGATGCACAAGACTTCTTGCGCAACGCCCCTTGCGCAATGGTCGTCGCGGATCGGCCGGGAGGCTCGCCCCACCGCCGCCGAGCAGGCTACGGTTCCGACATGGCCAGGTGGGTCGCGCTGCTGCGCGGGGTGAACGTCAACGGGATCACGATCCGGAACGCCGACCTGGCGTCGCTGTTCGCGGACCTCGGGTACGCCGACGTGCGGACGGTCCTCGCCTCGGGCAACGTCGTGTTCAGCGCGCCGGGCGACGGGGCGGACGTGAAGACCAGGATCGAGCAGGGCCTGCGGGACCGGTTCGGGTACGACGCCTGGATCGTCCTCGTGCCGCACGACCGCCTCGCCGCGGTCGTCGACACCTTCCCCTTCGACTCCGCTCCGGATCGTCACGACTACGTCGTCTTCGGTTCCGACGACACCGCACTCGCCGACCTGGTCGCCGACCTCGACACCGACGACGCCGTCGAGCGCGTGACCCGAGGGGACGGTGTCGTCTACTGGTCCTGCCCCAAGGGGTCGAGCACCGACACCGCGTTCGCGAAGCGGGCCGCCGCCGCACGCTTCAAGCGCTCGACGACGACCCGCAACACGAACACCCTGCGCAAGCTGCTCTGAGCTGCGCGAGGGGCGTCAGGACTGCGCCGGCTGCCCGTTGCTCGCGGTCGTCCCACCGTCGACCGGCAGCACCGCACCCGTGATGTAGGACGCCGCGTCGCTGGCCAGGAACAGCACCGCGGCGGCGACCTCCTCCGAACGCCCACCGCGACCGAGCGAGACGCGCTCCGCGAACTCGTGCTGGAGCTCCTCGTCCTCGGCCTGCTGCTGGGTCATGTCCGTCCAGATGAGCCCGGGCGCGACGGCGTTCACGCGGACGCCGAACTGCCCGTTGTCGAGCGCGGCGGCCTTCGTGAAGTTCGAGACCCCGCCCTTCGCGGCGTTGTACGGGCTCATCCGCCAGTCCGCGTCCATGCCCGACACGGACGACGTGTTCACGATCGACCCCGTCGTCTCCCGCAGGAACGGCAGCGCTGCCCGCGTGCCGTAGAACACGCTCGACAGGTCCGTCTCGATGACCCGGTGCCACTCGTCCGGCTCGATGTCGGTGATGTCACCCGAGGTGAACGTGCCGGCGTTGTTCACGAGCACGTCGATGCGGTCCCACCGGTCCACCGCGTCGGACACGATCGTCTCCCACGCGGCCGGGTCGGCCACGTCCGCCTGCAGCGCAACCGCACGGCCGGTCGGCAGGCTGTCGGCGACGGCACGGACCTTGTCCTCGACGCTGTCGACGAGCAGCACGTCCGCGCCCTCGTCGACGAACGCCCGCGCGGTCGCCTCACCGATGCCGGACCCGGCTCCGGTGACGATCGCGACCTTGCCCTCGAACCGCTTGTCCATGTGTGTCTCCTCTCGATGCACTGCTCGTGCCGCAGGAGACGCCGTCGGCCCGGGGGCACGGACGACCACGCTGCCCGCCTCCTGCTGGACACGCGTGCAGGCGGAAGCGGACGCGCGTGCAGGCGGAACAGGAGGAGGCGCGGCACGGGGCGGACCCGCACCGCGCCTCCAGGCCGGACCGTCAGGCGGTGGTCTCGTCGACGTCCAGCCCGCGGTCGAGCGAGATCATCGGGATCGACGCGGTGATGACGGAACCGTCCGCCCGGAGCGTCCCCTGGATGTCGCTCGTGGTCGGCGCGTGCCCGCTCATCCGCGGGCCGTGGTGGGCCAGCGGCACGACCGTCGGCGCCCCCGCGGTGACGTCCCACTGCTGGTTGTGCACCCACGCGGTGAAGCCGTCGCCGGTCTCCACCGTGAAGGTCATCGTGTCCTCTTCGAGGTCGATCCGGACGCGCGAGCCGTGCACCTGGATGCGGTAGGTCAGGCGCTCCCAGTCCTTCGGCAGCCGCGGGTTGAAGGTCATCCGGCCGCCGTGGTCGCGCATGCCGCCGAAGCCGTTCACGAGCGCACCCCAGATGCCGCCCGTCGACGCGATGTGCACGCCGTCCGCGGTGTTGCCGTGCAGGTCGGCGAGGTCGACGTAGAGCGCCGTCAGGAAGTACTGCGCCGCCAGGTCGTGGTACCCGACCTCGGCCGCCATGATCGACTGGACCACGGCGGACAGCGTCGAGTCACCGGTCGTCAGGGCGTCGTAGTAGTCGAAGTCGCGACGCTTCTCGGCCGCCGTGAACTCGTGGCCCTGCAGGAACAGCGCGAGCACGACGTCGGCCTGCTTGAGCACCTGGAACCGGTAGATCACCAGCGGGTGGTAGTGCAGCAGCAGCGGTCGCTTCGACTCGGGGGTGTTCTCGAGGTCCCACAGTTCCTTGTCGAGGAACTGGGCGTCCTGCGGGTGGATGCCACGGTGCGGGTCGAAGGGGATCTCCATCGACTCGGCGGCGTGCTCCCACTCGGTGACCTCGTCGTCGACCAGCCCGGTGCGGCGGACCATGCGGCCGTACTCCTCGGGGTCGTCGGTCGCGAGCTGCCGGCAGGCGTTCACCGCGAACCACAGGTTCGCCCGTGCCATCACGTTCGTGTAGAGGTTGTCGTCGACGACCGTCGTGTACTCGTCGGGACCGGTGACGCCGTCGATGTGGAACTTCTTGTCGCCGTTCGAGCGCCAGAACCCCAGGTCGGACCACAGGCGGGCGGTCTCGACCAGGATGTCGATCGCCCCGCGCTTGAGGAAGTCGGTGTCGCCGGAGGCCCGCACGTACTGCATGAGCGCATGCGCGATGTCCGCGTCGATGTGGTACTGCGCGGTGCCGGCCGCGTAGTACGCCGATGATTCCTCGCCGTTGATCGTCCGCCACGGGAAGAGCGCTCCGCGCTGGTTCAGCTCGCGCGCCCGCGACCGGGCAGCGTCGAGCATGTTGTAGCGGAAGCGCAACGCGTTCCGCGCGACGATCGGCGCCGTGTACGACAGGAACGGCAGGACGTAGATCTCCATGTCCCAGAAGTAGTGACCGCCGTACCCGGAGCCCGTGACGCCCTTCGCCGCGATGCCGTGCCCGTCGGTGCGGGCGGTGGCCTGGGCGAGCATGAACAGGTTCCACCGGACCGCCTGCTGGATCGCCGGCTGCCCCGGGATCTCGACGTCGCTGCGCGTCCAGTAGTCGTCCATCCACGCGCGCTGCTTGGCGAAGGTCTCCTCGACCGTCTCGGCGCGAGCACGGTCGAGCGTCCGCTCGCAGCGATCGGCGAGTTCCCGCGCCGGCACCCCGCGGGACGTGTGGTAGACCATGTGCTTCACGAGCCGGATCGGCACGCCGGCCCGGGCCTGCACGCGGTAGACGTGCTTCGCGAGGTCGTCCTCGATCGACGACGCCTCGTCCCAGGAGTTCTCGGTCTCCAGGTGGTGCTCGACCCCGACGCAGATCGTCATGCCCGAGCTCGACGCCTGGTAGCCGAGGAGGGACCGGCCGCCCGTGCTGCGCTTCAGCTTCGGCTCGAGCACCCGCTCGGTGAACGCCTCGGCCTTGCGGGGATCGAAGGCGTTCGCCGCGGCGCGCATGCCCGCGTGGTACTCGTCCTGCACGTCCTGCCGGTTGAGGATCTGGCTCGACAGCAGGATCGAGGCGTCCCCGTCCAGCACGGTGACCTCGTAGTCGATGACGGCGAGGTGCCGGTCGGTGAACGAGACCAGCCGGCGGGCCCGGATGAGCACCCGCTTGCCGGACGGCGTCGACCACTCGGTCTCGCGGTACAGGTACCCGCCGCGGAACTCGAGGCGTCGGGTGTGCCGGAGGATGTCGGCCTCGGCCAGCACCAGCGGCTCGTCGTCGACGTACAGCCGGATGACCTTGGCGTCGGGCGCGTTGATGATCGTCTGCCCGGTCTTGGCGAAGCCGAAGGCGTCCTCGGCGTGCCGGATCGGCCAGGTCTCGTGGAAGCCGTTGACGTACGTGCCGTACTGCACGCCGCCGCGGCCCTCGTCGAGGTTGCCGCGCAGGCCGAGGTAGCCGTTGCCGACCGCGAAGTTCGTCTCCGCGACGCCCTGCTCGTCCGGCGCGTACTCGGTCTCGACGAGTGCCCACTCGTCGACCGGGTAGCGGACGCGGTCGAGGGGGTCGGAGGTGATGGGGTTCATGGCGTGTGCTCCGTGGGAGGGAGGAGTCGTGCGGTGGTCGGACGGTCTGGCCACGCCGTCGGGGCCGTTCCGGGTGGGGGGACTAGCTGGTGCGCGGGGCCGGGAGCTGGTCGACGAGTTCGGCGAGGTCGCGCACGACCACGTCGGCCCCGTGCTCGCGCAGCGCGTCGGCACCGGCACCGCGGTCGACGCCGACGACGAGCCCGAAGGCGCCGTTCCGGCCGGCCTCGACCCCGCTCGTGGCGTCCTCGACGACGACGCACTCGGCCGGGGCGAGCCCGAAGCGTCCGGCGGCGTCGAGGTAGGTGTCCGGCGCGGGCTTGCCGGCCAGGCCGTCCTGGCGCGCGACGAGCCCGTCGACGACCACCGGGAAGTGGTCGAGGATGCCCGCCGTGCGCAGCACCTGCGTCGCGTTCGCCGAGCTCGACACGACGGCGACCTGCATGCCGGCGGCGATCGCGGCGACGAGGAACCGGAGCGAACCCGGGTACGGCTCGACGCCGTGCTCGGTCAGCTCGGCCGTGAACTCGGCGTTCTTCCGGTTGCCGAGCGCGCACACGGTGTCGCTGCCCGGGGCGTCGTCCGGCGAGCCCTGCGGGAGCTCGATGTCCCGGGACGTGAGCAGCGACCGCACGCCGTCGTAGCGCGGCTTGCCGTCGATGTGGTCGAAGTAGTCCTGCTCGCTGTACGGCGCGACACCGCGGTCCGCCAGGAACGGCGTGAACAGGCGGCTCCACGCGCGCATGTGCACGTCGGCGGTGGGCGTCAGCACACCGTCCAGGTCGAACAGGAGTGCCCGCGTGTCGGCGAGTCGTGCGGGCGTGCGCCGGTCCGGCATCGTCATCGGAGTTCCTCTGGTCTCGGTGGTCGGTTCGGCTCCGATCGAGTCTAGGACCGCCCCGGCCCGGACGCTCAGGCTCGGGAGAACCTGTGTCGACCGCGCCGAGCGGACCTTCCGAGAGGGCTCGGACCACTCCGCGTCGATGGTGGGCGCGACGGAAGGCACCACCATGACCAGCGACACCAGCGCTCCCCCGCAACACGGCGCGGGCTCGAAGCTCAAGCAGGCGATCACCGGCCCGCTCCTGTTCCTCTTCATCCTCGGCGACGTGCTCGGCGCCGGCATCTACGCCCTCATGGGCACCCTGTCGAAGGACGTCGGTGGCGCGCTCTGGGCACCGCTGGTCCTCGCGCTGCTCCTGGCACTGCTGACCGCGGGCTCGTACGCCGAGCTGGTGACGAAGTACCCGAAGGCCGGTGGCGCCGCGGTGTTCGCCGAACGGGCGTACAAGACGCCGATCGTGTCGTTCCTCGTGGGCTTCAGCATGCTCGCCGCCGGGGTCACGAGCGCCGCCGGCCTGTCCCTGGCGTTCGCGGGCGACTACCTCGGCACGTTCGTGGACCTGCCGCCGGTGCCGACGGCGATCGTGTTCCTCGCGCTCATCGCCTGCCTGAACGCCCGCGGCATCTCGGACTCCCTGAAGAGCAACGTCGTCATGACGATCATCGAGGTCTCCGGCCTGGTCATGGTCATCGTCGTGGTCGCGATCATGCTCGGCGGCGGAGGCGGCGACGTCTCGCGGGTCGGCGCCTTCCCCGCCGAGGCGAACCCCGCACTCGCGACCCTGAGCGCCGCGATCGTCGCCTACTACTCGTTCGTCGGGTTCGAGACCTCGGCGAACATCGCGGAGGAGGTCCGCGAGCCCCGCCGCGTCTACCCCCGAGCACTCTTCGGCGCCCTGGCCACCGCCGGCGTCGTCTACGTGCTCGTCGCGCTCGCGAGCTCGATCGCCCTGCCTGCCTCGGAGCTGTCCGACTCGAGCGGCCCCCTGCTGGCCGTCGTGTCGGCGACCGGCGTGCCGATCCCCGACTGGGTCTTCAGTGCCATCGCCCTGGTCGCCGTCGCGAACGGCGCGCTCCTCACCATGATCATGGCGAGCCGCGTCACGTACGGCATGGCGGAGCAGCGGCTCCTGCCCGCCCTGCTCGCGAAGGTCCTGCCGAACCGGAAGACCCCGTGGGTCGCCATCGTCGCGACCACCGTCGTCGCGATGCTCCTGACGCTCGTCGGTGACGTCGGCACGCTCGCCGAGACCGTCGTGCTCCTGCTGCTCTTCGTGTTCATCAGCACGAACGTCGCCGTGCTGGTGCTGCGCAAGGACAAGGTCGAGCACGATCACTTCCGCGTGTGGACGTGGGTGCCGGTGCTCGGGGTGGCGTCCTGCATCCTGCTGCTGACGCAGCAGAGCGGCCAGGTCTGGCTCTACGCCGCGATGCTGCTCGCCGTCGGCGTGGTGCTGTACTTCGTCGCCCGCGCGACGGGCCGCCGGACCGGACGCGACCACGAGGCGGGTCGCATCCACTGAGCGGTCCCGCCACCAGCTGACGGCCTGGAGGCTCGGTGCCGGCTGGCACCGAGCCTCCAGTCCGTCGTGTGGTCGCGTCAGCCCAGGGTGCGCACCCATTTCTCGATCGCCGCGCTGATCTGCGCCCGCGCGTCCTCGCGCGAGATCGTCGCCGAGCGGTCGCCGGGCTGGTCGCCGTAGGCGCCGAAGTCGGCGTGGTTCGCCCCCGCGATCTCGACCATCCGCGCCGTGGAGGGGAGCTCGTCGCGGGCGGCGGCGACCTTCTCCGGTGTGGAGAGGCCGTCACGGGAGCCGGAGACGCTGAGGACCTGGACGGACGAGCGGGCGACGTCGTTCGCGCAGTAGCTGCCGAGCAGCAGCAGCCCGTCCGCGTCCTGCGCGAGCTGGCACGCGCGGACCCCGCCGAGCGAGTGGCCGCCGACCGCCCAGGTGCGGACTCCGGGGGCGTGCGCCTCGAAGGTCGACAGCGGGCGGGTGTCGAAGAACGCCAGGTTGAGCGTCGGCTTCGTGATGACGACGGTGGTGCCCGAGGCGACGACCTGCCGGAAGGTCGCCAGGTACGCGTACGGGTCGACCTTCGCGCCCGGGATGAAGACGATCCCCCTGCCGTCGTCGGCGCCGGTCGGGGTCATCACCACGCTGTCACCGGCGTCGCGCACGGCCACGCGGTCGTCGCGCCAGACCTGCAGTGCAGCGCTCCTGGTGCCCTGCATGACGATGTTCGCGTACACGAGGAACACCACCGCGAGCAGCACCACCACGGTGACGACCCAGGCGGTCCAGCGGAGTGCACGGTTCACGATCGGTCCTCCTCGTCCGGTCCGTCCTCCTCGGGCCGACGGGCCGTCACGGTCAACCAGCGCTCCTCGGCGCCGGGGCGGGTGGTCTCCCGCACGTCGACGGCCACCCACCCGGCGCCCGTGACGGCACCGGCGAGGGCGTCCTCGTCCCAGTAGGTGAACCAGCGGGGGTCGTCGAGCTTCCGGTCGCTCCAGCCGTCGCCCTGGCCGTCGCCGTCGCCGCGCTTCACCGTCGCCGCGAGCACCCCGCCGGGGCGGACCGCGCGTCGGGCACGCTCGAGCACCGTGCCGGTGTCCGACCGCGGGACGTGCAGCAGCACGGCGTTCGCGAAGACGGCGTCGTACGGGCCGCCCCAGCCGTCACGGCGGACGTCGAGCACCCGGGCGTCGTGCCCGGCGGCGCGGAGGCGGTCGACGAACGCGACGCTGCCGTCGGTGCGGTCGACACGCAGCCCCGCCGACTCGAGGGCGTCTGCGTCCCGACCCGGGCCCGAGCCGAGTTCCAGGACGTGCGCGCGCTCGGGCACGAGGGCGAGCAGGTCGTCGACGAGCCCCGCGCGGTGGTCGTCGGTCCGCTCCGTGTAGCGGTCCGCACCGCGCTCGTAGGCGAGGAGCGTGCGCTCGGCGGTGAGGTCGCGGCGCATCACGGTCTCGTGCCGCCCGTCCGGGAGCCGGTCGCCGGGGGTGTCCGTCGCGGTGAACCCGATGCGTTCGTACGCCCGGCGGGCGCGGTCGTTGTCGGGCACGACGGAGAGCTCGAGGTGCGCGACCCCCTGCGCGACGAGCACGCGGGCGACCTCGTCGACCAGGAGCGCGACGAGCCCTCGTCCACGGGCGTCCGGCGCGACCCACATCGAGATCAGTTCGGCCAGCGCGGGGTCGTCCGCGTCGGGGACCCCGCTCGCCATCCCCACGACGACGTCGTCCTCGACCGCGAGCAGGTCGACCGCTCCCGGCAGCGACAACCGTGTCCGCCACCGGTGTTCCGGGGCGTCCTGCCAGTCCTCGAGGCGGGAGCCGAACGCCTGGGGCGCGTCGGTGAGGGCGGCGAGGCGGACGGGGCGCCAGACGTCCCAGTCCTCGGCGGTCACCCGGCGCAGTGCGATCGTCACGGCTCGACGGTACCGCCCGGTCCTGTCCTCGGGACGCGGACCGGCGTCGGCTCAGCGAGCGGCACGGACCGGCACGTCGGTCGCCGACGACAGCGGCCAACGCCGGTCGAGCCACGGGCTGAGCACGGAGTCGAGCAGGAACCGTCCGGCCAGCCGCCCGACCGCCCAGTACGCCCCGACGAGCAGGAACACCAGCGGGGACCACACGTGCAGGACGAGGAGCAGGACCGTGACGATCCCGAAGGCGACCCCGATCGCGGAGTACAGCGACCAGAACCCGCCGACGAACCGGTCACGCGCGGCCTGCTCCGACGCAGCTGCAGCCGCTGCGGCCTCGGTCCGCTCGTCGAGCCCGCGCACACCCGGCTCAAGCTCCGCGAGGTCGTCCTGCGCGAAGAGCTCGCGCACCGGCACCTCGAGCGCCCGGGCGATCGCGGACAGGGTCTCGAGGCTCGCGTCGCTCCCGCCCTCGAGTCGTTGCACGGTCCGCACGGCCACGCCGCTCGTCTCGGCCAGGCGTTCCTGGGTCCAGCCACGCTCGCGTCGGAGGGTGGCGATCCGCATCTCGTTCATGGTGCCGAGCCTAGGAACGACGGGGGCGACAGCACCACGACACGGACACGACAGCCTCCCGCCACCCGCCCGACACGGCCCGTCACGCCCCGCTCGGGTCGAACCGGTACCCCATGCCCGACTCCGTCACGAGGAACCGGGGGTGCGACGGCTCGGGCTCGAGCTTCCGCCGCAGCTGCGCCATGTAGAGCCGCAGGTACCCGGAGTCGTTGCCGTGCGTCGGACCCCACACCTCGGTCAGGAGCATCTCGCGGGTCATCAGTCGGCCGGGGTTGGTGACGAGGACCTCGAGCAGGCGCCACTCGGTCGGGGTGAGCCGGATCGCCGGCCCGGTCGGCGGCGTGACCTGCTTGGCGACGAGGTCCACCACGAGGTCGCCGATCGTCACCGTCGGCGTCACGCCCGCGCTCGCCGCCGCCGTCGCCTGCCGCCGACCGAGCGCACGGAGCCGGGCGAGCAGCTCGTCCATCTGGAACGGCTTCGTCACGTAGTCGTCCGCCCCGGCGTCGAGCGCGTCGACCTTGTCCGACGAGTCGGTCCGGCCGGAGAGCACGAGCACGGGCACCTGCGACCAGGCGCGGATGCCGTCGAGCACCCCGATGCCGTCGAGCCGGGGCATGCCGAGGTCGAGCATCACGATGTCCGGGCGCTCGGTGATCACCGCGTCGATCGCGGCCCGGCCGTCCCGGGCGGTGACGACGTCGTACCCGCGGGCGGCGAGCGTGACGGACAGCGCCCGGACGAGCTGCGCGTCGTCGTCGGCGATGAGGACCTTCGTGCTCACTTGACATCCACTCCCAGGTGTCCGGCGATCGGCAGCCGCACGACGACGGTGAGCCCGCCGCCCGGGGTGTCGTCGACCTCGATCGTGCCGCCCATGCCCTCGGTGAAGCCGCGCGCGAGCGCCAGTCCGAGGCCGAGACCGGTCTCGTTGTCGGTGTCGCCGAGCCGCTGGAAGGGCTGGAACACCTCGTCGCGTCGGTCCTCGGGGATGCCGGGGCCGCGGTCGGCGACGCGGAGCTCGACCCCGCCGCCGAAGGCGCTCGCCGCGATGCGGACGCGCGTGCCCTCCGGCGCGTAGCGGCTGGCGTTGGCGAGCAGGTTCACCACGACGCGCTGCAGCAGTCCGGGGTCGGCGAGGACGGGCGGCAGGTCGGCGGGCAGGTCGAGGTCGACGTCGTCCGGGCCGAGCTCGAGCTCGTCGAGTGCGGGGGCGACGACCGTCTCGAGCGCGGTGGGCAGCGGGGTGACGGCGAGGACCCCGGCCTGCACGCGGCTGACGTCGAGCAGGTCTGCCAGCAGGACCGCCAGCTGACGGAGGCTCTCGTCGGCGGTGGTGAGCAGTGCCTCCCGGTCGGACGGCGAGAGCTGGATGTCGGAGGCGTGCAGGGTCTGCACGGCGGCGGAGGCCGCCGCGATCGGTCGGCGCACGTCGTGCCCGACGGCCGCCAGGATGGCGCTCCGGACGCGGTCGGCGGCGGCGATCCGCTCCGCGTCGACCGCGGTGCGGGTGAGCCGCCGGTGCTCGACGGCGGCGTCGAGCTGCTGCTCGACGACGCGCAGCAGTCTGCGCTGGGTCGGGTCGTCGGGTGCGCCGGAGAACTCGAGGACGGCCCCGGACGGGAGGCTCGTGGTCGCGTCCGGCCCGTCGGCGAACGTCCCGGACGTGGCCGGGACCTCGTCGCCCTGCCGGATGCGCACGCCGGTGAAGCCGAAGGCCTCGCGGGTGCGGTCGAGCAGTGCCTGCAGGGCGTCGTCGCCGCGGAGCACGCTGCCCGCGATCCCGACCAGGAGCCCCGACTCGGCCGCTGCCCGACGTGCCGCACGGCTGCGACGGGCGGACCGGTCCACCACGAAGCTGACCAGCACGGCACTGATCACGTACATCACGAGTGCCACCAGGTGCCACGGCTGCTGGACGGTGACCATGTAGAGGGGTTGCACGAAGAAGTAGTCGAGGCTCAGCCCGGACAGCACCGCGGTGAAGACCGCCGGCCACATGCCCCCGGTCAGCGCGACGACGAGCACGAGCAGCTGGTACGACAGCACGTCGACCGTGATCGAGTCGGGGTCGCTGCCGAGCGACAGCAGCCAGGTCAGCAGCGGTCCGAGCAGCAGCGAGACCGCGAACGCGGCGGCGATCCGCCCGCGGGACAGGCTGCCACCGAGCTTCGGCAGGGCGAACCCGCCGCCGGCGCGCTCGTGCGTGACCACGTGCACGTCGATGTCGCCCGACTCGCGGACCACCGTGTTGCCGATGCCCGGACCGGTGAGCGCTGCGGCGAGCCTGCTCCGTCGACTGACACCGATCACGATCTGCGTGGCGTCGACCGACTTCGCGAACCGTACGAGCGTGGACGGGACGTCGTCCCCGACGACCTGGTGGTACGTCCCGCCGAGCTGCTCGAGCAGGGTGCGCTGCTTGCCGAGCGCCCCGGGGTGCCGTTCGCGCAGACCGTCGTTCGTCGTGACGTGGACGGCTGCCAGTTCACCGCCGGCGCTGCGGGCGGCGATGCGGGCACCGCGGCGCAGCAGGGTCTCGCCCTCGGGGCCGCCGGTGAGCGCGACGAGCACGCGCTCCCGGGTCTCCCACCGGTGGTCGATGCCGTGCTCGGCGCGGTAGGCCTTGAGCGCGTCGTCGACCTCGTCGGCGAGCCAGAGCAGGGCGATCTCACGCAGTGCGGTGAGGTTGCCCAGGCGGAAGTAGTTCGAGAGCGCGGCGTCGATGCGGGCGGCCGGGTAGACCAGGCCGTCCGAGAGCCGCTCGCGCAGGGACGCCGGGGACAGGTCGACGACCTCGATCTGGTCGGCGGCGCGGACCACGGCGTCGGGGACGGTCTCGCGCTGCACGGTCCCGGTGATCTCCCGCACGACGTCGCCGAGGGACTGCATGTGCTGGATGTTCACCGTCGAGATGACGCTGATGCCGGCGGCGAGGAGCACCTCGACGTCCTGCCAGCGCTTCTCGTTCGGGCTGCCCGGGGCGTTCGTGTGGGCGAGCTCGTCGACGAGGGCGACGTCGGGGGCCCGCGCCACGACCGCGTCGAGGTCCATGTCGTCGAGCGCGACGCCGCGGTGCTCGACGACCCGGCGGGGCACGAGCTCGAGGCCGTCGACCAGGGCTGCGGTGGCGGCACGCTCGTGGGTCTCGACGACGGCGACCACGACGTCCCGGCCCTCGGCGCGGAGGCGGTGGCCCTCCTCGAGCATCGTGTAGGTCTTGCCGACACCCGGAGCGGCGCCGAGCAGCACCCGGAGTTTCCCGCGCTTCACGTGCTCATCCTCTCGCGCGGGAGGTTGCCCCGCCACCGACCCACTGGTATTCTGGTGACACGCACCCACCAAGGCTCGAGCTTCGGCTTCCTCAAACCGGGTGGGACCTCCCGCCCCGCGTCCTCCACGGACGCGGGGCGGCGTACTTCCTCGCTGACGTTCGTTCCCCACGCTGTAGTTGCTGCCGGCTCGCCCGAGATCTCACGACCAGTCGATCTCGGAGCCGCCCCGTGCAGCAGACACCGGTGAGCATGTCGCGTCACCGCACGGCGCAGTTCCGACGAGCGCTCATCGAGTACCACCTCGCGCCTTCCGACGATGCGGTGCTCCGTGCGCACGCCTTCGACAGCTCCGTCCGATCCGTCGCGATGGCGCTGACGGAGCAGGTCGAGATCGCGCTGCGAGGCCGACTCGACCTCGCGGTCGAGGCACGCGTCGGTGTGCGCTGGTACCTGTCGCCGAGCACGTTCGGCGCCGACTTCGACCACGCTGCCTTCCTCGCAGTCGCCCGACGGGTCCTCGACCGATCGCTCGAGCCTGCCGTCCGGTCGGCATGGCAGGGCGGCCGCTTCGAGCGCATCCCCTTCGGCATGCTCGCTGAGGAACTCGGCTTCGGGGATCTCGTGCGCCTCGCGAGCGGTGTCGGTCCGACCCCACGCGCCGAGATCGCAGCAGGGTTCCACGTGCCGACGTCGACGCTCCGCTCGACCCTGCTGCACGTGAACCACGTCCGCAACTGCTGCGCCCACCACGTGCGACTGTGGGGTCGTCGACTCCGGGTGCCACCGCCGACCTTCCGGTCGCCGCCGGAGCTCCTCCGCCGGCTCGACAGGTTGCCGAAGCGCTCGCCCGCGCACTCGATCGAGTTGCTCGCGTACCTCGCCGGGACGACCGGACCCTGCGACCGTCACACCGCCGCCCTCCGCCGGCTGCTCGACGAGCACGACGACCTGGTCGTGGGGCTCGGCGGGCGACCGACGTGGACGGCGACGTGACGGACGCGTCACGCTGAGGCCTTCGCCAGGGCCAGGTTCAGCTCGAGGACGTTCACGACCGGCTCGCCGAGGAACCCGGCCTGCCGGGACTCGGTGTGCTGCTCGACGAGCTCCCGGACGGCGTCGGTCGACAGTCCGCGGGCCTCGGCCACCCGGGCCACCTGCTGCGACGCGTACTCCGGGCTGATGTCGGGGTCGAGGCCGGAGCCCGAGGCCGTGACCGCGTCGGCGGGCACCTCGGCAGCGCTGACCCCGTCGGCCTCCGCCACGGCGGCCCGGCGCTCCTCGATGCTCTTCAGCAGGTCTGGGTTGTTCGGCCCGAGGTTCGAGCCGGACGAGGCGTTCGCGTCGTAGCCGTCCTCGCCCGCGGCACTCGGACGGGACTGGAACCAGCGGTCGGCGTCCTTCCCGGAGAAGGACTGCCCGATCAGGGACGAGCCGACGACCTTCCCGGACGAGTCGGTGACCGTCGAGCCGTTCGCCTGGTCGTGGAAGGCCGCCTGGCCGACGCCCCACACCGCGAGTGGGTAGGCAACGCCGAGCACGACGGTGGCGAGCAGGGCGAGGCGCACGGCCACACCGGTGGAGCGGAAGAAGGAACGTGATGAGGAAGCCATGGTCTAGAACCCCGGGATGAGACCGACCACGAGGTCGATCGCCTTGATGCCGATGAAGGGGACGATGACGCCGCCGAGCCCGTAGACGAGCAGGTTGCGTCCGAGGACGGACGACGCCGAGGCTGCGCGGTACTTGACGCCGCGCAGCGACAGCGGGATGAGCGCCACGATGACGAGCGCGTTGAACACGACGGCCGACAGGATCGCCGACGACGGGCTGTGCAGTCCCATGATGTTCAGCGCCGCCAGGCCGGGGAACGCCGCCTGGAACATCGCCGGGATGATCGCGAAGTACTTCGCGACGTCGTTGGCGATCGAGAACGTGGTGAGCGCCCCGCGGGTGATGAGCAGCTGCTTGCCGATCCGGACGACGTCGATGAGCTTCGTCGGGTCGGAGTCGAGGTCGACCATGTTGCCGGCCTCCTTCGCAGCGGTGGTGCCGGTGTTCATCGCGACGCCGACGTCGGCCTGCGCCAGGGCGGGGGCGTCGTTCGTGCCGTCACCGGTCATCGCGACGAGGTTCCCGCCCTCCTGCTCCTTGCGGATGTAGGCGAGCTTGTCCTCGGGCGTGGCCTCGGCGAGGAAGTCGTCGACGCCGGCCTCGGCGGCGATCGCGGCGGCGGTGCGCGGGTTGTCGCCGGTGATCATCACCGTGCGGATGCCCATCGACCGCAGCTCCGCGAAGCGCTCGGCCATGCCGTCCTTCACGACGTCCTTCAGGTGCACGACGCCGAGCAGGGCGACCGTTCCCGAGGCCGAGCGGCGTCCGACGACGAGCGGTGTGCCGCCCTGGTCGGAGATCTCGGCGACCGCGGTGTCGATCGCGGCGACGACGGCGGCGTCGGTCGACCCCGCCCAGTCGAGCACGGCAGCCGCTGCGCCCTTGCGGATCTGCGACCCGTCGGCCAGGTCGAGCCCGGACATGCGGGTCTGTGCCGTGAAGGGCACCTCGTCCGCACCCGTCGGGGTGCCCGGCGTGATGCCGTCCTGCTCGGCGAGCGTGACGATCGATCGCCCCTCGGGGGTGCTGTCCGCGGCGCTCGACAGGGCGGCCGCCTCCATCAGCGTCGCGACGGTGACGCCCGGGACGGGCACCACCCGCGAGGCCTGGCGGTTGCCGTACGTGATCGTGCCGGTCTTGTCGAGCAGCAGCGTCGTGATGTCCCCGGCGGCCTCGACCGCACGGCCGGACATCGCCAGCACGTTGTGCTGCACGAGCCGGTCCATGCCGGCGATGCCGATCGCGGAGAGCAGCGCGCCGATGGTGGTCGGGATGAGGCAGACGAGCAGCGCGATGAGCACCGGCACGCTGACGGTCGCCCCGACGAGCCCCGCGATCGGCTGCATCGTCAGGCAGACGATGACGAAGACGATCGACAGCGACGCGAGCAGGATGTTCAGTGCGATCTCGTTCGGCGTCTTCTGCCGCGCCGCACCCTCGACGAGGCGGATCATCCGGTCGATGAAGGTCTCGCCGGGGGTCGAGGTGATGCGGACCACGATGCGGTCGGACAGCACCCGGGTGCCACCGGTGACGGCGCTCCGGTCGCCGCCGGACTCGCGGATGACGGGGGCCGACTCGCCGGTGACCGCCGACTCGTCGACGCTGGCGATGCCCTCGACGACGTCGCCGTCACCGGGGATCACCTCGCCTGCGACGACCACCACGACGTCACCCTTCGCGAGGTCGACCGAGGCGACCTCCTCGGTGTCGTTCGCCAGGGCGGCAGCGTCGGACGCGTCCCACCGGAGCACCCGTCGGGCGCTGGTCGTGGAGCGGGTCTTCCGCAGGGTGTCGGCCTGCGCCTTGCCGCGGCCCTCGGCGACGGCCTCGGCCAGGTTGGCGAAGACGACGGTGAGCCAGAGCCACACCGCGATCGCGGCGGTGAACACCGACGGCTCGACGAACGCGGTCACGGTGGTGAGCGCGGCGCCGACCTCGACGATGAACATGACGGGGTTGCGCCACATCAGGCGCGGATCGAGCTTGCGGAGCGCGCCGGGGAGGCCCGCCGCCAGCTGTCGAGGTCCGAAGGCGGACGATCGGGTGACCGGCCGGGAGGCGCTGGTCGCCTCCGCCTCGGCGGTCGCGGTGGTCGTGGTGTCGTGTGTCATCGATGCGGCTTTCATCGGGCGAGCGCTTCGGCGAGGGGGCCCAGGGCGAGGACCGGGAAGTAGGTGAGGGCGGTGACGATCACGGCGACGGCGCCGAGCAGGCCGACGAACAGCGGCCGGTGCGTCGGCAGGGTGCCGACGGTCGCGGGCACCTTGTCCTGTGCGGCGAGGGACCCGGCGAGCGCCAGGACGAGCGCGATCGGGATGAACCGACCGAGCAGCATCACGACGCCGAGCGCGGAGTTCATCCACGTCGTGTTCGCGGTGAGTCCACCGAAGGCGGAGCCGTTGTTGTTGGCGCCCGACGTGAAGGCGTAGAGCAGTTCCGACAGCCCGTGGTTGCCCGGGTTGAAGATGCTCGTACCGAGGACCTGTTCGCGGACGCCCGGGATCACCAGGGACAGTCCGGTGCCGAGCAGCACCAGCGTCGGCGTGACGAGGATGTACAGCGCGGCGAAGGTCATCTCGCGGGCGCGGATCTTCTTGCCGAGGTACTCCGGGGTCCGGCCGACGAGCAGTCCACCGATGAACACCGTGATCACGGCGAGCACGAGCATGCCGTACAGGCCGGAACCGACGCCGCCGGGGCTGATCTCGCCGAGCATCATGTTGAGGAGCGCCATCATGCCGCCGATCGGCGTGAAGCTGTCGAACATGCCGTTCACGGCGCCGGTCGACGTCGCGGTCGAGGTCGTGCCGAAGAGCGTCGTGCCGAGGATCCCGAAGCGCATCTCCTTGCCCTCCAGCGCCACACCAGCCGCCTGCGTGGCGCTGCCGCCGCCGGCGAGCTCCGCGATCGACATCACCGAGAGCGACACGAGGAAGATCGCGCCCATGACCGCGAGGATCGCGTACCCCTGGCGGTCGTCGCCGACGAGCCGCCCGAACGTGCGGGGCAGCGAGAACGGGATGACGAGCATGAGGAAGACCTCGACGAGGTTCGTCCACGCCTGCGGGTTCTCGAACGGGTGCGCCGAGTTCGCGTTGAAGTACCCGCCGCCGTTCGTGCCGAGCTCCTTGATCGCCTCCTGCGACGCGACGAAGCCGTCGGGGATGTGCTGGGTGCCACCCGCGAGCGTGGTGATGTCCGTGCCGCTGCCCCACGACTGCACGACGCCGCCGGCGATGAGGACGATCGCGAAGACGAAGGCGCCGGGGAGCAGGAGCCGGCCGGTGCCGCGGACGACGTCGACCCACACGTTGCCGAGCGTGCCGCTCGTCCGACGTGCGAACCCGCGCACCAGGGCCACGGCGACCGCCAGCCCGACCGCGGCGGACAGGAAGTTCTGCACCGCCAGGCCCGCCATCTGCACGGAGTACCCGACGGTCGCCTCGGGCGAGTACGACTGCCAGTTCGTGTTCGCGACGAAGGACGCGGCGGTGTTGAACGCGAGCGACGGACCGACGTTCGGCAGCCCGAGATCCCCGGGCAGGACGACCTGGATGCGCTGCAGCAGGTAGACGAGCAGCACGCCGACGGCGCTGAAGAGCAGCACGCCGCGCAGGTACGCCGGCCAGGACTGCTCGGCGTCGGGGTCGACACCGATCACGCGGTAGACGCCGCGCTCGATGCGGGCGTGCTTCGTGGGTGTGTAGACACGCGCCATCCAGTCACCGACCGGGCGGTACGCGACCACCAGGAGCAGGACGAGGGTGGCGACCTGGGCGATCCCGGCCCAGGTGTCGGCAGCGCTCATCAGAACCGCTCCGGGTGCACGAGCGCCCACACGAGGTAGACGACCGAGCCGATGCCGAGGACGGCGGCGGCGATGGTGACGACGATCACAGCCGCTCCACCCCCTTGGCGATGAGTGCCACGACACCGAACACGGCGAGGACACCGGCGACGACGAAGACGTCGAACACGAAGGACTCCGTTGGTTGCTGCGGGTCCGACGCCGGGCGGCGCGGACCGCACCACGTGTGGTGCGGTACCGATGCTGGATCCGGCCGTGTGCCTCCAGGTCGGTCCTAACGAGATCCTGACGGCGTCCTGACGGACGCGTGCACCGCCCTAACGCGCAGGGCACGAGGGAGCTTCACCGTTGCCCGCCGTGGACGGCTCGGCTGTCCTCGGATCATCACGATCGGCCCGCTCGCCTCACGGCTCGGGCCGATTTTCTTGTCTCGGGGTGGGAGGACGAGGTGTCGTACGCGAAACCGTGGCTGTCGATCGACGAGCAGATCGCGTTGCTGCGCGAGCGGGGTCTGTCCATCGAGGACCACGATCGCGCGGCAGCAGCGCTCCAGGAGAGCGGCTACTACCGCCTGAGCGGCTACCTCTACCCGTTCCGTGTCTCCGGGACGGAGACCGACGAGAGCGGACGCCAGACCACCGTCGTGCTCGAGCAGTAACGCTTCGGCGTGTACGAGGTCCTGGCAGTCCTGGCGTACCTGCTCGATTCCGTGCCGTCGAACGTCGACTGGCAGGTCCGTACCGCAGAACTCCTGTCCGCGTTCCCGGCGGTCGACGGGATCGACGTCGCTTCGATGGGTCTCGTCCCCGCCCGGCTCGACGAGCCGATCTGGAGCCGGCGCCGGGGGGATGTCGGTCCGGTCAGTCCCTGAACGATCGGCGCAGTCGGCTGGCGAGCGCGTCGACAGCAGCACGCAGTTCGCCCGGCCCCTCGACCACGAACGGCACCGTCAGCCCGGCGACCGCGCCGGCGAGCCCGTCCCACGACCAGGACCCGAGCGTCAGCCGTCGACGGTCGTCGACGGGATCCGCGAGTACGGCGTCCTCGGGCAGGAACGGGACGGTCCGCGCGGCGTCGGCAGCGCTGAGCGACACGGTGCCCCTGCACGGCCACGCGTCCTCGTGGTCGGAGCCCTTGAACCGGGCCGACACGAACGCCGCGGCGTCCCCGCCGGGTACGGGTCGCGGCGCGAACGGCAGCCGGGTGCGCATCCGCGGGGCGATCCGGTCGACGCGGTACGTGCGCCAGTCCTCGTGCTCGGGGTCCCAGGCCAGCAGGTACCAGCGGCCGAGCCGGGCGACGACCGCGTGCGGCTCGACCCGGTGCGGGGTGTCCCGCTCGCCGTACCCGAAGCGCAGGACCTCGCGCCGGTGCACCGCCTCGCTGACGGCCACCAGCACGTCGGGGTCGACGCGCGGGCCGGACGACCCGACGACGGCGTCCACCAGGTCGACGCGTTGCCGGAGCCGGTCGGGCATCACCTGCCGGACCGTCGCCAGCGCGCGGACGGCGGACTCGGCGATGTCGGCCCCGGAGGCCGGCGCGACCGCGAGCGCCAGGGCGATCGCCACGGCCTGGTCGTCGTCGAACAGCAGCGGCGGCAGGTCCGATCCGGCGGCGAGGCGGTAGCCGCCGGCCGGTCCGCGGACCGAGTCGATGCGGTAGCCGAGCTCACGGAGCCGATCGACGTCGCGACGGAGCGTCCGGGGGCTGACGGTCAGGCGGCCGGCGAGCTCGTCGCCCGTCCACTCACGGTGCACCTGCAGCAGCGAGAGCAGGGCGAGCATGCGCGAGGAGGGGCCGGCCATGCCACCATCCTCGTCCGAGAAGCGGTCACGATCTGACCGCAACGCCCGTGACACTCGACCCATGAGCATCGAGACCACGACCCACATCAACTTCGACGGACAGGCACGCGAGGCCCTGGACTTCTGGGCGTCCGCGTTCGGCGGCACCGTCACCGCCGCGACGTACGGCCAGATGGGCGCGTCCCAGGACCCCGCCTGGGCGGACCGCATCGTCTTCGGCCAGGTCGCGACCGACGCCGGCTTCCGCATCATGGCGTTCGACGTCTGGCCGGACCAGCCGTACGACCAGGGCGCGAACGCCTTCTACGTCTTCGTGCACGGCGACGACGCCGACGAGGTCACCCGCTACTGGGAGGCACTGTCCGACGGTGCCGAGGTGCGACAGCCCCTCGCCCCGTCGCCGTGGGCCCCGCTCGCCGGACAGCTCCGCGACCGGTTCGGCGTCGTGTGGCAGTTCGACGTCGCGGCGCCGCAGGGCTGAGCCCTCAGCACGTGGGCGGTCCGGCGACCGTCCACGTGCTGACCGTCACGGCGGCCGTCACGGTCGTCGGGGCGAACACCCTGCCCGGGTCGACGTGGTGGTGGCTCGGGCCCATGTGCACGACGTCGTGCACGTCCTCCGCGGACAGGTCCATCGTCCAGGTCAGGTCCTCGGACGACCGCAGCGCGAAGGTCGGCTCGAGCGAGTCCCGCAGCCGCCGCTCCTTCTCCGGGTCGACGGCGATGGTCGCCTCGGCCAGCTCCGCGAGGTGCCCGGTCCGCGGCGTCACCACGGCGAGCACGCCCGCCGGGTGCAGCACCCGGGCGTACTCCCGCTGGTTGCGCGGGGCGAAGACGTCCAGCACGACGGCCGCCGCGTCGTCGACGACCGGGAGGCGCTCGGTGACGTCCCCGACGACCGCTCCCGCCCGCGGGTGGACGCGGGCCGCCCGTCGGATCGCGACCGCGGACAGGTCCAGCGCGACCCCGAGGCGGGCAGTGACGGAGCCTGCCGGAGGCGAGTCGGGCCTCCCGTCCGACGCGGTCGCGTCCGATGCGGCCTCGTCCGGTCCGTCCGCATCCAGCACGTGCGCCAGGTACGTGCCCGGGCCGGAGCCGACGTCGAGCACGACGCCCGGCGCCTCGGTCGCTGCGACCACCGCGGCGAGCGCCCGCTCGACCGGCGCGTAGTGCCCGCGACCGAGGAACCGGATCCGCGCGTCGACCATCTCCGGGGTGTCCGCGGTCAGGGCGCGACGCTTCGCGGGCAGGAGCGTGAGGTGGCCCTGCTTCGCCTCGTCGAACCGGTGTCCGGTGGCGCAGCCGACCTGCCCGCCGTCGACACGGACGAGGGGCTCGGCGCAGACGGGGCAGGCGAGCACGGGGAGCAGGTCGTCGCGCACCGACCCAGCGTACGGGCGTCGGTAGCCTGGCCGGATGGCACTGGAGCAGCTCTTCGGCCTCGACGGACGTCGTGCACTGGTCACCGGGGGCAGTTCCGGCATCGGTCGGGCGATCGCGCTCGCCCTCGCGGACGCGGGCGCCCACGTGGTGGTCGCAGCGCGCACGCGGGACGCGATCGACGAGACCGTTGCGACGATCACCACCGGCGGCGGGTCCGCCGTCGGCGTCGTCGCGGACCTGTCGACCCGGTCGGGAGCCCACGCGCTCGCGGACGCCGTCGGCGAGGTGGACGTCCTCGTCAACTCGGCCGGCATCAACCTGCGGCCGCCGATGCCCGACCTCGACGAGGGCACGTGGGACGCGACGATGGCCGTCAACCTCGACGCACCCTTCGTGCTCGGTCAGCGGCTCGCGCCCGGCATGGCCGCACGGGGGTACGGCCGCATCATCGGCATCAGCTCCCAGCAGGCGCACCGCCCCTTCGCTGCGAGCGGCGCGTACGGGGTGTCGAAGGCCGGCCTGGAGGCACTGGCGCGCTCCCAGGCGGAGGCCTGGTCGGGCAGCGGGGTCACCTCGAACGTCCTGGTCCCCGGCTTCGTGCAGACCGCGCTCAACAGGCGGCTGTCCGCCGACCCGGAGCGGGTCGCCGCGCTCGCCGCGCGCACGCTCGTCGGGCGCAACGGCGAGCCGTCGGACTTCGCGGCCGCGGCGGTGTTCCTGGCCGGACCGGGCTCCGCGTACGTCACGGGCCAGTCGATCGCGGTCGACGGCGGCTTCTCGGTGCACTGACGCCCGTGCACTGACCGCCGTGCGGCGGGCCGACGGTGGAAGCCGAGGTGTGCTCGGTAGCGTCGGTGCATGGCCGTCGTCCACCGCGCAGAACTCCGACCGTCCAAGGCCGAGGCCCTCGCCGCCTGGCTGCCCGCGCAGCCGTGGAGCGGACTCACCGCCGGTGCCGCCGTCGAGGTCGTCACCCGCTTCCGGTTCGACGACCCCGAGGGCGAGGTCGGCGTCGAGGAGATCATCGTGCGGACGCCCGAGGGACGGCTCCTGCACACGCCGCTGACCTACCGCGGCGCTCCGCTCGACGGCGCCCGGGGCTCCCTGGTGTGCGAGATGCACCACTCCGTGCTCGGGCAGCGCTGGGTGTACGACGCCGTCGCGGACCCGGTGTACGCCGACGTCCTGCGTCGCGCGATCGCCACCGGCGGGCACGAGGCGGAGCTCGAGCGCGCCGACGGCTCCGGACGGCTCGACAAGGAGGGCACGGCGGTCGGCAGCGGATCGGCGCCGGACTCCCCCACGGTGACGTCGGTCGCGGCCAGCACCGACGGGACCGAGACGACGGTGCGCACGGGTCACGGCGACCTCGTCGTGCTGCGGGTGATCGGTCTCCCCGTGCCGGACGGCGAGACACTGACCGCGACCTGGGGCGACCGCTCGGTCGTCGTCGCGGTGCTGCCCGCCTGACGGACGCCGCCCGGCCCCTCGAGGACGTGCCCCGTCCGGGGGACTCGGAGCTTCCGGGCGTCTGATTGCAATGTGCAACTTCGAGGCGGGACCGACTGGGTGGGGCTGCTCCCCGCCGCGGTGGTCACCGCTGCCGTCGACCACGACCTGAGCGGCCCGCTCGCCGACGACGAACGCGCGGCGATCGCCCGTGCCGTCCCGTCGCGGCGTGCCGAGTTCCGCACCGGCCGCCTGCTCGCCCGCCTTGCCCTGACGGCGATCGGCACCCCGGTGACGGCACTGCCCGTGGGCCGGAGCGGGGCTCCCCGCTGGCCCGACGGCGTGGTCGGCACGATCACCCACTGCCCCGGCGTGCGCGCCTGCGCCGTCGCCCGGCGCGACGAGCACGCCGGCATCGGCATCGATGCCACGCCTGCACGTCCCCTGCCGCCGGGAGTGCTCCGACGCGTCGCCGACGTCGCGGACGACCGTGTCGCACGAGGTCTCGCCGCGCTCCGGCGAACCGGTGTTGAGAGTCCGGACAGCGTCCTGCTCGCCGCGACCGAGGCCGTCGC
The DNA here is from genome assembly GCF_040545555.1 of Curtobacterium oceanosedimentum. Classification (NCBI taxonomy): domain Bacteria; kingdom Bacillati; phylum Actinomycetota; class Actinomycetes; order Micrococcales; family Microbacteriaceae; genus Curtobacterium; species Curtobacterium oceanosedimentum. The sequence continues at coordinate 317,360 of NZ_JBEPMD010000002.1, forward strand.
CAAGGCCCGCTCGACCGCGCACGACGGCTGGTTCGGCATCGACGGCGCCCACGTGGAGCTGCGCCCGGACGGGACCTTCACGGCGAGCGCGCGTCGCGGCCCGGCGTTCGCGGCGACGGGACGGTGGGCAGTTGACCGGGGGACGGCGCGTGCGGGCATCGTGCTCGCCGCGCGCTGAGACGCCGCGCGCGGGGGCGCGTCGGACGAACGAGGAAGGGAACCACCATGGTGCAGCAGGACGAGGACACCTCCGTCGAGGCGGTGTTCGACCGGTACGCCGACCGAACGGCGCTCCGACAGCGGGACGGCGACGTCGTCACCGACACGAGCTTCCGGGAGCTCCGCGACCGTGCGCGGGCCCTCGCGGCGGTGCTCGGCGAGACCGTGGCCCCGGGTGACCGGATCGCGGTGCTCGGTCCCCCGAGCGCCGACGTCGTGACCCTCGAGCTCGCGTGCTCGGTGCTCGGCGCGGTGAGCGTGCCGCTGCAGACGAGTGCGCCCGTCGAGCAGCTCCGTGCGATCGTCGACGAGACGACGCCGGTGTGGCTGGGCGTCACCGCCGACCAGGCAGCGACGGCCCGGGCGGTCACCGACGCGGCAGCAGCCGAGGTCCGCACCGTCCTGCTCGACACGGCGGGTGCGGCCGGCGGCGCGACCGGTGCCGAGGGCACCGACGATGCGGCAGCGCTGCCGACGCTCGCCGACCTGGTGGCGCGGGGCCGCGACCGGCCGCAGCCGACCCCGTGGCGACCGGCACCCGACGAGGACCCCCTCGCCCTGCTGCTGTACACCTCGGGCAGCACCGGGACCCCGAAGGGCGCGATGTACACGCGGTCCATGGTCGAGCGGCTCTGGCACGCACTGCCGCCGGACCACCCGGGCGCGGTGACCGTCGGCTACGCCTACCTGCCGCTGAGCCACCTGACCGGTCGCGCCGCGCTGCTCGCCACGCTCGGTCGCGGCGGCACCGTGGCGCTCGCGACCTCGACCGACCTGTCGGCCCTGTTCGAGGACCTCCGGGTCTACGCGCCGACCGAGCTCGTCCTCGTCCCGCGGATCGCCGAGATGGTCCGCCAGGAGGGCGCCCGCGAGGAGCAGCGACGACTCACCGCCGGCGCGACCGGAGCCGCTGGCGCGACCGACGCCGCGGCCGTGCGTGCACAGGTGCAGGACGACCTCCGGACGCGTGCCTTCGGCGGTCGCGTCCGGCAGGCCGTGTGCGCCAGCGCCCCGCTCACGCCCGAGCTCCGCACGTACCTCGAGGCGTGCCTCGGCGTCCCGCTGCACGACCTGTACGGCTCGACCGAGGCGGGCAGCATCCTGCGCGACGGCGTGGTGCAGCAGCCGCCGGTCACCGAGCACAAGCTCGTCGACGTCCCCGAGCTCGGCTACCGCACCACCGACCGACCGCACCCGCGGGGCGAGCTGCTCGTGCGGAGCACCGCGGTGATCCCCGGGTACTTCCGTCGCCCGGACGTCACCGCCGCGGTGTTCGACGAGGACGGGTTCTACCGGACCGGCGACGTGATGGCGCAGACCGGTCCGGACACGTACGAGTACCTCGACCGTCGGAACAACGTCATCAAGCTCTCGCAGGGCGAGTTCGTCGCGGTCTCCGCACTCGAGGCGACCTACGGTGGGACGCCGGAGGTCCGGCAGATCGCCCTGCACGGGGACAGCAGGCACGCGTTCCTCGTCGCGGTCGTCGTGCCCGTCGACCCGGAGGCCACGGAGGGCGACCTGCTCGCCGCCCTGCAGCGCACCGCCCGCGCGCACGGGCTCGCCCCGTACGAGGTGCCCCGAGCGATCGTCGTCGAACCGGACCCCTTCACGGTCGACAACGGCATGCTCTCCGATGCCCGCAAGCTCCTCCGTCCCCGGGTCACCGCCCGCTACGGGGACCGGTTCGCCGCGCTCTACGACGCGGCCGCCGAGCAGCAGAGCGGCACCCTCGTCGCCACGCTGCGCGAGCACGTCGGCGACGAACCGACCGTCGACACGGTCGTCCGTGCCGCCCGTGACCTGCTGGGCGCCGAGGTCAGCACGGCAGCCGCGTCGGCCGCGCGGTTCTCGGACCTCGGCGGTGACTCACTGTCGGCCCTGACGTTCTCCGGGGTCCTCGAGGACGTCTTCGAGACCGAGGTGCCCGTCGGCGTCATCACCGACCCGACGAACGACCTCGCCGCCGTGGCCGCGTACGTCGAGCGATCGGCCACCGACGACCGCCCGACCGTCGCCCGCGTGCACGGCGCGGACCCGGCGGTGCTGCGCGCGTCGGACCTGCGGGTGGACCGCCTGCTCGGCGCGGTCCCCGAGCCGGTCGCACGCGCGCCCCGCACCACCCCGGACGGGCCCCGCACCGTCCTGCTCAGCGGCGCGAACGGCTACCTCGGCCGCTTCACCGCGATGGACTGGCTCGAACGGCTCGCACCGGTCGGCGGCACGCTGGTCTGCGTCGTGCGCGGCTCGGACGACGCCGCTGCCCGTCGTCGACTGGACGCCGCGTTCGCGGCCGATCCCGCGTTCGCCGACCGGTTCGCCGAGCTCTCGGGGGCGCTCGAGGTGGTCGCGGGCGACGTCAGCGAGCGCCTGCTCGGCCTCGAGGAACCGCGGTGGGAGGACCTCGCCACACGGGTGGACCTCGTCGCGCACGCCGCCGCCCTGGTGAACCACGTCCTGCCGTACTCCGCACTGTTCGGGCCCAACGTCGTCGGCACCGCCGAGGTCGTCCGACTCGCGATCGCCGCCGGGAGCGTCCCCGTCACCTTCGTGTCGAGCGTCGCGGTCGCCGGCGGAGCCCGCCCGAGCGCGTCCGAGGACGTCGCCCCCGACGCCCCCGCGGCACTCGACGAACGGGCCGACATCCGGTCGACGATCCCCGAGTGGACGGTCGCCGACGAGTACGCGAACGGTTACGGCGCGAGCAAGTGGGCGAGCGAGGTGCTGCTCCGCGAGGCGCACGAGCAGCACGGGGTCCCGGTCGCGGTGTTCCGCTCCGACATGGTCCTGGCGCACCCGCGCTGGCGCGGCCAGGTGAACCTGCCGGACGTGTTCACGCGCCTGGTCTGGAGCGTGCTCGCGACCGGGCTGGCACCCGGGTCCTTCGTGCAGCGGACCCCGGACGGCCGGGTGCAGCGGTCGCACTACGACGGCCTGCCCGCCGACTTCACGGCCGCAGCGATCGACGCCATCGGCGCGTCCGTGGTCGACGGTCACCGGACGTTCAACGTCGTCAACCCGCACGACGACGGTGTCTCGCTCGACACCTTCGTCGACTGGCTGGTCGAGGACGGGCACGCGATCGAACGCATCGAGGACCACGCCGAGTGGGTCGACCGGTTCCGGTCGGCGCTCGAGGCACTGCCGGACGAGGACCGCGCGCGCTCCGTGCTCCCGCTGCTGCACGCCTTCGCGGTGCCGGAGGCTCCGCACGCCGGGTCCGCGATCCCCGCCGACGCGTTCACGGCGGCCGTGCGGGCGGTGCGCCCGCTCGGGTCGCCGGACGTCCCGTCGCTCGACCACGCGCTCATCACCAAGGTGGCGGACGACCTGACGTTCCTCGGCCTGCTCGGCCGGGTCGCGTCGCCCACGCGCTGAGCACCGGACGGGAGGCTCGGTGCCGGTCCGACACCGCGCCTCCCGTCCGTCACCCGCTCACGCCGGACGCCCCTGCCGGGCCCGCCCCGACGGGCACCGGCAGGGCCTGTCTGCGCACGGCGAGCTGCTGGCAGGATCGAGCACGTGAAGACACTGGAGTTGCCACAGACCGACCTCACCGCGTCCGACGTCGTCGTCGGCCTCATGCGGATCAACGACATGAGCGACGAGGACATCCGCGAGCTCTACACCGCCTCGCGCGACGCGGGCGTCACGATGTTCGACCACGCCGCCGTGTACGGGGTCTGGCACGGGTGCGAGCAGCGCTTCGGGTCGGCCGTCACCCTGTCGCCGTCCGAGCGTGCCGCGATCCAGCTGCAGACCAAGGTCGGCATCCGCCCGACGCCGGACGGCGCGTACTTCGACTTCTCGTACGAGCACATCATCGAGTCCGTGCACGAATCGCTCGAGGCACTGCGCACCGACTACGTCGACGTGCTGCTCCTGCACCGCCCCGACGCGCTCGTGGAGCCCGAGGAGGTCGCCCGCGCGTTCGAAGAGCTGCACGCCGCCGGCAAGGTGCACCACTTCGGGGTCTCGAACCACACACCGGGTCAGGTCGAGCTGCTCAAGCGGTCCGTGCGGCAGCCGCTCGCGTTCAACCAGGTACAGCTGAGCATCACGCACGCCAACGTCATCACCCAGGGACTGACGGCGAACATGGCCGGTCTCGACCAGTCGATCGACCGCGACAACGACATCCTCAACCACGCACGCCTGAACGACGTGACGCTGCAGGCGTGGTCGCCGTTCCAGAAGGGCTTCTTCGACGGCGTCTTCCTCGGCGACCGCGAGCAGTACGCCGAGCTGAACGACGTGCTCGAGGAGCTCGCGTCGGCGCACGGCGTGACCCCGACCGGCATCGCGGTGGCGTGGATCACCCGCCACCCCGCGCACTTCCAGGTCGTCCTCGGCACGACGAACCCGCAGCGCGTGCGGGACTCGGCCGCGGGCTCGGACGTCGAGCTCTCGCGCGAGGAGTGGTACCGCGTCCTGACGGCGGCGGGGCACACCGTCCCCTGACCGGGGATCGGGGCGGCCGGGCCGGGTTCCGGCCCGACCGCCGAGGGTCAGTCGTCGGCGGTCGGGGCGCTCGGCACGCGGACGTCGACGGGTGACACCCGGGTCGGGTCGGCCGATGCTCCGCCCACGACGCCGAACGAGATGCCGAGCTCGGCGGCGGAGTCCTCGTCGAGCTCGAGCCCGTCCTCGGTGGCCTGGTCCTCTGGGATGGCGCGACCCTTCGACGGGTCCCACGCGTTCGCGAACGACATGCGGACGAGCTTGCCGCCCGCGGCTGGCAGCGAGGTGTCAGGCCTCGACGGTGTCCGTCAGAGGTCGTCGGGGTGCAGCCGGTCGCCCGCCTCGGGTCGGCGGAAGACCGGGCCACCGCCGGCCTCGTCCTCGTCCTCGTGCGGGGCGGGTGAGACCGACGGGTCGACCGAGTCGGGGCCGACGTCGGCGCCGCGGTCCTCCTCGACCTCGATCTCGGTCTGGTCGCTCCCGTCCACGGGGAGGTCGGCTCCGAGCTGGTCGGCACCGGGCTGCTGCGGATCGAACGGTGTGCTCATCGACATGACCCGAGCGTGCTCCCGGTCGGTGGAGGCGCGGTGGACGATGTCCGCCCACCGCGTCCCGCACCGGACTCGGGTACCCGGCCGCGAACGGGTCAGCCCCGGCCGGGACCCTTCGCCGGCCCCTCGGTGAGCGACCCGACCGTGGTGTCGACCGTCGTGTCCGCCGCGCCGGCCCCCTTGCCCTTGCCGCTGTTGCTCCCGGGACCGTTGCCGTTGCCGTTGCCGTTGCCGCTGGTGCCCTGACCGCCCTGAGGTGCCTCGACGGGGTTCGACGCCGGGCCGCCCGGCTGGGGACCGACGGTCGGGTCGTCGGCGGGCTGGCTCGGTTCCTCCGCGGGCTCGCTCGGCTGCTGCTCCTGGCTGGGCTGCTGCTCGGGCTGACTCGGCTCCTGCTCGGGCTCGCTCGGCTGCTGCTCCTGGCTCGGCTGCTGGTCCGGCTCGCTCGTCTGCTGTTCCGTCGGTGACGAGGATCCGGTCGGCGCCGGAGCGGGGTCGTCCCCGCCGCCCAGGGCGAAGAGCGCGACGCCGATGCCGGCCAGCACGAGGAGCCCGACGACCACCGCGACGATGATCCCCGTACGCCGCCGCTTCGGCTCGTCCGTGGCGACACCCCCGCGCCCGGCAGCACCGGCTCCCCGTACCGTGGCACCGCCGGCCGCCGCTCCTCCGCCCGCAGCAGCGGCGGCGCCCGCTCCACCGGCGCCGCGCTGGGCACCGAGGACCGTGGTCGCGACGTCGTCCTGCGCCGCGGGTCGGTCGTACGCGCGGGTCGCGGCGTCGGCACCGCCTGCGGTCGGCATCGCCCGGGTCGCCTGGTCGGCGTCCGCTGCACCCGGCATCGCCTGGGTGGCCTGGTCGGCACGGGCCGCGTCCGGACCACCGGCGCCGAGCGCGGCACCCGCGAGACCGGCCCCTGCGCCTGCCGCGCCGCCGGCTGCGCGGGTCAGGGTGCCGGGGCCGCCGGGGAGCAGCTGCGTCGCCGGAGCCGACCCGTCGCGTTCGAGAGCCCGGAGGCGTCGGGCCGCCTCGGCCGCGGTCGGTCGCTCGGACGGGTCCTGCGCGGTCATCACGTGCAGCAGCGTCCGCCACGCGGTGGGCAGGTGCTGGTCGATCTCGGGACCCCGTGTGAGCCGCGCGGTGGCGGACTCGACCGCCGTGCCGGGGAAGGGCCGTTCGCCGGTCAGGCACTGCAGCAGGAGGAGCCCGAGGGCGTAGACGTCGGCCTGGCCGGTGACCTCGCGGCCCAGGACCTGCTCCGGGGAGATGTACGCGGCGGTGCCGATCACGGTCCCCGTCCCCGTCACGCGGGCGGCGTCGCGGAGCAGGGCGATGCCGAAGTCGGCGAGCTTGACGTGCTCCCCGTCGCTCTCGAGCAGCACGTTCGCGGGCTTCACGTCCCGGTGCACGATGCCCTGCGCGTGCACGGCGGCGAGCCCCTCGGCGACCTGGGCACCCATCCGGGCGGTCGTCGTGGTGTCGAGGGGTCCCTCGCGCAGCCGGGTGTCGAGGTCGCTGCCGGGGACGAGCTCCATCACGAGGTACGAGTCGCCGTCCTCGTCGTCGAGCGCGGCGTCGTACAGCGTGACGAGCGACGGGCTGCGGAGCGCGGCGAGGGTGTGCATCTCCGCCTCGGCCCGGGCACGTTCGCCGTGGTCGACGGCGCCGATCCGGAAGACCTTGACGGCGACCTCGCGGCCGAGCTGCTCGTCGACGGCGCGGTAGACGGAGGCCATGCCGCCGTGCCCGAGCGTGCCGGTGACGCGGTACCTGCCGCCGAAGAGCCGTTCGTCCATGCGGGTGAACCTACCGTGGCGACCTGACCGGGCGTGCCGGTCCACCACCGCGACGGACGGGTTCCGCGCCCCGGTGCAGGGCCGTCAGGTAGAGCCGGTGCGCTGTGATGACGAGCGACAACCACGCCAGCCCGAGCGCCCACGCGGCGAGGACGTCCGTCGTCCAGTGGTGCCCGAGGAACACCCGCGAGACGCCGATCGACAGCACGAAGAGCGTGCCGACCACGATCGTCCACACGCGGGTCACCGTCCGCGACTGCCGGAGGATGAGCAGGTAGACGATCGTGCCGACGACGACCGTGGCGTTGAGCGTGTGACCGGACGGGAACGACGCCGAGTGCTCGTACGGCGGTACCGCGTCGGACAGCGGCGGACGGGCACGGCCGATCAGGTCCTTGCCCGCGATCGTCATGAGGAGCGAGCCGCCGCTCGCCGCCACGAGCAGCACCAGTGGGGTCCAGGCGCGGCGCTGCACCGTGAAGCCGATCAGGAAGCACACCGCGACGATCGGCATCCCGATCGTCCCGGCGATGTCGGTCCACCACGTGACCGCGCGGTCGGCGAACGGGGAGCGCAGGGTGAGCATCCAGTCGAGCACCGGACGGTCGAGCACGGCGACGTCGTCGGACTCGCGGACCGCGTCGTACACCTCCGACGCCGCCCAGGTCGCCGTCACCGCGACGCCGATGCCGATCAGGAGCGTCAGCACGAGCAGCGGGAGCGCGCCGTACCGGCGGCCGAGCGCGGCCCAGGCCTCGGCGACCGCGTGACCGGCACGCGAGCGCCACGACGTCAGGTCGACGGTGCCGAGGTGCCGGTCCGCGTCGACGGCGGAGCGCTCGTCGCGGTCGACCCGCCCGGCGGCCGCCGCGAGTGGGTCCGTCGGGTCCTCGTGGTCGGCACGCTGCATCGTCCCACCCTGCCCGTCGGACGCTGCGAGCACCCGGACCGGACCACGCTGCGCGCGCCCGGACCGTGCGGCGGACCTCAGTCCTTCGCCGCCCCGTAGTCGCGCACCGTCGACACCGTCAGGGGGAACACCACCGGGAAGTCCCGGAAGAGCAGGCGTCCGGCGTCGACCGCCGCGGCGCGGACCTGCTCGGCCACGAACGCTGCGTGCTCGACGGGCGTGTGCACCACGAGCTCGTCGTGCACGAAGAACACCAGGTGCGGGCCGACGGTCAGCGGGCCCGGGAACCGCGTCGCGAGCCGTGTGCGGAGCGACCCCATCCACGCCAGTGCCCACTCGGCCGCCGTGCCCTGCACCACGAAGTTCCGCGTGAAGCGCCCCCAGCTGCGCGCACGTCCCTCGACCGCCCGCTGCTGCGCCGGGGTGCCGTCCACCGACCACGCGCGGTTCCGTGCGGCGAACCAGGCCTCGTCGGGGACGGGTGACGTCCGGCCGAGCAGCGTCGTGACGGGCTCGCCCCGCTCCCCGGCGCGGGCGGCGCGGTCGACGAGGCCGAGCGCCGCGGGGAACGCCCTGGCCAGCCGCGGCACGAGCCGTCCGGCGTCGCCCTGGGTGGCGCCGTACATCGCGCCGAGCATCGCACCCTTGGCCTGCTGCCGGGTCTCCACGGCACCGGAGGCCACCACGCCGTCGTACAGGTCCCGCCCGTCCCCGGCGGTGGCCATGGCCCGGTCACCGGCCATCGCCGCGAGGACCCGCGGTTCGAGCTGCGCCGCGTCCGCCACGACGAAAGCCCACCCGTCGTCGGCGACCACCGCGCTGCGGACGGTCCTCGGCAGCTGCATCGCGCCGCCGCCGTCCGCCGCCCAGCGGCCGGTGACGACCCCGCCGACGACGTACTTCGGGTGGAACCGCCCGTCCTGCACCCACTCGTCGAGCCAGGCCCAGCCGTTCGCCGTGAGCAGCCGGGAGCGCTGCTTGTACTCGAGCAGCGGTGCGATGACGGGGTGCTCGAGCTCCCGCAGTTCCCACTTGCGGGTCGACGACACCATCAGTCCGGCTGCTCTGAGCGACCGCAGGACGTCGGCGGGCGAGTCCGGGTTGAGGCCGGGGTCGCCGAGGTGCGCCCGGATCTCCACGGCGAGCTCCTCGAGCCGACGCGGTCGCACTCCTGCGGGCACACGCGGTCCGAGCTCCTGCTCGAGCAGGCGCTCGTGCACGTCGGCGCGCCAGGGCAGCCCGGCGTGCAGGATCTCGGCCGCGACGAGCGCCCCGGCCGATTCCGCGGTCGTCAGCAGGCGCAGTGCTCCCGGGGTCGTCGACGTGGCGATCGCGTCGAGCTGCAGCCGGAACTCGGCGACCGGGTCGGCCGTGTCGTCGGCCGGCACGACGGCGAAGAGCGCGTCGTCGAAGAGCCGGGCCTGCGTCGGGCGGGCGGGCCGGGCCTCCTGGCCGGCGGCGTCCCACGTGTCGACCGGGGCCGCCGCGAGGGCGGTGCCCCGTGCGGCGAGCGCGCCCCGCAGGATGCGCCGGCAGAGCCGGAGGTCGATGCAGCGGCCCACGCGTCCGCCGGCCGCCAGGACGGCCGGGTACCAGCGGGCGGTGTCGTCCCAGACCCAGCGCACGTCGGGAGCGTCGTGCGCGGCGACGAAGGCCGGGAGGCCCGGCTCGTCCAGGCGCGTCGGCGCACCGGCCGACTCCCCAGCGTCGGTCAGGGGCGTCGCGGTGACGCCGCCGTCGACGCGGCGGAGGACGAGGTGCACCCGACGATCATCCTCCCTTCCGCGAGACGCAACGTCAGCGGGTGCTCGCAGCGGTACAGCGCTGCGAGGTGTCGCCGAGGTTGCGTGGTGCGGAGGCGGGAGGCGGAGGGGGAGGGCTCAGTCGGCGTGGTGGGGATCCTGCGCCGCGTCGGTGCGGGGGTCGGTGCCGGCGGCGTCGCCCGGTCGGACGGCCGCGGAGTCGGCGACGTCGATGCGCACGTCTCCGTCCTCGGCGCGGGACACCTCGACGCGCGGGTCGGCGTCGTGCTCGTCCGATCCGGACATCCGTCGGAGGGTGTCCTGGCGGCGCTCCTCGAAGGACATGTCGACGCCGTCGCCGAGGTGGTCGTGGTCCGTGTCGCTCATGGGACCGACCGTACCCGCGGCCACCGCGCCGGCGCTCGGCAGCGTACTTGAGCGACCGTCGGCGATTTGGTGCGCGAATCGGACAGACGCCATGGTGGAGCGATGGAGACGGAACGCGCACGAGCACCGCGGTGGCGACCGGTCCCCGCCGACGACGTCCCGATCCACGCGGTCGTCCGCTACCGCGACCGGGGGCGCCTCGTCGCCGGCACGGCGGTCGACGTCCTCGACACCCCGGGGCGTCCTGCCCTCATCGTCCGCGCGGACGACGGGCAGCACCACGTCGCGCCGCGTGCCGTCCCGCTGGAGATGCGGGTCGTCTGACCGCCCGGTCGCGCCCGTTCAGCAGAGCGGGACGTTGACCGCCAGACCGCCCATCGCGGTCTCCTTGTACTTCGTGGACATGTCGGCGCCGGTCTGGCGCATCGTCTCGACGACCTGGTCGAGCGACACGTGGTGCACACCGTCGCCGCGGAGCGCCATCCGGGCCGCGTTGATCGCCTTGTTCGCGGCGATCGCGTTGCGCTCGATGCACGGGATCTGCACGAGACCACCGATCGGGTCGCAGGTCAGCCCGAGGTTGTGCTCCATCGCGATCTCGGCGGCGTTCTCGACCTGCTCGGGCGTCCCGCCGAGCACCTCGGCCAGCCCGGCTGCGGCCATCGACGCCGCGGAGCCGACCTCGCCCTGGCAGCCGACCTCGGCGCCGGAGATCGACGCCCGCTCCTTGTAGATCGAGCCGATCGCCCCGGCGGTGAGCAGGAACCGGACCACGGCGTCGTCGCGGTCCTCCGGCGCGACCTCGGAGACGTACGTCAGCGCGTAGTACAGCACCGCGGGGATGATGCCGGCGGCGCCGTTCGTCGGGGCGGTGACGACCCGGCCGCCCGTGGCGTTCTCCTCGTTGACCGCCATCGCGGTGAGGTTGACCCACTCCATCGCGAAGAGCGGGTCGTGGTGCGGGTCGTCGCGGGTGAGCTGCTCGTGCCAGTTCGCCGCGCGACGACGGACCGTCAGTCCCCCGGGCAGCGTGCCGGTGCGGCGGATGCTGCGGTCGACGCTCTCGCGCATGACGTCGTGCACGTGCAGGAGTCCGGCGCGGACCTCGGCCTCGCTCCGGGTGGCGGTCTCGTTCGCCATCGCGATGCCGCTGACGGGCATGCCGGTCACGGCGCAGGCCGCGAGGAGCTCGGCGCCGCTCGAGAACGGGTGCGGGACGGCGTCGTCGACGGGGATGGCGGCCTCGGCCACGGCGCCCTCGGTGTCGGTCGTGACGAACCCGCCGCCGATCGAGTAGTAGGTCTCCTCGGCCAGGACCGTGCCCGCCGCATCCGTCGCCCGGAGCCGCATCGCGTTCGGGTGCCGGGGCAGCATGGTGAGCGGGTGCAGCACGATGTCGGTCTGGCGGAACGGCACGGTCGCGCCTCCCGCGAGCCGCAGCGCGCCGGTCTGCTCGAGCTCGTCGAGTGCGGCCGCCATCACGTCGGGGTCGACGGTCTCGGGGTCGGACCCCATCAGGCCGGCGAGCACCGCCCCGAGCGTGCCGTGCCCCTGGCCGGTCGAGGCGAGCGAGCCGTACAGGTGGACGTCGAGGCCGGCCACGGGGGCGTCGGCGAGCCCGGCTGCGAAGGCCGCTCCGGCTCGCATCGGCCCGACGGTGTGGGAACTCGACGGGCCGATCCCGACGCTGAACAGATCGAAGACGGAGACCGGCACCCCGCCACACTAACCCGTCCGGACGGCGCGGCTCCGGAGCAGCGGAAGTGGACCGCTCCATCGGCACGGGCGTGGGAGACTCGTGCCATGCCCATCCTCCACAAGGACATGCAGGTCTGCATCTCGCTCGCTGCCCGCCCGAGCAACATCGGCACGCGCTTCCACAACTTCCTCTACGACGAGCTCGGGCTGGACTTCGTCTACAAGGCGTTCACGACGTCCGACCTGCCCGGCGCGGTCACCGGCATCCGCGCGCTCGGCATCCGCGGCTGCTCGGTGTCGATGCCCTTCAAGGAGGCGATCATCCCCCTCGTCGACGTGGTCGAGGAGTCCGCGGCCGCCATCCAGTCGATCAACACCGTGGTGAACGACGGCGGTGTGCTCACCGCGTCGAACACCGACTACGAGGCCGTCGCGTCGCTGCTCCGCACGCACGAGGTCGACCCGTCGGCCCGCGTGGTCCTCCGCGGGTCCGGCGGCATGGCCAAGGCGGTCACGGCGGCGTTCCGCGGCGCGGGCTTCGAGCAACTGACCGTCGTCGCGCGCAACGCGGAGACGGGTGCCGCCCTCGCCGAGCAGTACGGCTTCGACTGGGTCGAGACCGAGCAGGCAGCACCGGAGGCCGACGTCCTGGTCAACGTCACGCCCCTCGGCATGCGCGGTGCGGACGAGGAGGCACTCGCCTTCGCGCAGGAGCGGGTCGAGGCCGCGGCCACCGTCTTCGACGTGGTCGCGTTCCCCTCCGAGACCCCGCTGGTCCGGGCCGGTCGCGCCGCCGGTGCGCGCGTGATCACCGGCGCCGAGGTCATCGCACTGCAGGCAGCGCGCCAGTTCGAGCGGTACACGGGCGTCGCCCTGACGGACGACCAGGTGCGTCGGGCGAGCGAGTTCAGTCGCGCAGAGTGACCGGATGACGGTCTGGAGGCTCGTGGCGGCGCCGCCACGAGCCTCCAGACCGTCTAGTGGACGCCCGCGCGACCCTCCGCGACCCAGCGGAGGCGCCGGATGCTCTCGTTGTTGCGGATCCAGATGCCGGGCTGCGCGATGAGCCCCGGGACGAGCGACCCCGGGCCCCGGACGGGGTTCTCACGCAGGGTCACGCGGCTCCCCCGCGGATGCGGTTCCACCTCGACCTCGACGCGGGCCTCACCGACCGGCCAGCCCTTCGCCTGGATCACCAGGCGACGCGGCTCGTCGACCTCGAGCACGATCGTCGTGTCGTTGATCAGGAACGGCCAGATGCCGAACGAGTGGTGCAGCTCCGTGCCGACGGCGGGCCACCCCGGGTCCTGGCCGCGCATGCGCGAGGCGCCGACCACCCAGGTCGGGTAGAGCCAGCCGTCGCGGAGCACGTCGAAGACGGCCTCCGGGCTGCAGTGCAGGATGCGGACGTTCTTCGCCATGGTTCATTCCTCCGGTGCGAGGTCGACGTGCTCGGACAGTCCGAAGGTGTGGCGCAGCGCACTGCGGGCCGCGTGCCAACCCGCCATGCCGTGCACACCCGGACCGGGCGCGGACGCCTCCGAGCACAGGTACATGCCGCCGCCCATCCGCCACGGGTCCGACGACAGGACGGGCCGCTTGACGAGCTGCCAGAAGCTCGCGGCCCCGGCGGCGATGTCGCCGCCGACGTAGTTCGGGTTGTACTCCCCCATCTGCACGGCCGTGCGGCTGCTCGACTGCAGGATCGTGTCGCGGAACCCGGGTGCGAAGCGCTCCACCTGCCGCACGATCGAGTCGGTCGGGTCGACGTCGGAACCCGCCGGCACGTGCGCGTACGCCCAGAAGACGTGCTTGCCGCGGGGTGCACGACCCGGGTCGACCACGGTCGGCTCCGAGCCGAGCACGTAGGGGCGTTCCGCGTGCCGACCCTGCGCCACCGCCCGCTCCGCCTCGGCGATCTCCGCGCGGGTGCCGCCGATGTGGACCGTGCCCGCCTTCCGCAGCTCGGTGTTCGTCCACGGCACCGGGTCGGACAGCGCGAAGTCGACCTTCGCCGCCGCGTTGCCGAACCGGAAGCGGCGCAGTGCCCCGCGCTTCGGGGTGGGGATCTGCTTCCCGGCGATGTGGAGCATGCCCGGGACGCTCGTGTCGAAGAGGACCGCCTTCGCCGGGGTGAGGTCGGCGAGCGAGCGCACCTCGCGGCCGGTCTCGATCGTGCCGCCGTGCGCGACGAGGTCGGCGGCGAGCGCGTCGACGATCGCCTGGCTGCCGCCGATCGGCACCGGCCACCCGCGGGCGTGCGCGTACGACCCGAGCGACAGCGCGGCCGCGGCGGTCGACAGGGACGGCATGTGCTGGATCGAGTGCGCGGCGACGCCCGACACCATCGCGGGCGCGACCTCGTCGCGGAAGCGGGCGTTCCACGCGGCGCTGCCCTGCTCGAGGGCGCGGAGGCCGAACCGCAGGACCGTGAGCGGGTGCCGCGGGACGTGCAGCAGCGCGTCGGTGGCGAAGTCGGCGACCTGGTCGGCGTTGCCGGACAGGGGCGCCATGAGGTTCCGGAACGCCCGGCCGTCGATCCCGAGGCCCTCCGCGGTGCGCTCGAGGTCCCGGTAGGCGATGCCGGCGCGACCGCGGTCGAGGGGGTGGCCGTACTGCACCTCGGGCAGCCGGAGCTCGATGCGGTCCTCCATGCGGAAGAGCCGGAAGAACTCGGACTGCAGCGCCATCGGGTGCACCGCGGAGCAGACGTCGTGGTGGAACCCGGGCAGCGTCAGCTGTGCCGTGCGGGCGCCGCCGCCGATCGTGTCGTTCCGCTCGACGACCTCCACCGACAGGCCGGCCCGCGCGAGCGTCACCGCCGCCGCGAGTCCGTTCGGTCCGGCACCGACGACCACCGCATCAACCATGGGTCCGAGCCTAGGGACCGGTGCCCCCGCGAGCGGTCAGGGGCGGGCGGTGTCCACGTCGGCGGGGTCCGTGCCGTCCTCGGGGCCGTCACCCTCGTCGGGTTCGTCCGCGTCGACGGGCGTCGCGACCGGTGCCTCGGCGCCCGCCGGGTGCTCGGCGAGCAGCGCCGCGAAGTCCTCGTCGAGCATCTGCTGCAGCCGTTCGTCGCGGCCGATCTCGTAGTCCTCGGTCGGACGCTGCGCCCACCCGAGGCGTCCGACGACAGTCGTGCCGATGTCGTCCCACGCCCGGGCACGGGCCTGCAGCACGATGCGGTCGACGAAGCCCTGGTCGTCGCGCCGCCGGTCGAGCATCTCGGCGAGCTGCTCGTACGTGGCCTCGCGCGTGCGGAGCTTCAGGTCGTCGCCGCGCTTGTAGTCGTGCTGGTGCTGCGAGCGCCCCCGCTTGTTGCTCGACGTCGACCGGATCTCGCGCATGCGGGCGGCGTCACCGCGCTGCTCCTCGGCCATGCGGTGCAGTTCCTCGCGGGTGGCCTCGGCGATGACGGCGTGGTCGAAGTACCCCTGGTCGCGGAGGGCGTTCGTGATGATGCGGTTCGCCACGGCGACGGTGACCGCGGCCTTGGCGATGAGGAAGCCCTCGTCCACGGCACGCTTCAGCTCGACCTGGCTCACGGGTCGGTCGCGAACGTCGTTCCTGGTGCGTCGTCCGAACAGGGCCATGCTCCGACGATACCGGCGTGCGGCCGTCCGTCCGCAGGAGGACCCGCGATCACACCCCGGAGGGACGCGCCGCCACGTCGACGACCCGTAGCGTCGATGCCATGACCACCGTGCAGCACACCCCCCGGACCGGCCTCGGCACCGCGAGCCTCGTGCTCGGGATCTGCTCGCTCCTCGCCGGCTGGACCTTCTTCGCCCCCGTCGTCGGCCTCTGCCTCGGTATCGCGTCCCGCAGCCGGGAACCGATGGCGCGCGGCCGGGCGGGGTGGGGGATCCTGCTCAACCTCGTCGCCCTGGCGGTGTGGATCCTGGTCGGCGTGCTGCTCGTCCTCGGTGGCACCTTCGCCGTGTGGTCGGGTGCGACCCAGGGTCGCTGACGGCCGTCAGGTCACCAGCCCGTACACCGCCACGTCGACCCGCCGGGGTCCGAGCGGCAGGGCACTGCGCAGCGTCCCCTCGTGCACGAACCCGAGCCGCTCCGCCAACGCCCGACTCCGGACGTTGTCGACGCCGGTGCGGACCTCCACCCGGGCGCTCCCCCGCTCGCGGGCGACGTCCACCAGTGCGGAGGCGGCCCGGTGGACGATGCCCCGGCCCTCGTACCGCTCGTCGATCCAGTAGCCGAGCGACGCCTGGCCCAGGTAGGGGTCGAGGGCGAGCGACGCGGACCCGACGATGCGTCCGTCCACGCGGATGACGCAGGGGACCGCGCGGTCCATCGCGTACTGCCCGAGGAGCTGCTCGGTGTGCAGCACGAGGGAGTCCCGCGAGACCGACGCCCACGCCCAGGGCTCCGCCGCCCGCAGCCGCGCGAGGTTGGCCTGCACGAGGTCGTGGACGGCGTCGACGGTGCTCAGGTCGCGCAACGACAGCGCGTACCCGTCGCCGAGGTCCCGTCCCGAAGCCGTCACGCGTCCGACACTATGCACGCGGACCCGGCACGTCCGGAGTCGGGAGGTCCGGCACGGACGCAGGACGCGACGCGACGCGACGCGACGTGATGCGACGCGACGCGACGCGACGCGACGCGACCGCGGTACCGCCGACGCGATCGAAGCGACCCGGCGGACGACGGGAGGCGCGGCACCCACCGGCACCGCGCCTCCCGTCCGACCGCCCGTCCGTCAGGGCGCCGTGATGAAGCCCTTGTCCACCATCCATTCGAACGCGACGTCCGCCGGCTCGCGCCCCTCGACGTCCACCTGGCGGTTCAGCTCCTGCAGGGCCTCGTCGGTGAGCTCGGGTGAGATCTGGTCGTACACGTCGCGGAGCTGCGGGTACTCCTCCAGCGTCTCCGAGTCGATCACGGGCGCGACGTTGTACGCCGGGAAGAACCCGCGGTCGTCCTCGAGCACCGTCAGGCCGAGCGACTTGATGCGGCCGTCGGTGGTGAAGACCTCGCCGAAGTTGCACTTGCCCCGGTCGGTCGCGGTGTACACGGTGCCGGTGTCGAGGATGCTGACGTTCGACGTCGGCACGCCGTTCTCGCCGGACCCGCCGAGCTCCAGTCCGTACTTCTCGAGCATCGGCTTGAAGCCGTCCGCACGGGAGTTGAACTCCGACTCGACGCAGAACGTGCGCTGGTCGACCGGCAGCTTCGTGATGTCCGAGAGGGTCTTCACGTCGTCGAGCTCGGACACGGCCTCGTCACGCACCGCGAACGCGTAGGTGTTGTTCATCGGCGCGGGTTCGAGCCAGGTCAGCCCGTTGCCGGCGTCCTCGTCCTTGACCGCCTGCCACTGCTCGGTCTTGTCCGGGATCCCCTGCTCGTGCGCCATGAAGGTCAGCCAGGCGGTCCCCGTGTACTCGTACGTGAAGTCCGCGCCGTGCGAGGTCATCAGCTCGCGCACCGCGACCGACCCCGGCACGTTCGTCTCGTCGGTGACGTCGAACCCGGCCGCCTTCGCGGCGAGGACGGCGATCTTGCCGAGGACGAGCTGCTCGGTGAAGTTCTTCGACGTGACGGTCAGCTTCGCATCGTCCGGCAGGTCGTCGATGCGCTGGATCGACCCCGGGGCGGCGCCCGGCACGAAGGACGCGGCGGGCTGCAGGCCGCAGCCGGTCAGGACGAGGGCGCTCGCCCCCGCCACGGCGGCGGCGGTCACCCAGCGGCGACGGGCGGACGGACGGGAGGCGCGGCTCGCGTCCCGCGGTCCGGCGTGCGTCGAGTCGGCGTGCGTCGCGTCGGCGTGCGTCGCGTCGGCGGGCATCATCGGAGTCCCTTCGGTCGTGCGACCGTCTCGACCACGCGGCCGATCCAGTCGATGGTCAGGGCGAGGAGCGCCACCAGGAGCGCCCCGGAGACGAGCACCTTCGGCAGGAACAGGTTCACGCCCGTGGTGATGAGGAGGCCGAGGCCGCCCGCCCCGACGAAGGTCGCCAGGCTCGCGGTACCGACGAGCAGCACCAGTGCCGTCCGGATGCCGGAGAGCATGACCGGGACCGCCAGCGGCAGTTCGACCTTGAGCAGCACGCTGAGGGCGCTCATGCCCATGCCCCGGCCGGCCTCGACGAGCCGGTCGTCGACGCTCTGCACACCGAGCATGGTGTTCCGGAGCACCGGCAGGATCGCGTAGAGCACGAGGGCGACGACCGCCGACCAACTGTTCAGGCCGAGCCAGGCCGCGAGCAGCACGATGAGCCCGACCGCGGGGGCCGCCTGGCCGAAGTTCGCCACGGCGATGACGGTGGTGCTCGCCCGTCGGAAGGGCCCGCGGGTGAGCAGGACCCCGAGCGGGATGCCGATCACGAGCACGAGCACGGTGGCCTGGAGCGTCAGGACGAGGTGCTGGCCGGTGAGCTCGAGGATGCCCGACGGGTTCAGGGTCGAGCGCTCGGTCGCACTGAGGTCCGCCGTGTTCAGCCAGACGACCCAGGCGGCGAGGACCACCAGGATCGCGATCGGCTGGACGAGCAGCCCCTTCCACGGGGTGCGCTGCGCGGTGCCCGGGCCGGCTGCGGCGGGGGCGTCGGTCGCGACGGTGGTCACAGGTCCTCCCCGGACGTCGCGACCGTCGGGGCCACGGGCGAGGACGGCAGGGTCTCGATCGGGTTCGTGTTCGTGCCGACGGGCGTGTACGCCTGCTCGTCCGCCGCGGCTGCACGGGACCGGGTGATGGCCTCCATGACGGTCTCGACGGTGATGACGCCGCGGAAGGCGTCGCGGCGACCGGTGACGAGCGCGGCACCGGCGCTCGAGACGAGCATCGTGTCGAGCGCGTCGTTGAGCGTCGCGGCCTCGCCGACGACGGGCAGGGCCGGGTCGATGCCCTCGGGGATGCGGTCGAGGCGCTCGAGCTGCCGACGCGACGGCCAGCCGATCGGGCGCTGGCGGCGGTCGACCACGACGGCGTGCCCGTGCCGTCCGGCCTCGTCCATGCGCTGCAGGACGGCTTTCGCGTCCTCGCCCGGCGAGCAGGTGACGGCGTCGACGACGTCGACGTCCCGCACGCGGTTCAGCGTCAGCTGCTTCAGGCCGGCGCCGGAGCCGATGAAGTTCTCCACGAACTCGTTCGCCGGCTCGGCCAGGATGCGCTCCGGGGTGTCGTACTGCACGATGTGCGCACCCTCGGTGAAGATCACGATCCAGTCGCCGAGCTTCACGGCCTCGTCGAAGTCGTGCGTGACGATGACGATCGTCTTGTGCAGTTCCTCCTGGATGCGCAGGAGCTCGTCCTGCAGGCGCTGCCGCGTGATCGGGTCGACGGCACCGAACGGCTCGTCCATGAGCAGGACGGGCGGGTCGGCGGCGAGCGCCCGGGCCACCCCGACGCGCTGCTGCTGGCCGCCGGAGAGCTCCCGCGGGAAGCGGTCGCGGTAGGTGTCGGGGTCCAGCGAGACGAGGTCGAGGAGCTCGTCGACGCGGGCGGCGATCTTCTCCTTCGACCAGCCGAGCATCTTCGGCACGATCGCGATGTTCGCCGCGACCGTCATGTGCGGGAAGAGCCCGCCGGCCTGGATGACGTAGCCCATGCGGCGGCGGAGCTCGTCGCCGTCGATGCTGGTGACGTCCTCGTCGCCGACGACGATGCGCCCCTCGGTGGGCTCGATGAGCCGGTTGATCATCTTGAGCGTGGTGGTCTTGCCGCAGCCGGACGGGCCGACGAGCATGACGACCTTGCCGGCCGGGATCTCGAGCGTGATGCCGTCGACGGCGGGCTTCTGCTGCCCCGGGTACCGCTTGGTGACCTCGTCGAGCAGGATGCTTCGACCGGTCACGTCCCCCTCGGGCGCGGTGCCGGATGCGTGGTCGGTGCTGGCGTGGTCAGTGCTGGACACGGATACCTCTCGGGGTGGTCAGGCGGCCGAGGCCGATGAGGAGCAGGTCGAGGACGAGGGCGAGCAGGACGACCCCGACCACCCCGACGACGACGGAGTTCAGGGCGTTGGCGCCGCCGAGCCGGGAGAGCCCGGAGAAGATGAAGCCGCCGAGTCCGGGGCCGAGCGCGTAGGCGGCGATGGCGGCGATGCCCATCACCATCTGCGCGGACACCCGCACGCCGCTCAGGATGATCGGCCACGCCATCGGCAGCTCGATCTGCAGCAGGGTGCGCATCCGGCTCATGCCGATCCCCCGCGCGGACTCGACGACGGTCGGCGGGATCTCGGCGAGGCCGACCACCGCGTTCCGCAGGATCGGCAGCGTGGCGAAGAAGACGACGGTGACGACGGACGGCACGACGCCGAACCCGAGCGGCACGATCAGCAGACCGATCACGGCGAACGACGGCAGGGTGAGCCCGACGGCGGACACCCCGTTCGCGATCGACGTCAGTTGCGGACTGCGGTAGACGAGTGCTGCGAGCACCACGGCGATGAGCGTGGCGAGCACGGTGCACTGGACGACCAGTGAGAAGTGCTGCCACGACGAGAACCAGATCTGGTCCCATCGCTCCACGACGTACTGGAACACGGTGTGTGCACCCCTCCCTGGTCGGCCGAACGGCCCACAGACCGGGGCACGAACCTGACCGACCGTACGCAGGCGACGGGGTACCTGACCAACGGCAAGCAACCGACCCGTGCAGATCCTGCAATTCCACGCAGGGAGAAAGCCCCGGTCAGGGGCAGGTGCCGGCCCCTCACCTGGGAGAACGGTAACGATGTCGAGCGGCGGTCGGCTACCCGGGCGTCCTGCGTCGGAACGGGGACGGCCCGTCGTACGGGGTACGACGGGCCGTCCCCGGGCCGTGCAGTGCTGCGGGCACCCCTCACCCGGACACGGGCACGGGCACGGGCAGGCGACGAGCGGCGACCCGCTCGGCCTCGTGCACGGCGACGCGTTCCGCGGTGAGGAGCAGCGACGCGACCTCCGCGCCGGTGCGTCCGGGGCGGTCGTTCCAGGTGGTCAGGTCGCGGACCCGGGCCATCCGGACGTCCTGCGCCGGACACCAGACGACCGGTCGGCCCTCGTCGGCGGCCAGGGCGTGCCACACGAGGTCGAGGGCGCGCTGCACCTGCTGCGAGTGCACGACGTGCGGTCCGCCCGCCGCCGAGACGACCGCGCCGACCAGGCAGGCTGCGACGAGCGGTCGGCCCTGTGCGGCGAGCGCCGCGGCACTCGACGCCTTGCGCAGCCGCCCGTGCTCGTCGAGGTAGGCGAACCACGAGTGCTGGATCCACCCGCGTTCGACCACGCCGCGCGCGCCGGTGAGCAGGCGTTGCAGGTCGTCGAGCTCGTGCAGGTGGGCGACCGCACGACGATCGCGGGCGACCGCGCGACGGACGGCCAGGCGGTCGAGCAGGCCACGCAGACCGGTGCGCCGGGTGGCGGCTCGGGCGGTGTCGGCTCGGGCGGACGGGGCGGGAGAGGCGTCGGTGTCGACGTCGTGCGGGACGCGGAACTCGAGGGTCATCAGGCCCCTCCGATCTCCAGTGCACGGACAGGTGAGGGAACGGTAACCCCTGCGGGCTCAGCCGTCCAGCACCGCGTCGATCGCCCGGGCCGCGACCGTCCGGAAGGCGTCGTCGTCCGTCACGGCGAGCGCCGACGCGATCGACACCGCCCATCCGCGCGCCCGGGTCCAGGTGTCGGGGTCCGCGTCGACGAGCGTCGCGAACGTCCGTGCGCCGGCGTCGTCGAGCGTCAGCCACCGGGTAGCGAGGTCGACCGCCGGGTCCCCCGCGGTCACGTCGCCGAAGTCCACCACCGCCGACAGGCGTCGGTCGCCGAGGGGCGTCGGCTCGACGAGCAGGTTGAACGGGTGCAGGTCCCCGTGCACCCAGACGGGAGGCCCGGCGTGCGTCGGCGCACCGGCCGCGGTCCGCCAGAGCGCGGCCAGCTCCACGGCACGGGGCACGTCCTCCTCCGCCAGTCGCGTCAGGACGGCGTCGCTCCGCGTCGCGAGCGGGACGGCGCGGACCGGGTTGACGGGGGCGTCCGGCGGGGCGGGCACGTGCAGGCGGGTCACCACGGCGGCGAGGTCGCGGGCGATCCGGACCCCCTGGGCCCGATCCCCCGCGGGGCGGCCGGGCAGCCACGGCACGACGCTCCACGCCCAGGGGTACCCGAGCGCCGGGCGGCCGGTGCGGACGGGCTCCGGGAGCGGCGCGGCGTCGCCGACCAGCGCGGCGATCGTCGGCAGCCAGCGCTGCTCGTGCTCGACCAGGGTGGCGGCGGCTGCGCGGCGGGGCATGCGCACGGCCAGGGTCTCCCCGGCACGGACCACGACGTTGTCCCACCCGCTCGCGACGACCCGCAGGGGCAGGTCGGCGAGGTCCGGGTGCTGGTCGCGGAGCAGTGCGGCGACGAGCGCGACGTCGACGTGGAACTCGGCGGCCGGGGTGCCCATCACGCCAGGGTAGGGCGGCGGTGCGATCCCCGCGAACGTGGGGCTGCTGCGGAAACGTACTCCTTGGTATCCTCCAAGGGAAGTGACGTGGGTGTCCCTGGGGGGACCCGCGTCGCTCAGACCTCCCCAGGGCCCGGGTCAGCCGCCTGCGGGCCTCGGTCCTCGGGCGCGCCGGGTCGGATGATCGCCACGAGTCGCGGCACGTCCGGCCGGGTCCGGTCGCTGGCGATCGCCGTCAGCAACACCGTCCACAGCTCACGGAGCCGCTCGAACAGGTCGGCGCGGTCGTGCAGCATGTCCGAGAACATCTGAACGCCCGCCACCGCCGGGCTCACCACCTGGCCGATCACCCGCGGGTCCCACGACGGGTCGACCTCGCCCGCGTCGATCGCACGTCGGATGAGGTCGGCGGTGTGTTCGACCCAGTACTCGTGGGGGCGGTCACGTGGGATCGCCCGGGCGTTCGGGTCGGTGGCGAGCCGGAGTCCCGCACGGACCACGACCTCCTCCACCATCTGGGTGGCAACGCCCTGCGACATCCACATCAGGGACTCGAGCGGCGAGGTCGACCGGGTGGCCGCGACCTCGGCGTAGCGCCGGGAGATCTCGTCCTGCCCGGCGATCACCGCGCTGGCGATGTCGACCTTCGACCGGAAGTGGAAGTACAGCGCACCCTTCGTCATGCCGGCGCGCTCGGCGACGCCGTCCATCGACGCGCCCACGAACCCGCGCTCGTCGAACTCGGCCGCCGCCGCCTCGATGAGGGCCGCACGGGTCGCGACCGCCCGCTCCTGCCTGACCCGGCCGTCCTGCGCCATGCCGTCGATGCTAGCCAGCCGGTGCTGCGGGAAGGAGGCCCTCAGGGGACCCCCCGAGCGCTGCCGTACGGTGACCGGCATGGACGGATGGCGGGACCCGCGGCGCTGGGTGCGGGCGGGACGGTGGCTGCTGCTGCCGATCGCCGTGCTCGACTGGGTGGCGCTCGCTCCGCAGCCCGTCGTCGTCATCGCGTTCCTGGTCGCTGTGCTCGGCATGGCCGGCATGGCGGCCGCGCTGGTCGTCCGGATGCTGCACCGCTCCCGCGGCGCGATGGCAGGACTCGGGGTGGTGCTGCTCCTCGGCGGGCTCGTCGTCCTCGGGCTCGACCCGTTCCCCGGCACCGTGCCGTTCCTCGACCCGTGGTGGCCGGACGCGATCACGCAGCCGCAGGTCGTCGGCAGCGCCTACTGGAAGACCGCCGGCCTCGGCGTCGAACTCGCCGGCTTCGCGCTCCTGGCCACGCTGCTCGTCGCCGCCGCGACCGGTCGCCCGGCTCCGCGGGGTCGCTGAACCGCTCGGTCGACCGGAGCCGCTGGACCGCCTGCTCCCCCGGGCTCCGTGCGGTCAGGTGCGCGTGAGCACCACGACGGCGACGCCTGGGCCGCTGCCACCGATCGGCACGAGCGACCGGACGTGCCCGACGAGGTCCCCGGGGTGGGCCACCGCCGTCGCCGCGAGGGCCTGCGCGTCGCCGATCCCGTCGAGTGCCAGGGTGCCGTCGGTGACGAGCACCAGGCGGTCCCCCGGCGCGAGGTCGAGGGCGCCGACGGTCCGGGGCGCGGATCCGGGCTGCAGGCCGATCGGCAGGTCCGTGGACCGGAGCGCCGTCGCGGTCCCGTCGGCCCGCACGTGCAGTGCCGGACCGTGTCCGGCACCGACCCACTCCGCGTGACCCGTCGTCGGGTCGAGGCGCACGTGCAGGAGTGACCCGACGGCGCCGACGGCCGACAGGTCGGGGGCGAGCTGCGCCTCCAGGCCGGTGAGGGCGTCTCGGAGCGCCAGGTCGCCGCGCGCGACGACCGCGGCCCGCACCGAGGCGGCGAGGAGCGCGGAGGCCCGACCCGCAGCGGAGACCGTCCCGACCGTGACCTGGACCGTCCCGTCAGCAGCGGCGCGCCAGTCGACCAGGTCGCCGCCGTGCTCGTCCGGCTCGAGGAACCCGTCCACCGAGGCACCCGGCACCGTGACCGGGTCGGGCACCAGCCCGGTGAGGACGCGCCGCACCCGGCCGCGCTCGATCGAGTGGCCGAGCTCGCGCTCCGCCCACCGAGCGAGGTCCCCGAGGAGCGCGAGGTCCTCGTCCGAGAAGACCCGGGGCTGCGCGTCCATCACGCACAGCGTCCCCACGCGCGTGCCGTCCGGCATCGTCAGCGGCGCGCCGGCGTAGAAGCGCACCCCGTACTCGGTCACGGCGGGCGTGTCGGCGAAGCGGACGTCGAGGAGCGTGTCCGGGATCACCATCGGTCCGGGCGTCAGCACGGTCGTCGCGCAGAACTGCCCGGTGGCGGGCACGCTCGTGCCCTGCTGGAACCCGTACGTCGACTGCGTGGTGACGAGGTCGGCGTGGACGAGGTTGAGGAACGTCAGCGGGACGCCGAAGGCCTCGTGGGTCATGCGGGTGATGCGGTCGAAGCGCTCCTCCGGGCCGGAGCCCAGGACGGCGAGCGCCTCGATCACCGCGGTGCGCCTGTCCGCACCGTCGAGCTGGTTGGTCACCCCTCCTGTGTACCCGCACCCGCGCCGAGGAACCAGTCCCGCGGGTGGGGGTCGGCGGTCAGCTCGCGCCGCTCGGACACCGGAGCGGCCCAGGCCGCCGCGTTCGCGAGCACCCGCTGGACGTCCGGGTGGTGGTAGACGGGGTACTCCTGGTCGCCCGGCGAGAAGTAGAACACCCGGCCGAGACCGCGGCGGTAGGCGACACCGGAGCGGAAGACCTCGCCGCCGGCGAAGGTCGACAGGAAGACCTCCTCGTCGGGGCGCGGGATGTCGAAGTACTCGCCGTACATCTCCTGGCGGTCGATGACGATCGGGTGCGGGACGCCGGCGGCGATCGGGTGCTCGGGCGCGATCGTCCAGACGAGCTCGCGCTCCCCGTCGTTCCGCCACTTCAGCGAGCACGTGGTGCCCATCAGCCGGGTGAACGGCTTCGAGTAGTGCCCGGAGTGCAGCACCACCAGGCCCATGCCGGCGTGCACGGCCTCGACGACGCGGGTGACGACCTCGTCCGAGACGTCCTGGTGCGCGACGTGTCCCCACCAGAACAGCACGTCGGTCTGCGCCAGGCGCTCCGCGGTGAGACCGTGCTCGGGCTCCTGGAGCGTGGCGGTGCTCACCGACGCCTCGGGGTGGTGCTCCCGGAGTGCGGCGGCGATGACGGTGTGCATGCCGTCGGGGTAGTGCCCGAGCACGGTCGCGTCACCGCGGCTCTCGTGCACGTTCTCGTTCCAGACGACGATGTTCAGGGGACGGCTCTCGGTCGGCGCTGACATGTCCCCGACGCTACCCGCTCCCCCGGTCGAATCGATACGACCGGCGGTGTGTCGGGGATGTGGCGGGGGCGTGTCAGGGCTTCTCCCGGACGGGTGCGCGACCATGTGGGGCATGACCCCTCGCTCCCTGTTCCGCGCCGCCGCGGTGGCCGAACTCGTGACCTGGACGCTCCTGATCGCCGGGATGGTGCTGAAGTACGGGTTGGACGCCGGCGACTGGGGCGTGCGGATCGGCGGGAGCATCCACGGCTTCGTGTTCCTGGCGTACCTCGTGGTGACGACGGTGGTCGCGGTGAACCAGCGGTGGTCGGTCGGGGCACTCGTGCTCGGGTGGGTCAGCGCCGTCGTGCCGTACGCCACCGTGCCGTTCGAGGTCGCCGTCGCCCGGCGCGGCATGCTCGAGGGCCCGTGGCGTCGATCGCCGGACGATCGCTCGGGCGCCTGGGACCGGCTGCTCTTCTTCGTGGTGCGGCGCCCGGCGGTGGCGGCGGGCATCGGTGTCGTCGCCGTCGCCCTCGTGTTCTCCGCCCTGCTGGTCGTCGGTCCCCCGGTCCCCAAGGGCTGACGCGGCGCCGCGGCGGCCGTCCCCCCGTCGGTGCGGCGGTGCGGCGGTGCGGCGGCGCGGCGAGCGGGCGAGACACGCCGCTCACGTCCGCCGAGCGGGTGCGTTCCGTCGCGTGCGAGAGCCGAGCGCGACAGATCTGGCCCGCTCGGGCACCCGAGCGGGCCCGGTCGGGACGCGCCCCACGACGGACGGGAGGCGCGGTGCCAGCCGGCACCGCGCCTCCCGTTGCGTCGGGTCGTCGCCTACAGGGCGGCGAGCGCCTCGTTGAGGGTGGCGGACGGCCGCATCACGGCGTTCGTCTTCGCCGTGTCGGGGCGGTAGTACCCGCCGATGTCGGCCGGCCGACCCTGCACCGCGTTGAGCTCGTCGACGATCTGCGACTCGTGCTCGTCGAGCTGCGTCGACAGGCCCCGGAACGCGGCCGCGAGCTCCGTGTCCTCGGTCTGCCGGGCGAGCTCGTCGGCCCAGTACTTCGCCAGGTAGAAGTGGCTGCCGCGGTTGTCGATCGTGCCGATCTTGCGTCCCGGCGACCGGTTCTCGTCGAGGAACGTGCCCGTGGCGCGGTCGAGCGTGTCCGCGAGGACCTTCGCCCGCGCGTTGCCGGTCACACCCGCGAGGTGCTCGAACGACACCGCGAGCGCGAGGAACTCACCCAGGGAGTCCCAGCGCAGGTAGTCCTGCTCGACGAGCTGCTGGACGTGCTTCGGGGCCGACCCGCCGGCGCCGGTCTCGAACAGGCCGCCACCACCGAGCAGCGGCACGACGGAGAGCATCTTCGCCGAGGTGCCGAGTTCCATGATCGGGAACAGGTCGGTGAGGTAGTCGCGGAGCACGTTGCCCGTGACCGAGATGGTGTCCTCGCCGCGGCGGATCCGCTCGAGCGAGAAGCGCATGGCGTCCTCGGGTGCCATGACCTCGATCTGCAGGCCGTCGGTGTCGTGGTCGCCGAGGTACGTGCGGACGAGCCCGATCAGGTTCGCGTCGTGCGCACGCGTCTCGTCCAGCCAGAACACGGCGGGCGTCCCCGAGGCACGGGCGCGGGTCACGGCGAGCTTCACCCAGTCGCGGATCGCGACGTCCTTCGTCTGGCAGGCGCGCCAGATGTCGCCCTGCTCGACGTCGTGCTCGATGACCGTCTCACCGGAGCTCGTGACGACGCGGACCTTACCGTCGCCCGGCAGCTCGAAGGTCTTGTCGTGCGAGCCGTACTCCTCGGCCTTCTGCGCCATGAGTCCGACGTTGGGCACGGACCCCATGGTCGACGGGTCGAAGGCACCGTTCGCGCGGCAGTCCTCGATGACGGCCTGGTAGATGCCGGCGTAGCTCGAGTCCGGGATGACCGCGAGGGTGTCGTGTTCCTCGCCGTCCGGGCCCCACATGTGGCCGGACGTGCGGATCATCGCGGGCATCGAGGCGTCGACGATGACGTCGCTCGGGACGTGCAGGTTGGTGATGCCCTTGTCGGAGTCGACCATCGCGAGCTCGGGGCCCGCGTCGATCCCGTCGGCGAACGCCTGCTCGATCTCCGCCCCGTTCGGCACGCCGTCGAGGCCGGCGAGGATCGAACCGAGGCCGTCGTTCGGGTTCAGCCCGGCGGCGGCCAGGTCGGCCCCGAAGCGCTCGAACACGGTCGGGAAGAACGCGCGGATGACGTGACCGAAGATGATCGGGTCGGAGACCTTCATCATCGTGGCCTTGAGGTGCACGGAGAACAGGACGCCCTGCTCCTGCGCGGCGGCGATCTGGTCGCGCAGGAACGCCTCGAGCGCGCGGACGTGCAGGACGGTGCCGTCGACGACCTCGCCCGCGAGGACGGGGATCGACTGCTTGAGCACGGTGGTGTCGCCGTCGGCGGCCACGAACTCGATCGTCAGGGTGTCGTCGGCCGGTGCGATCCACGACTGCTCGTTCGAGCGGAAGTCGTCCTTGCCCATCGTCACGACGTTCGTCCCGGAGTCGTGGCTCCAGACGCCCATGCGGTGCGGGTGCTTCTTCGCGTAGTTCTTCACCGACAGCGGCGCGCGGCGGTCGGAGTTGCCCTCGCGCAGGACCGGGTTGACGGCGCTGCCCTTGACGCGGTCGTAGCGGGCGCGGACGTCGCGCTCCTCGTCCGTGGTGGGCTCGTCCGGGTAGGCGGGCAGGTCGTACCCCTGCGCCTGCAGTTCCTTGATCGCGGCCTTGAGCTGCGGGATCGATGCCGAGATGTTCGGCAGCTTGATGATGTTCGCCTCGGGGGTCTTCGCCAGGTCCCCGAGCTCGGCCAGGGCGTCGTCCAGGCGCTGCTCGTCGGTGAGCCGCTCCGGGAACTGCGCGATGATCCGGCCGGAGAGCGAGATGTCGCGGGTCTCGACGTCGACCCCCGCGGTGCGCGCGAACGCCTCGACGACGGGCAGGAACGAGTGGGTGGCGAGGAACGGTGCCTCGTCCGTGAGCGTGTAGATGATCTTGGCCATGCTGGCGGGTACTCCCTTGTTCGACCGTGCCGGACCTCGGTCCGTCCACGGTACTCGCGGCGCGGATTCTCTCGACGTCAAGATACCGGGTCCGGGCCCTGCCGTGGGGTGGGGTCAGACCGTGATCCGGAACACCCGGACACCGGCGGCACGCAGCCCTGCGGTGCCGAGGCGGGTCCGCATGCTCCGGAAGGGTCGCGTGAAGCCAGATCGGGCCGAGGCCACGCCGATCTGGTGGAGGACCTCGGACGTCAGCGTGCGCTCGACCTTCGGCGCGAGCCTGGTCACGCCCGAGACCGTGATGACGATGCGGACGGCGTTCGGCGCGAGCAGCGGCGCGATGAGCTCGGCGGCCTCCTGCGCCCGGTGGAACGCGGGGTCGTCGCCCGGACGTCGGATCGCGATGACGGCCAGGTCGGCCTCGGCGTGGTCGTGGGGGTCCGGCAGGTCGTCCACGCCGACGACCCGCATCCTGGCTGCGTCGACACCCGCGCGGACGGCGGAGGTCCGGAGCACGGGGAGCAGCTCCTGCGTGCCCGCGAGCACGACCTCGGCGGTCGCGAGGTCGATGGGTTCGTGGCGTTCGCGCGGCGTTCGGGCCATGGCGCAGGTCCTTCCGGTCGCTGGACTCGGACACTACCGATGCCTCGCCCAGCAGGCACGCATCGCCGGTGACACGTCAGCGGACTGCCAGCCGTTCGGTAACGAGAAGATCACGACAGGGCCTGTACAAAGCGACAGACTCGTGCAGAATGGTCTGCGGCCATGACGACGACACACGACACCGACCAGCAGCAGCCGGAGACCCCGGTCGTGCACCTGTCCCGTCGCGCCGCCCTCGAGGCCGAGCGCGCAGCAGCCGGGAAGCCAGCTCGCCGCTCCCGCACCCCCCGTCCCGCTCGCCCGGACGTCGCCCCCACCACCGCGGCCGGCTCCCCCGCGACCGCGGCCGGCTCCCCCGCCCCGGCGGTCGCGCCGCTTCCCGCGGCGACCACGCCGGAGACCGCCGCGACCACGCCGGCACCGGTTCCGAAGCCGCACACCGTCGCCGTCGCCGCACACTCGGGACGCCGCGCGACCGAAGCACGAGCCACGACCGAGCACGTCGACGCCCGGATCACCCGCGTCGTCCGCCGCAGCGCTCCGGAGGCCGCGGCAGCACGCCCCGCCCGCCCGAGCCGCACGCGCCGTGCCAGCCGGATCACCCTCACCAGCGCCGCAGCCGCGCTCGCGATGTTCGCCGCGTCCGCGATGCCCGCGCACGCCAGTGCCGGGACGTCGGTCGCGACCTCGACACTGGCGCCGCAGGTCCGGACGCAGGACTACGCCGTCACCCAGGCGGTCACGGCGAGCAACCTCGACCGCGACGACTTCACGGTCGGCGGCGGGCAGCAGGTCGTCGTCGCCGGCGACGGCAGTGCCGCGGGCGCGGTGTCGTACGGCGGCGAGGTCCGTTCGCCCTTCCCCGGCCCGGTGCGCATGAGCTCGGGCTTCGGCTACCGCTCCGCCCCGTGCGCCGCGTGCTCCTCGCTGCACCAGGGTCTCGACTTCAACCCGGGCATGGGGGCGCCGATCGGTGCCGTCGCCGCGGGCAAGGTCCGGGTCTCCGGCACATACTTCTCGTACGGCACCGCGGTGATCATCGACCACGTGATCGACGGCCGTCGCGTCTCGACGCTCTACGGGCACATGATCCCCGGCTCCTCGCCACTGCGTGCCGGTGACACGGTCGCCGCCGGGCAGTTCATCGGCAGTGTCGGCTCCTCCGGCGTCTCGACGGGCGCGCACCTGCACCTCGAGGTCCTCATGGACGGCGTCACACCGATCGACCCCGAGACGTGGCTCGAAGCGCGCATCGGCCGTTCGCTCACCACCTGACCCGGACCCGGACCCGGACCCGGACCCGGACCCACAGCACTCGCGCAGCACGGGTGCGGCGACGTCCCAGCGGACCTGTGCAGGATCACAGCATGGACGATCACCACAGACCGCCCGCCCGTCGCCGACCCTCGGCGGTGTCCCGCTGATGGACGCCGACACCTGGATCGCCTTCGGGCTCGTCATCCTCTTCGTGCTCGTCGGCGGTGTCTTCGCCGCCGCGGAGATCGCCCTCGTCTCGCTCCGGGAGTCCCAGCTGCAGCAGCTCGAGCGACGCGGGTCCCGCGGGGCCCGGGTCGCCGCCCTCGGCCGTGACCCGAACCGCTTCCTGTCCGCCGTGCAGATCGGCGTGACCGTCGCCGGGTTCTTCTCGGCCGCGTACGGTGCGTCGTCGATCGCCCCGGACGTCGCGCCGCTGCTGTTCGGCCTCGGACTCGACCAGGGCGCGGCGGAGGCCCTCGCGCTGGTCCTGATGACGCTGGTCATCGCCTACCTGTCGCTCGTGTTCGGCGAGCTCGTGCCGAAGCGACTCGCCCTGCAACGCGCCGAGGGCTTCTCGATGGCCGTCGCGCCGACGCTCGACCGCTTCGCGACCTTGATGCGCCCGGTGATCTGGGTGCTGTCGAAGACCACGAACGGCGTGGTCCGACTGCTCGGGGGCGACCCGGACGCCCGCAGCGAGTCGATGAGCACCGAGGAGCTCCGCGGCCTCGTCGAGGACCACGACGCGATCGACGCGCAGGGCCGCCGCATCGCCCGGAGCGCGCTCGACGCCGGCGACCGGATCCTCCGCGAGTCGATGCGCCCCTGGTACGACGTCTCGACGATCGACGCCTCGCTCAGCATCGCCGACGCCACCGACCACGCCATCGAGGTCGGCCACACCCGCTACCTGGTCACCGAGGGCTCCCGCGACGACGTCACGGGCTTCGTGCACCTCCGCGACCTGCTCCGACCGACCGACCCGACGGCGCCCGTCTCGACGCTCGTGCGTCCGGTGCTCGCGCTGCCGGAGACGAAGTCGCTGTCGAGTGCGATCGCGGACATGCGCACCGAGGGGCACCAGATAGCGCTCGTGGTGGACGAGTACGGCGGCAGCGCGGGCATGGTGACGCTCGAGGCGCTGCTCGAGGACCTCGTCGGCCGTATCCGCGACGAGTACGATCCACCGGCAGCCGAGTCCGACGGCATCGACGGTGCGACCGTGCTCGAGGACCTCGCGGCCGACGGCGGCCCCCAGCTGCCGGACGGCGACTACGAGACCGTCGGTGGACTCGTGCAGGTGCACCTCGACCGGGTCCCGCAGGTCGGCGATGTGGTCGACGCCGGCGAGCACCGCCTCGAGGTCACCGAGATGGACGGGCACCGCGTGGCGCGCGTGCGGGTCACGTCGCGTGCCGCGGACGCCGCCGAGGCGGCACCGACAACCGCCGAGCCGGTGCACGCGGTCCCGCCCGTCGCCTAGCCAGGCCGCACCGGACGGGAGGCGCGGTGCCGACGCGCACCGCGCCTCCCGTCCGTCACGGGTACCGCCGGTGCCTGTCGTCGCGACGGTCCCGCCACGTACGCTCGTCACATGGGTATCGACGTGCGCAACGAGATCCGTGACTTCCTGTCCTCGCGACGGGCACGGCTCACCCCCGACGAGGTCGGGATGCCGTCGTTCGGCGGCGGCGTCCGACGGGTGCCGGGCCTTCGGCGGCACGAGGTCGCGATGCTCGCCGGGGTGAGCGTCGACTACTACACGCGACTCGAACGCGGTTCGCTCAAGGGGGTGTCGGACAGCGTGCTCGAGGGCCTCGCGGGCGCGCTGCAGCTCGACGAGGACGAGCGGGTGCACCTGTTCGACCTCGCCCGCCTGGCCAACGCCGGCGTCAAGGTCATGCACCGGAACGTGCCGACGCGAGTCCGACCGGGCGTGCAGCGCCTGCTCGACGCGATCACCGGCGCGCCCGCGTGGGTGCGGAACGAACGCGGCGACGTCGTCGCGACGAACGAGCTCGGCCGCGCGCTGTACGCACCGATGTTCGCGGGCCCGGGCCGTCCCGTGAACACGGCGCGGTTCACGTTCCTCGACCCTGCTGCGCGCGACTTCTTCCCGGACTGGGCCGCGACCGCGCGCGAGGCCGTCGCGGTCCTCCGTGCCGCCGCCGTCGCGAACCCCTGCGAGCCCGGTCTCGTGACGCTCGTCGGCGAGCTCTCCACGCGGAGCGAGGAGTTCCGCGGCTGGTGGGCCGCGCACGACGTCCGGGTGCACCGGCGGGGCGGCAAGCGCATCGCGCACCCGATCGTCGGCGAGCTGCAGCTGGACTTCGAGGCGCTCGAGCTCGTCGCCGACCCGGGGCTGACGATGTTCACGTACTCGGCGGAGCCGGGCAGCGAGTCGGAGCGGTCGCTCGCGCTGCTCGGCACCTGGGCCGCGACGGAGCGGTCCGAGCGGCTCGCCGCCGTGCGCGCGGGCGACGCCGAGCAGGACGACTGACCGGCTGACCGGACAACCGGACGACCGGACGACCGCCGTCGTCAGCGGTCGGGCGCCGCGGGGTCGGGCGTCACGGAGCGGACGGTCCTGCGGGTCCGTCCGGGCGAGGGCTGCCGTCGGTCGAGTCGTCGCTGTCGAGCGTGTCCACGAGCGCGTCGACCCGGAGCCGGTCGATGCGCAGCTCCTTCTCGGCCGCGGTCAGCCGCAGCACGCGGATGGCGGCGAACACGAGCACGATGAGCGCGATGACGAGCACGAGCAGCAGCAGCACGACCGCCAGGTAGACGATGCTGACGACGGCGAATCCCCCGGAGACCATGCGACGACGCTAGCAGGGTGCGTTCGTAGGGTGGGGCGATGACGAGGATGCCGGCGGACGACGACACTGCGGCGCTGCTGCGGCGACACCGCCGCCCGGAGCCCTCGTTCGTCCGCGCGGTCGCGACGGCCCTCGGCGGTGCCCGCACCGTGCGCGAGGTCCGACCGGGACCGGTCTCGTACGTCCCCGCGGACCGCGATGTCGTCGCCGCCGGGGATGCCGACGCCACGCTGCTGACCTTCCCGACCATGGACGCACTCACCGCGCTCGCCCTCCCCGCCGGTGGTCGTGTCGTCGTGCTCGCGCGCGACCCGGACCGCCTCCGCGCCGGATGGCTCGCCGAGTACGCGTCCGCGGTGGTCGCCGCCGAGGCGGACACGCTGCCGACGATCGACCGACTGGCGACGCTCGTCGGGCCGTCCGTCGAGGTCGCGCGCCTGCCGGTGCCGTTCACCTGCGTGGACGGCTTCGGCGAGAGCTACTACGCGCGACCCGAACGGCTCCTCGACGCCGAGGTCCGCGCCGCCGACCCGGCGTGGGGCCTGGTCGACGACCTCACCGCCCGCCGATCGGTCGCCGCCCTGCGGAACGCGCTCGCGTCGGGCGAGTGGGACAGCCGGTACGGGGCGCTCCGCCGTCGGCCGACGCTCGACGGGTCGGTCGTCCTGCTGCGGCCCGCTCCGTGACCGGGTCGTCGGCGCGACACGCCCGGCTTGACACACCGTCGTAGGCTGGGACCGTGAGTCAGCAGGAGGTGGTCGGCGCGCAGAGCGCCGGCATCAGGGCGTGACGCCCCCGGCTGTGCCGCTCGGCACGGCCGCGTCCGTCGAACCCTGACCACCCCTCCGCCCGAGCGGCGCGCATCCGCGCCCGGGCCCGTCGAGAGCGACCACACCGTGCTGCCCATCAGCGAGAAGACCATCCGTTCGTCCTTCGTCAACGCCTCCCGCAAGGAGGTCACCGACCTGACCCCGCCGACCGACCTCGAGACGCTGGACTGGGAGTCGCTCGACTTCCTCGGCTGGCGCGACCCGAAGACCGCGCGCCGTGCGTACGCCGTCGTGCCCACGCTCGCGGGCGACCTCGTCGGCATCCTGTTCCGGCAGGCAGAGGCGTCGCCGCGTGCACGGGCGCAGTGCTCGTGGTGCCAGGACGTCAAGCTGCCCAACGACGTCGTCTTCTACGCCGCCAAGCGCTCGGGGAAGGCCGGTCGGAACGGCAACACCGTCGGCACGCTCGTGTGCCAGGACTTCCAGTGCTCCCGGAACGTCCGGCGCCCGGTACCCCCGGCGTACGAGGGCTACGACGTCGAGTCCGCCAGGGTCCGTCGGATCGAGGACCTGCAGCTGCGCGCCGCGTCCTTCGCCGCCGAGCTCTGAGATCGACGAGCCCTGTC
Source organism: Curtobacterium oceanosedimentum (assembly GCF_040545555.1). Taxonomy (NCBI): domain Bacteria; kingdom Bacillati; phylum Actinomycetota; class Actinomycetes; order Micrococcales; family Microbacteriaceae; genus Curtobacterium; species Curtobacterium oceanosedimentum. The sequence continues at coordinate 351,909 of NZ_JBEPMD010000002.1, forward strand.
ATCACCGAGCCCGTGAGACGCAACCATGGCGGATGCTCGCATCGCTGTCCCGCTGCGAGCATCCGCCGACGTTGCGTCCCTCGGAGGAGCTCCGGGAAACGCCGGCGTAACGCGGGGTCCCTAGGGTGTGGCGGGTGGACCTCCGCGACTTCGACTCCGCCCCCGCCGACGACGCTCGACGGACCGCCCTGCACTGGGCGGCGGTGCCCGGCTGGGCCGACACCCTGGTGGCCGCTCGTCCGTTCCGCACCGTGCCGGCCCTGATCGCCGCGACGACCGAGGCGGCGGCAGCGTGGACCGCGGCGGACCTCGACGCCGCCCTCGCCGAGCACCCCCGCATCGGTGAGCGCACCACCGAGGCGTCGTCGGCCAGGGAGCAGGGCGCGATGGCGACGGCAGCGGACGACGTCGCAGCGGCGATCGCCCGCGGGAACGCCGCGTACGAGGACCGGTTCGGTCGGGTGTTCCTCGTGCGTGCCGCCGGTCGGACGCCCGAGGAACTCCTCGCCGAGCTCGAGCGACGGCTCGCCGGTGACCCGGACACCGAGGTCGTCGAGGCGACCGCTGCCCTGGCCGACATCGCCGTGCACCGGATCCGTGCGACCTTCGGCGTCCCGCACCTGACCACGCACGTGCTCGACGCCCGCACCGGCACACCGGCCTCGGGCGTCGCGCTGACGCTGCGCACCCCCGAGGGCGAGGTCCTGGCCACCGGGGCGACCGACGCGGACGGTCGCGCCGGACTCGGGCCGGACGTGCTGCCGCGGGGCGACCTGGAGCTGCGGTTCGACACCGGCGCACACCACCGCGCCGCCGGGGTCCCGTCGTTCCACCCGTACGTCGTCGTGGCGTTCACGGTGACCGGGACCGAGCACCTGCACGTGCCGCTGCTGCTCAGCCCCTTCGCCCACAGCACCTACCGCGGCAGCTGACCGCGCGGCCCGTCAGGCGCGGCTGTCGCCGACCGTCGCGACCGGCGCCGTCGAGCGCACCGCGTCGTAGGACCCCGCCACGGGGTCGTCGCCGTACCGCTCCCGCAGCCCGTGCGACCCGAGCAGCAGGTTGAGCAGGATCGCCGCGACCGCCCCGGCCGAGATGCCCGAGTCGAACACGAGCGTGAACCAGGTGGGGAACGCGCCGTAGATCTCCGGCGCGACGGTCGGTAGCAGCGCGATCGCGAGCGGCAGCGCCACGACGAGCACGTTCCGGTTGTCGAACCGCACCTTCGACAGCGTCCGGATGCCGCTCGCCGCGACCATGCCGAACAGGGCGACCCCGGCGCCGCCGAGCACCGCGTGCGGCACCGCCTCGACGACGGCCGCGACCTTCGGCACGAGCCCGAGGACGACGAGGATGCCGCCCGCCGCCGTCGCCACGTACCGGGAGCGCACGCCGGTCAGCGCGACCAGCCCGACGTTCTGCGCGAACGCCGTGTACGGGAACGTGTTGAAGACCCCGCCGAGCACCGTGCCGAGGCCGTCCGCCCGCAGTCCGTCGGCCAGCGTGCGGCGCGACACCGGACGGTCGACGACCTCACCGACGGCCACCATGTCGCCCGTGGTCTCCGTCATGATGACGAGCCCGACGACGAGCATCGACACGATCGAGGCGAGGTCGAACGTCGGCAGGCCGAAGTGGAACGGCGTGACGACGGCGAACCAGGCGGCGTCGCCGATGCCCGATCCGTCGACCATGCCGGGGACGAACAGCGCCGCCACGGTGCCGAGGACGAGCCCGAGCAGCACCGAGACCCGGGCCAGCCCGCGCGGCGCGAAGCGTTCGACGAGCACGACGGCCAGCAGCACGCCGGCCGCGAAGGCCACGTCGAGCGGATCGGCAGCGCCGCCCTCCCCACCGTCGGTGATCCACCCGGCGGCGACACTCGTGAGCGAGACACCGATGATCAGGATCACGGTGCCGGTGACGATCGGCGGGAACAGCCGCACGAGCTGCGAGAACCACGGCGCGACGAGCACCATGAAGAGCCCGCAGGCGATCGTCGCCCCGTAGACCGCCGTGATGCCGTGCGCGCTGCCGATCGCGATCATCGGGCCGACGGCAGCGAAGGTCACGCCCTGCACGAGCGGCAGGCGGACCCCGAAGCGCCAGAAGCCGACGGACTGCACGATCGTCGCCAACCCGGCGACGAACAGGTCGGCGCTGATCAGGAAGGCCAGGTCGGCCCGGTCGAACCCGAGCGCCCCGCCGACGATGAGCGGGACGGCGACCGCCCCGGCGTACATCGCGAGGACGTGCTGCAGTCCGAGCGGCAGCAGTCGTGCGAGCGGCGGGACCGTGTCCACCCCGTCCGGTGCGGTGGTCGTGCGTGGTGTCCTCGTGCTGGTCATGGGTGCCCCCGTCGCGTCGCCGGTCACGTGTCCCCCCGACGCTAGGGAACCCCTGTTTCCACGCCGTGACGAGCACGGGTCGCGCGCATCACGCGACCCGGCCCCGGAACGCGCGTTCCGGCTGTGCACCGGTGACGTCACGGACGGGAGGCCCGTGGCGGGGTCGCCACGGGCCTCCCGTCCGTCTCCTGGGCGCGTCAGCGACCGATGGACGACATGTCCGGGTACCGGTCACCGGTCGGGACGGGCAGCGCCGACAGGCGGTCGAGCTGGTCGGCGGACAGCGTCACGTCGGAGGCGCCCACGTTCTCCTCGAGCCGGGACACCCGCTTCGTGCCGGGGATCGGGACGACGTCGTCGCCCTGCGCGAGCAGCCAGGCGAGGGCGACCTGGCCCGGCTTCGCGCCGACCTCGTCGGCGATCTCCTGCACGGCGTCGACGATCCGCATGTTCTCGGCGAAGGCCTGCTCCGCGAAGCGCGGGTTCTGCCGGCGGAAGTCGTCCTCGTCCAGGTCGGACGGCTTCGTGATCGCGCCGGTCAGGAACCCGCGGCCGAGCGGCGAGTACGGCACCAGGCCGATGCCGAGCTCGCGGAGGGTGTCGAGCACCTCGCCCTCCGGGTCGCGCGTCCAGAGCGAGTACTCGCTCTGGAGCGCGGTGACCGGGTGCACCGCGTGGGCCTTGCGGATGGTGGCGGCGCTCGCCTCGGAGAGCCCGATGTGGCGGATCTTGCCCTCCTGCACGAAGCCGGCGAGCTGGCCGATCACGTCCTCGATCGGGACGGCCGGGTCGACGCGGTGCTGGTAGTAGAGGTCGATGTGGTCGGTGCCGAGGCGGCGGAGCGAGCCCTCGAGGGCCTCGCGCACGGACTCGGGAGCGCTGGAGATGCCGCGCTGCTGGGTCGGGGTCTGCTCGCCGGACTCGTGTCGGTACAGCCCGAACTTGGTCGCGATGACGACCTGGTCGCGGCGGTCGCCGAGGGCACGGCGGAGGAGTTCCTCGTTCGTGTACGGGCCGTAGGCCTCGGCGGTGTCGAAGAGGGTGACGCCGAGGTCGATCGCGCGGTGGATCGTGCGGATCGACTCGTCGTCGTCGGTGCCGGCGCCCGTGTAGAAGGCGCTCATGCCCATGGTGCCGAGGCCGACGGATCCGACCTCGAGGTCTGCGAGCGTGCGTGTCTGCATGCCTGCAGGTCTACTCCTGACCGCCCCTCGTCAGGGAGGTACCGGCGCAGCTACGCTGAGGGGACGGACAGTGTCCGCGACGGGAGGGGAACGTCATGACCGTGGTCTGGATCGTCATCGGGGTCGTGGTGGTCATCGCCGCCCTGCTCGTCGTGCTCGAGGTGCAGAACGTGCACCGCCGCAGGGCCCTGGCGCACCTGGAACCCGTCGACCCGCGCGTCGGCGAGCGCGCGATGTCCGAGGCGTCGGCCGCGCACGCGGTCATCGAGGGCCAGGCGAAGTCGGCACACCCGGGCATCAGCGGTGCCGGGGGCGGTCCGCTCGCCTGAACGACCCCGACCGGGCGGTTGCAGGTTCCGCTGCACCGTGTTGCACTCGACACCGGACGTGCTCGTGCGGTTCCTCCAACGGGATCGGACGCACAGCCCGGCACTGGTGTGATCGATCCGTGAACCTGTACCTTCGGCTCTTCCTGCTCGGTCTCCGCCTGCGGCTGACCGCCCTGCGACCGGGCCCGCGTCCCTCGCTGTGGACCGAGGCCCGGACGCCCTTCCGGGTCCTCCCGACGGACCTGGACACGTTGATGCACGTCAACAACGGCCGGTACCTGACGCTGATGGACCTCGGCCGGTACCACCTGTTGTACGGGTCCGGCTTCTGGCAGGAGTCCGCCCGCCGCGGCTGGTACGCCGTCGTGGCCGCACAGACCATCACCTACAAGCGCTCCCTGACGCTCGGGGAACGCTTCACCCTGCACACCCGGGTGCTCGGCGTCGACGAGCGCGCCGTGTACATGGAGCAGACCTTCGTCCGGCAGGGTGCGGTCGTCGCGCGGGCGGTCGTGCAGGCGCGGTTCCTCCGGCGCGAGGGCGGCCAGGTGACGCCCGACGAGGTCGTGGCCGCGGCGGGCGGCGCGGCGCGGGACCTCACCCTGCCCGGCTGGGTGCACGAGTGGGCCGACGCCGTGCGGATCAGCAGCGGCGGCAGCGTGCGCTGAGCCGGACGCCTGCCTGGGCCGGCGACCGTCCTACGATGACCACGTGGACGACGACGACCTGGTGCTCCCCGACGCCGCCGCCTGGCGTGCCTGGCTCGACGCGCACGAGGACGACCCCGACGGCGTCTGGCTGGTGCTGGCCAAGAAGGGCACCACGGAACCGACCTCGCTGACCTACGACCAGGCACTCGACGAGGCCCTGTGCTCCGGGTGGATCGACGGGCAGAAGCGCGGACGGGACACGGCGACGTTCCGGCAGCGGTTCACCCCGCGCCGCCGGGCGTCGCTCTGGTCACAGCGCAACATCGGGCTGGTCGCCGTGCTCGAGGACGCCGGTCGCATGCGGGCGCGCGGTCGCGCCGAGGTCGACCGGGCGAAGGGCGACGGCCGGTGGGCCCGCGCCTACGCCGGTGCCGCCACCGTGACGGTGCCCGACGACCTGCGGGCCGCCCTCGACGCCGCACCCGCGGCGGCCGCGCTGTTCGCCGAGCTCGACGCGACGAACCGGTACGCCGTCCTGCACCGGGTCGTCACGGCGCCGAGCGACACCGCGCGGGCGAACCGGATCGCGAAGCTCGTGGGCGGGCTCTCGGTCGGCGAGACGCCGTACCCACGCCCGGCTCGCTGACCACGGCGCATCCGCGCAGCCCCGCGAGCGCCGACCGCGGCGCCCGCGCCGACCCGCGCCGACCCGCGCCGACGCCAGGGGGACACCGACCCAGCAACGGGTCACGCCACGGGCGTAGACCGGGATCATGACCACTGGTACCGACACCACGAACCGTCCTGCCGCCGCCTCGGGCACGTTCCGCATCGGCGGCGACCTCGAGGTCCACCGCCTCGGCTACGGCACCATGCAGCTCACCGGCCCGGGCGTCTGGGGTCCGCCGAAGGACCACGACGAGGCCGTCCGCGTGCTCAAGCGCGCCGTCGAGCTCGGCGTGGACTTCTTCGACACCGCCGACTCCTACGGCCCCTACGTCGCCGAGGACCTGCTCCGCGAGGCCCTGCACCCGTACGGCGACGACATCGTCATCGCCACCAAGGCCGGCCTGACCCGCACAGGGCCGAACGAGTGGCCGCCGGTCGGCCGTCCGGAGTACCTCCGCCAGGAGGCCGAGATGAGCCTCCGCCGCCTCGGCCTCGAGCGCATCGACCTCTTCCAGCTGCACCGCATCGACCCGAAGGTGCCCCTCGAGGACCAGGTCGGCGAGCTGAAGAAGCTGCAGGACGAGGGCAAGATCCGCCACATCGGCCTGTCCGAGGTGTCGGTCGACGACGTCAAGGCCGCGCAGCAGCACGCCGAGATCGTCACCGTGCAGAACCTCTACAACCTGCAGAAGCGCGACGCCGAGGAACTCCTCGACTGGTCCGAGGAGCAGGGCATCGGCTTCATCCCGTGGTTCCCGCTGGCGACCGGCGGCCTGACCGGCGAGGACTCGCCGCTCACCGAGATCGCGGAGCGCAAGGGTGCGACGCCGGCGCAGCTCGCGCTCGCCTGGCTGCTGAAGCGCTCGCCCGTGATGCTGCCGATCCCGGGGACCTCGAGCGTCGACCACCTCGAGGACAACCTGCAGGGCGCGACGATCGAGCTGTCCGACGAGGAGTTCCAGGAGCTGTCGAAGCTGGGGGAGTGAGTTCCACCCGACACCGGACGGGAGGCCCGTGGCGACGCCGCCACGGGCCTCCCGTCGTCTCGTGACCACTTCGTGACCCGTCTCGGCTTGTCCGGGCCTACCGCGTATGTGCATACTCGGTATGTCCAAGGCGGGCGGAGACGGGGGAGTCACGATGAGCGTCAAGATGGGCGTACTCGCGCTGCTGGTGGGAGGACCCGGGTACGGGTACCAGCTCAGGGGGGAGTTCGAGCACCGGACCGGAGGGAGCTGGCCGCTCAACATCGGCCAGGTCTACACGACGCTCGACCGCCTCGAACGCGATGGCCTCGTGGCCCGCGGGGACGCCGACGACGACGGACACGTCGTCTACACGGCGACCGACGCGGGTCGCGAGGAGGTTGCACGCTGGTTCAGCGAGCCGGTGCCCGCGAAGCGCGGACGCGACGAGCTCGCGATCAAGTTCGCCCTCGCCGTCACCGTGCCCGGCGTCGACGTCCCACGACTCGTGCAGGTCCAGCGGGCGTCGGCGATGCGCGCCCTGCAGGACCTGACCCGGCTCAAGCGGACAGCCGATCCGTCCGAGGACCTGGCGTGGTCCCTGGTCCTCGAGTCGATGGTCTTCCAGGCCGAGGCCGAGGTGCGTTGGCTCGACCACGTCGAGAGCTCGGTCGCACGGTACATGCCGCCCGAGGTACGCGATCCAGACCCCCACGGCGGATCGATCGCCGCTGCGGCACGTTCGGCCGTCCGATGAGCGCGACCGGAACGGCTCCGCTGCTGGCCTTCGACGCGGTGAGCGTCCAGTACGGCACCGGCGAGCGGTCAGTAACCGCACTGGCCGGTGTCGACCTGGCGGTCGCGCGTGGGGAGATGGTCGCGGTCATGGGGACCTCGGGGTCCGGCAAGTCGACCCTGCTGGCCTGCGCCGGTACCCTGCTGCCACCCACCAGCGGCGAGGTCCGCATCGACGGGGAGTGGGTCTCCGACCGTCCGGCCCGCGAGCTCGCGGCGCTCCGGCGACGCCTGGTCGGCTTCGTGTTCCAGGACTTCAACCTGATCCCGTCCCTGACCGCGGTCGAGAACGTCGCACTGCCGCTCGAACTCGACGGCTGGAAGGCGAGCAGGGCCCGTCGCGCAGCCGAACTCGCGCTCGAGAACGTCGAGCTCGGGGACCGCGCCGACGCCTTCCCCGACGACCTGTCCGGCGGGCAGCAGCAGCGCGTCGCCATCGCCCGCGGCGTCGTCGGCGAACGGCGCCTCGTGCTGGCCGACGAGCCGACCGGCGCGCTGGACTCGCAGACCGGCGAGGTCGTGCTCCGGATGCTCCGTCGGCACGTCGACAACGGCGCGGGTGCACTGCTCGTCACGCACGACGCACGGCACGCGGCCTGGGCGGACCGGGTGGTCTTCCTGCGCGACGGGCGGGTCGTCGACGAGACGGTCTACGCCGGCGTCGAGACCCTCGTCGGTCGAGCAGCCTCGTGAGGATCGGGCCGGCGCTCCGACTCGGACGCCGCCTGGCCTTCGCGAAGATGGGCCGTGCCGCCCTGATCGTCTCGCTGATCGGCATCCCGACGACGGGGTTCGCCGCGGCCGCCGTGGTCGTGCAGTCGACGCAGGCGACCACCGAGGAGTCCCTGCGCTACGACCTCGGGCACGCAGCCGCGCAGATGCGACTGGTCGGACCGGACGTCGCCGGCCTGCGCCAGGACCCGGTGCAGTGGCAGTACACCGACTCCGCTCCGCACAGCCCGGCGGCCGACGCCACCGAGGACACCCCCTGGGCCGACCTGCTCGACCAGGTGCCGGACGGGGCCGAGGCGATCCCGGTGTCGACCACGCAGGTCGTCGTCGCCGGACCGGGGGCGCCGGTGGCCGTCCCCACCGTCGAGGGTGCGACCTGGTCGCCCGTGCTCGACGGGCACTGGCACGTGCTGAGCGGCAGCGCGCCGACGTCGGACGACCAGCTGATGGCCACCCCGGCGACGCTCGAGCGGCTGCGCGTGGCCGTCGGCGACACCGTGACCGTCACCGACCCGGTGCGGAAGCGCTTCACCGTCACGGGGACGATGCGCGACGCCGCGGAGGACCCCGACGGTGAGGGCCTGTTCGTCCCGTCGGGCTCCCTGCCCGCGAGCGACGGTGGTGCATCGTCGTCTCGAGGCAGCGCGGACCTGACGGTGTTCCTGCCGACGGACGCCCCGACGTGGTCGGAGATCCGCGCCCTGAACGCCCACGGCGTCGTGGTGCAGTCACGGCCGGTCGTGCTCGACCCGCCGGACGACCGACTGAGCGGCGGGGGGATCGGCAACGCTGCGACCGCCTACTACGGTGCCCTGGCGCTGCTCGGGGTGTTCGCCGCGTTCGAGGTGGCCCTGCTCGCGGGAGCCGCGTTCCTCGTCGGCACCCGCGCGGACACCCGGACGCACGCGATCGTCACGAGCCTCGGCGGTGAGCGTGGCTTCGTGCGGGCGGTCGTCGCGGGGTCCGGGCTGGCGCTCGGGCTGGTCGGCGCCGTGCTCGGGACGGCCCTGGGCACCGGGATCGGCGTGCTGGCGTTCCGGCTGCTCGACGACGGCAGCGTCACGAGGTGGCCGGGGCTGCACGTGCCGGTGCTCGTCCTGGTGACCGTCGCCGCGGTCGGTGTGGTGGCCGGTCTCGTCTCCTCGCTCGTCGCCGCCCGGGCAGCCACCCGGATCGACGTGCTCGCGGCCCTGCGGGGGTCCCTGCGCCCTGCCGCTCCCCGACCCCGCACCGAGCGGCGCCGTCGGGCGTGGGTCCCGGTGCTCGTCGTCACGGGCACGGTGATGACGCTGGCGTGCGGGGCCGGGGTGCTCCTGCTCAACGACCGGCCCGTGCAACAGGACCGGTGGGCGTGGGTCGTCGGCGTCGGGGTCGCGCTCGGCCCCTGCCTGGTGCAGCTCGGCGTGGCCCTGGCCTCGCCGTGGATCCTGGCCGCGGTCGCCCGTGCCGCGTCACGACTCGGGCTCGCGGCCCGGATCGCCGCGCGGGACGCCCGCCGCAACCCGGTCCGGACCGTCCCGGTGCTCGCGAGCGTCATGAGCGTGGTGTTCGTCGCCTCGGTCGTCATCACGTGGAGTGCGTCCGAGCACGCCCGGTACGTCCGCCAGTACGAGTACGCCACCGCGGTCGGGGTCGCCACCGTCGACGTCGGGGCCTCGGACGCGGAGGGCTACCCCGCCGGCTACGACGCCACGCTCACCGCGAAGGCGGCCCGCGTGGTCGCCGGCGCACTCGGCAGCGCCGACGTGCACGTCCTCGCCGTGAACCGCGAGAGCGCCGGGGAGGACCCGACGACCGTCACCGTCCCGCACGACTTCGCCCGGCGGGAGTGCCCGACGACGAACACCACGACCTGCGCGAGCTTCCTGCAGTCCGTCGGGTCGGGCACGCCGCACGTCACCGCGGGGACCCTCGACGACTACGCCCTGCTCACCGGACACCGGCCGTCCGCGGCGGTCCGGCAGGCGCTCGAGGACGGACGGGCGGTGTCGCTCTGGCCGGAGTACGTCCACGACGGCGTCGTCCGGATCGACACCTGGCGCGACCGCACTGCCGACGACGTCGAACCGCTCGAGCGCCGTCGTCCGGACGCGACGACGACGATCCCCGCGATCGCCGACGTCCAGACGCCGCGGATCCAGGTCGGGGTGTTCATGACCCGGGAGACCGCTGCCGCGCACGGGGTCCCGCTGGTCGACGGCGTGCTCGCGGTCGACCTTCCCGAGGGCCTCAGCACGCGTGGGTACGACGACCTGTACGCGGCGTGGCAGGCCGGCGGCGGCGCGGACCGCGAACGGTGGGGTGGTCCGACACCGATGATCGAACTCGGCCCGGTCGACGACCAGGCGACCGTGCAGGCGCTCGTCCTCGCGCTGGCCGCCGCCGTCACCATCGGCGCCACCGCCGTCGCGGTCGGGCTCGCCCGCTCCGACGGACGCCGTGACGACGAGGTGCTCGACGCGGTCGGGGCCGCTCCGGTCGTGCGGCGCCGGGTGTCCGCATGGCAGGCGGCGATCCTCACCACGATCGGGGCCGTCGTCGGCACCCTGCTCGGGCTGCTCCCGATCCGGGCCGTCACCCTCCGGTTCGGCGACGGTCCGCTCGGAGCGACCCACATGCCCTTCGTGCCCGACTGGCCCCTGCTCGCCCTGCTCGCCCTCGGCCTGCCGCTGGTGGTGACGGTGGGCACCTGGCTGACCGCGGGGCGCGGGTCCCGTCCGGCGGTGCGCCGTGCGCACTGACCGCGGGAGCGTCACCGGCCGCGAACCTGTGAACGGCCACGAGGACCCTCAGTCGGAGCGTCTGTTCCCCAGGTCTGGGGACTGGTTCCGGCGGGCGATCCGGAGGATACCTGTACCCGTGTCCCGCACCACCCGCCTCGCCCTCGTCGCGAGCATCGTCTCCGCCGCCTGCCTCGTCGGAGCCGGCGTCTTCGTCGTCTCCGCCCCCCACACGGCGAGCGCCGAGGACCGCCCCGTCGCGACTGCACCGGCGTCCCGGGTCGAGCGGAACGCCGACCTGCCGCGTCCGAGCACACCGAACCAGGTCGTCTCGGGGGCACTGGACACCCCGGCGCTGCCGGACGCCGTGCCGTTCGCGTACGCCGGCGATTCGATCACCGCGCGACCCGACTCGTGGCTCCACCAGCTCGAGTCCGACGACCGGCTGCACGCCGTCGGCGGGTACGCGCACAGCGGGTACCGCGCCGACCAGGTGCTCGCCGAGATCGGCCCGGTCCCGCAGGCCCGCGTGCTCGTGGTCGAGGTCGGGACGAACGACGTCAACCAGGGCGTGCCGCTCGACCGCACCATCGCGGACGTCGGCGCGATCGTCCGCAAGGTCGGGGCGGCGCGGGTGCTCGTCGTCGCCGGTCCGCCGTCCGACTGGACGTGGAGCCGGTGGGGTGCCGACCGCCGCTCGGGTCAGATCGTCCTGACCGATGCACTGCGCGCCGACGCCGACGCCCACGGCTGGGCGTTCGTCGACCCGTTCCGGTCGCTCCGCGCGGCCGACGGCGCATACCTGCCCGGGACGACACCGGACGGCATCCACCCGACCGCCGAGGCGAACCGCTCGGTCGCCGCGGTGATGGCCGACGCCATCGAGCGGACCGCGCGCTGAGACGGACGGGAGGCCCGTGGCGATGCTGCCACGGTCCTTCCGTCCGTCGCCGCTCACTCCGGCAGCGGCTCGGCGTACGTCCGGAACTCGCCGCGCTCGGAGTGGATCGTCCAGAGCCGCTCGGCGACCGCGGCCGACGAGTGGTCGTCCTGCCCGTCGTCGATGCCGAACGGGATGATCAGCTGGCCGACGTGCACGTGCTCCTCGGCGACCGCGTCGTGCAGGAGCTGCGCGTAGGCGCTCTCGCCCGCGAACGCGACCGAGGTGCCGGTGACCCGCGCGCCGGGACGGACGGCGCTGCCCCCGTTGACGAAGAGGATCGTGCCCGTGCCGATCGCGCGCATGCCCGGGAGCACCTGGCGCACGGCGTTCACCGCGCCGTAGACCGAGAACTCGACCGGACCGACGAGGTCCTGTGCCGTGGTCTCGAGCACCGGTCGCATGTACTCCTTGGCGGGCAGCGGGCTGTACTGCAGCACCTCGATCGGGCCGAGCTGCTCGGTGGCGGCCTCGAGCGCAGCGCGGAGCGAGTCCCCGTCGCGGACGTTCGCGGCGAAGCCCTGCGCGCGGTACCCGGACGACCGGAGCTCGGCGGCGAGCGCGTCGAGTCGGTCCTGGTTGCGGGAGATCAGGGCGATGTCGAAGCCCTCGCGGCCGAAGCGGTCCGCGACGGCGCGCCCGAGGCCCTTGCCTGCGCCGACGATGGCGATGGTGGTCATGCGGTGGTCCTTCCGTGGGTGTGGGGCCGACGGTAGGCCGCGCTGCGCAGCGGTGAGGGGTTCCGGCGGGAACCCCCAGCCGTTTCCCGACGGGGCCGTGTGGACTCGGGACACGACCCGGGAGGAACACCGTGGACACCACCCGCACACGCCGCAGCCGACGCACCTGGTCCGCCCTCGGACTGGCCGCCGTGGCCACGCTCGGTCTGACCGCCTGTTCCGACGACCGAGCGGCGACCGGGCCGGACGACCCCGCCGGGCTGCGCAGCACCGCGAGTCCACCGGCCGACCTCGCCGCGGGGCAGCTCGCACCGGACGGCCGGACCACGGACGTCGTCTCCGGCCTCGAGGCACCGTGGTCGGTGGTCCCGGTCGGTGACGACGGCGATGCGTTCGTCAGCGAACGGGACTCCGCGCGCGTGCTCGAACTCCGGGCGGACGGGTCGACCCGCGAGGTCGGCACGGTCGAGGGTGTCCGGCACGGCGGCGAGGGCGGGCTCCTCGGCCTCGCGCTGCACGACGACGACCTGTTCGTCTACTCGACCGCCGACGACGGGAACCGGATCGAGCGGTACGACCTGGCCGGGGACACCGGCTCGTACCGGCTCGGCGGGGCGACGACGGTGGTCGACGGGCTGCCCGCGAACACCTTCCACGACGGCGGGCGCATCGCGTTCGGCCCGGACGGCATGCTCTACGCGAGCGTCGGCGACGCGGGGCAGCGCTCCGAGGCGCAGGACCGCGACTCCTTCGCGGGCAAGATCCTGCGCGTGACCCCGGACGGCGGCGTACCGGACGACAACCCGTTCGCGGGTTCGCCCGTCTGGTCGCTCGGGCACCGGAACGTGCAGGGCATGGGCTGGGCCGAGGACGGCACGATGTTCGCGGCGGAGTTCGGCGAGAACCGCTGGGACGAGCTCAACGTCATCGAGCCAGGAGGGAACCACGGGTGGCCCGAGGTCGAGGGCAGCGGTGGCGAGGACCGCGGGTTCGTCGATCCGGTCCAGCAGTGGTCGACCGACGACGCGTCGCCGAGCGGCCTGACCGTCATCGGCGACACCGTCTTCGTCGCCAACCTCAAGGGGGAGTCCGTCCGGGCCGTCCCGGTCTCGGACCCGTCGAGCTCGACCGTGTACTTCCGGGGCGAGCACGGACGCATCCGCACGGTGCTCCCCGGCCCGGACGACACGCTCTGGTTCGTGACGAACAACACCGACGGCCGCGGCGACCCCCGCGACGGCGACGACCGGATCCTGTCCGTGCCCCTGACCGCCGGACGCTGACGGGGGTTCCGGCAGCACCTCGTTGCGGACCCCGCACGGCCGTACCGTGGGGCGCATGGACCACCGTGACGAAGCCCGCGACTTCCTGTCCAGCCGTCGCGCACGCATCCGCCCGGAGCAGATCGGCCTCCCGACCTCCGGCACCCGTCGGCGCGTCCCCGGCCTGCGGCGCGAGGAGGTCTCCCGCCTGGCCGGCGTGAGCATCGACTACTACACGCGGCTGGAGCGCGGGAACCTGCAGGGCGTCTCCGACAGCGTGCTGGACGCCGTCGCCACGGCGCTGCAGCTCGACGCCGCCGAGCACGAGCACCTGCGCGACCTCGCCCGGCACCAGAACACGAGCCCCCGATGGGCGGGCCGGTCCGTCCCGGTCGCCGCCGTGCGCCCGGAGCTGCAGTACCTGCTCGACGTCGTGACCGAGGCGCCCGCGATGATCGTGAACAACCGGCAGGACATCGTCGCCGCGAACACGCTGGGGTGGGCGTTGCACGCCGAGATCGTCACGGGCGACCGACCGATGAACTTCGCGCGGTACATCTTCCTCGACTCCAGGGCGAGGGACTTCTACCGCGACTGGGACCGCGCGGCGCACACGAACGTCGCGATCCTCCGGCGCGAGGTCGGTCGGGCCCCCGGCGACCGGGAGCTCGCGGCGCTCATCGGCGAGCTGGCGATCCGCAGCGAGGACTTCCGGGAGCTCTGGGCGTCCCACGACGTGCGGCGGCACTACGCCGGCGTGAAGTCCTTCGACCACGGCGTGGTCGGACCGATCGAGCTGCACTTCCAGTCGTTGGAACTCATCGAGGACCCCGGCCTGTCGCTGACGATCTACCCGGCGACCCCGGGCAGCGCGACCGCCGACGCACTGCGGGTGCTCGCGTCGTGGGCCGCGACGGAGCGGATCGCCGAGCGTGGCACGGGCCGGACGACGGCCGACGCGACGGAACAGGAGCTCGCGTGACCGACACCTCCGCCGTCACCACACCGCTGTCCGGGCGACCGGGACCGTGGGCACGCCTGCGCTTCCGGTGGCAGGCCGAGCAGGGGGTCCACGAGCTCACCCGCGACCGGGAACACGAGCGACGGGTCCTGGCCGAGGCGGCCGTCCGCCTGCAGCCCGGCCCGTGGGCGATCGGCCTGCTCCTCCGCCGTGACCCGGACACCGACCAGGGCGTCTCCCGGTGAGCGGGGAGCAGCCTCCGGCGGCCATGACCCGCGGCCGCACGCTGCTCTTCGCCGTCGCGGGCGGTGCCGCGGTGGGCAACCTGTACTGGGCGCAACCGCTGCTCGACGACATCGCCGCCGACCTCGGCACCACGCCCGCGTCCGCGGGGCTCCTCGTCACGCTGACACAGGTCGGCTACGCCCTCGGGATCCTGCTGCTCGTCCCGCTCGGCGACGTGGTCGACCGTCGTCGGCTGATGCCGGGCGTGCTCGCGGCCTCCGCCGTCGCCCTGCTCGCCGCCGCACTCGCCCCGGGGTTCAGCGCCCTGCTCGTCGCACTCGCGCTGGTCGGCGCCACGACGGTCGCCGGACAGCTCCTCATCCCGCTCGCGGGCGACCTGGCCGACCCGGCGTCACGCGGTCGGGTGGTCGGGACGATCGCGTCCGGCGTGCTCACCGGCATCCTGCTGTCCCGGACCGTCAGCGGCGTGATCGCGGAGGTCGCCGGGTGGCGGAGCGTGTACGTCCTCGCCGCGGTGGTCGCGGTCGTGCTGGCGTTCCTGCTCGCGCGGGCGGTCCCGCGCCTGCCACGGCGCGAGCGGGTGCGGTACCCGCAGCTCCTCGCGTCGGTGGTCGGCGTCGTCCGGGCACACCGGGCGGTCCGCGTGACGCTGGTCGTCAGCGCGTCGGTGTTCGCCGTGTTCACGATGTTCTGGACGGCGCTGACGTTCCTGCTCAGCAGCGCACCCTTCGGGTACTCGACCACCGCGATCGGCGCCGTCGGTCTGGTCGGGCTCGCCGGGGCGGTGGCGGCGCAGCGCGTCGGGCGGCTGCACGACCGCGGCTGGTCGGTCCCGGTCACCGGTGCCGCGCTCGTGCTGGTGCTCGTCTCGCTGGTGGTCGCCGGGCTGGGGGCGCGGTCGATCGTGGTCGTGCTCGTCGCGGTGCTGCTGCTCGACGTCGGGGTGCAGGCCGCGAACGTGCTGAACCAGACACGGCTGTTCGCGATCGACCCCGCGGCTCGCAGCCGGTTGAACACGGCGTTCGTCACCGGGAACTTCGCCGGCGGCGCGGTCGGGTCGGCGGTCGCCGGCGTGCTCTGGAACGCGGGCGGGTGGACCGCCGTGACGGTCGACGCCGCCGTGCTCGTCGGCTTCGCGACGACGGTCTGGGCGGTGCACCGACGCGGGGCACTCGCGCTCCCGGAGCGCACCGCGTCGAGCTGACGGTCGCGGTCAGGGCCGGAAGGTCTCCGGCACGTCGAGGTCGCCGTGTTCTACCTGCCAACGCAGGGCGTCGCGGACCGTCTCCGACGCGGTGAACGCCGGTGCGTAGCCGAGCACCCGCTGCGGCTCCTCGGTGCTGAACACCTGGCTGCGGGACAGGTGTTCCCAGCTGGCGTCGGCGTGCTCGGGAGCCGTGGTCTCGCGGAACCGGTCCCAGCTGACGGACTCGAGCCGTGCCTCCCGACCGGCCCACGACGCGACCAGGTGGGCGTACCCGCGCACGGTCAGCGCGGTCGACGCCGTCGCGAAGAAGGCTCGTCCGGCCGCGGCGTCCCGCTGTTCGACCGCGAGCTGGAACAGCTGCGCGACGTCGTCGGCGTGCACGTGGGCCATCGACTCCGCGCCGAGGCCGGGCACCTCGACGACCTCGCCCGCCGCCAGCCGCTCGATGACCGCGGGGTCGAGGTTGCCGAGCGGACCGATCGGCACCCAGCCCGGACCGCTGATGTGCCCGGGGTGGATCGACGTCGTGGTGACACCCCCGTCGGCGGTCTCCCGCTCGAGCATCCGGGCGATGGCGTCCTTCTGCGTGCCGTACTCGCCGAACGGCGGTGTGGCGGTGTCCTCCGTGATCGGGAGGACGTGCGAGACACCCGCGCGCCAGATCGAGCCGCAGTGCACCAGGTGGGTCCGACTGCCGCGGAGTGCCCGGACGAGCTGCTCGGCCGACCCGAGGGTGAAGCAGACGAGGTCGACGACGGCGTCCGCGCCGAGTGCGGCGATGCGGGCGCCGAACGTGCCGTCGCGGTCCTCCTGCTCGCGGTCGGCGGTGATCCGCTCGACCTGGTTCCACTCGGGGGAGTCCGCGTAGGGGCTGCTGGTACCGCGCGTCACGACGGTGACGCGGTGGCCGGCCCGGACGAGGCGGGGGACCAGGAAGGTGCCGATGTGTCCGGTGGCTCCGATGACGACGATGTCCATGCGGGCCACGCTAGGCGCGCGCTCCCGTGCGCGGCAGGCACTGGTGGTGCTCCCCGTCGGACGGAACGGTGGGCGGGACGGCGACGGGGCGGACGACGGACGGACGGGAGGCCCGTGGCGGGTCCGCCACGGGCCTCCCGCCCGGTGTCGGTCCGGTCAGGACGCGCTGATCGCCTTGACGGAGCCGGCGATGACCGCCGCGTCCTCGGCGAGCGCGCCGACCGGGTCGGGCAGGCCCGAGCTGCTGAGGAGCTTGCGGGCCGCCCACCCGGCGAAGCTGCCGACGATCGCGCCGACACCGCCGAGGATCGCGCCCTCGATGCGGAGGTCACGGCTGCCCGTCGTGCCGAGCGCCGCACCGGCGAACGCGCCGGCACCGATGCGACCGATCAGGCCCATCGGGGAGATGCGGGCAGGGGCCTTCGGGGACTTGTCGCCGATGAGCTCACCGATCGCCGAGGCGACGAGCAGCCCGCGGCCGAGCGGCGTGCTGAAGGCCTTCCACTGCTGCCAGTCGCCCTTCAGGGCCTTGTTGTCGTGGTTCAGGGCGAGGACGGCCAGCGGGGTGCCGCTCCGACCGCCGCTGAGGACCCCGAGTGCCAGGGTGCGGACCAGGGTGTGCTGTTCGTGCTGCTTGCTCATGGTTCTCCCGTCGTGTCAGGTCGGACGGTACTCGCGCGACGCTCGGGGGACGCGGCGGCTTGCTGTCGCTCGGAGCCGCTCCGCGTAGCGTCCGCGGCATGAGCAACGTCATCCTGTTCGGCGGCCACGGCAAGGTCGCACTCCTCGCCACCCGCATCCTCACCGAGCGCGGCCACAGCGTCACGTCCGTGATCCGCAACCCCGACCAGCAGGACGAGGTGCGCGCCCACGGCGGCGAACCCCGGGTCGCCGACGTGCAGGAGCAGTCGCTCACCGACTTCGCCGACCTGGTCCGCGGGCACGACGCCGTCGTGTGGTCGGCCGGGGCCGGCGGCGGTTCCGCCGACCGCACCTGGGCGATCGACCGCGACGCCGCCGTGCTGTCCGTGCAGGGTGCCGCGCAGGCCGGGGTCGACCGGTACGTGATGGTCTCGTGGTCCGGGTCGAAGCTCGACCACGGCATCCCGCAGGACCAGGACTTCTTCGCGTACGCGCAGTCCAAGATGATCGCCGATGCCGTCCTCCGGGACTCCGGGCTGCAGTGGACCGTCGTCGCGCCGAGCACCCTGACCGACGACGAGCCGACCGGCTCGGTGGACTGGGACGGTTCGGCGTCGCAGGTCCCGCGCGGCGACGTGGCCCACGTGGTCGCCGACATCGTCGAGGACCCGTCGACCGCCGGCCGCACGATCCGCTTCAACGGCGGCGGGACGGCGATCGCCGACTTCCTGCAGCAGCGGTAGCGGCACGCTCGCGGCGGCGGACGGACGACCCTCCGCCGTCGCGGGCCCGTCCGTCATCCTGAGCAACCGCACAGGAGGTCGGGCACCATGGACGGATGGCCACGACGAGACCACCTGACCCCGCCGCCGACCAGCTCCGCCCGGGCGAGCCCGTCCGGACCACCCCGGGGCTGTCCCGCTGGGTCTTCTGGCCCGCCGCCGTCACCGTGCTCGCGTTCGTCGCGTGGACGCTCGTCGCGCCGGCGTCGGCCGAGGCCGTCTTCACCGCGCTGCAGGCCGGCATCGTCCGGAACTTCAGCTGGTACTACGTGCTGGCGGCTGCATTCTTCGTCGCCTTCGCCCTGTTCGTGGGCTTCAGCCGGTTCGGCGACATCAAGCTCGGCAAGGACCAGGACGAGCCGGAGTTCAGCACGCGCTCCTGGTTCTCGTTGCTCTTCGCCGCCGGCATGGGCATCGGGCTCGTCTTCTACGGCGTCTCCGAACCGCTGAGCCACTTCGCCGACCCGCGTCCCGGTGTCTCCGGGTCGGAGCAGCACCTGGCGCAGGAGGCCATGACCCAGACCTTCCTGCACTGGGGTCTCCACGCCTGGGC
The DNA here is from genome assembly GCF_040545555.1 of Curtobacterium oceanosedimentum. Classification (NCBI taxonomy): domain Bacteria; kingdom Bacillati; phylum Actinomycetota; class Actinomycetes; order Micrococcales; family Microbacteriaceae; genus Curtobacterium; species Curtobacterium oceanosedimentum. The sequence continues at coordinate 370,552 of NZ_JBEPMD010000002.1, forward strand.
GATCTACGTCGTCCTCGGCATGGCCCTGGCGTACGCGATCCACCGCCGCGGCCGCCCGGTGTCGATCCGGTGGGCACTCGAACCCCTGCTCGGCAACCGCGTCCGGGGCGGCTGGGGCAACTTCATCGACGTCGTGGCGCTCATCGGCACGCTGTTCGGCGTCGCGACGTCGCTCGGCCTCGGTGTGCTGCAGATCGGCGCGGGCCTCGAGAGCGCCGGCATCGCCGAGAGCAGCACCGTCAGCCAGATCGCGATCATCGCCGTGATCACCGCGCTCACCATCGTGTCGCTCGTCACCGGTGTGGCGAAGGGCATGAAGATCCTGTCGAACGTGAACCTGCTGCTCGCCGCGGCGCTGCTCGTGTTCGTCCTGGTCGTCGGACCGACCCAGTACCTGCTCCGCGACTTCGTGCAGTCGATCGGCGCGTACCTGCAGAACGTCGTCGGGCTCTCGTTCAACGTCACCGCCCAGCAGGGTTCGGCCGGCGAGGAGTGGCAGGGCGCCTGGACCACGTTCTACTGGGGCTGGTGGATGTCGTGGGCGCCGTTCGTCGGCATCTTCATCGCCCGGGTGTCGAAGGGCCGCACCGTGCGCGAGTTCGTGTTCGGCGTGCTGCTCGTCCCCACCCTGCTCACGTTCCTGTGGTTCTCGGTGCTGGGTGGTGCGGCGATCAACCGCGAGGTCTCCGGCCGGGGCGGTCTGGTCGGTTCCGACGGCACCGTCGACGTCGAGGGCGCGCTGTTCGGTCTGCTCCAGGACCTGCCGGCCGGTGTCGTGCTGACCTTCGGCGCGATCATCCTCATCGGCATCTTCTTCGTGACCTCGTCGGACTCGGGGTCCCTCGTGATGGCGATGATCGCCTCGGGCGGTGACCTCGAGCCGAAGAACTGGCTCCGGGTGTTCTTCGCGCTCGTGACCGCCCTGCTCGCGATCGCCCTCCTGCTGACCGGCGGACTCGACGCGCTGAAGACCGCGGCGATCACGACGGCGCTGCCCTTCAGCGTGGTGCTGCTCCTCACCTGCTGGTCGATGGTGATCGCGTTCCGACGGGAGCGCCGTGCCTACGACCGGGCCGAGCGCGAGGTGCTGCTCGAGCACGTGGGCGCGTACTACGGCCTCGAGGTCGAGGCCCCCGCGCAACGGACCGGGGGCGGAGGACCGCTCCGCGCACTCCGCCGCCGACTGCGCGGCCGAACGGAGTCGGAGTCGGAGTCGACCGGAGGCGGCACCGCGACCTCGGACGCCCCCGTAGACCACGCCGACACGGCGTCGGCCGACCCCGGTGTCGACGCGACCCACGATCCGGCACCGGGGGAGACGTCCGTCGGCCGGTCGGGCGAGCGCTCCGGGTCCTGACGCAACCGGGTGACGGACGGGAGGCGCGGTGCCGGCTGGCACCGCGCCTCCAGTCCGTCTACGGTCGCCTCGCAGCATCGACGGGTGGTGGCGCGAAGGGTCAGGGTGTAAAACGGGGGGCATGACAGTTGCAGCAGGGATGCACCACGCGCGGTCGACGCGGCTCGACCTGCGGGAACTCGTGCAGGAGCTGAACGCGGCTCTCGGCCCGACGCTCGTGGCCGCCGCTACCGGGAGCAAGGACCGCAAGCTCCCGCTGAAGTGGGCCAAGTCCGACGGTCCTCGCCCGGGGAACGACTTCGAGCGGCGACTCCGGCTGCTCTCTCGCACGTGGAACGCCATCGCGGAACACGAGGGTGCGCACGTCGCCCGCGCCTGGTTCATCGGCGCCAACCCGTTCCTCGAGGAGCGCACTCCGCTGACCGCCGTCCGTGAGGACGACGCTGCGCAGCTCGGGCGAGCAGTGCAGTCGTTCATGGACGGCACCGCGGACACGTGACGAGCCGAGGGTCACGCACCTGCACGACGACGGGGCTTCGACTCCTCCCTGCTCGGAGCGACACCGGGTACCGCGTCGCGAAGAGCAACCACCCGCCGGTGTCCGCGCCGACTCGCGGTCGGCACGGCGACCACGCTGCAACAGAACGCTCGAGCTGGGGTCGTTACGACGCCGCCGGTACGGAGACCTACTACACGGCCGAACTCCGCACCGGCGCATTCGCCGAGGTGCTCGCCGCGTTCAAGGTCCCGCTCGGCACGGGCAGTGCGCTCGAGGTGGACGCCGCGGCCGTCGGGCTGACCCTCGAGGAGTTCCTCGCCGATGTCGCCTCCGACTGGGACGAACGGTCGTCCATGCAGACCGGAACGCTCCCGCGATCGTGGCGCGACGACCGGACAGTCCTCTCGTTGGAGCACCCGAGCACCGGTTGGTACGTCGACGTCGAGCACCCCGACACACTGAGCGCCATCGAACCCAGCCTCCGATCGCACCTGCTCGTCGGCGGGTGGTCGTCCTTCACCACTGCCGTCCTCCGATCGGACGACCGGGCGGTCACCACCGCCGTCGCCGATCTGGTGCACGACGCCGTCCTCGACGATCAGACCCACCCACTCGGCATCCACTTCGGGAGCAAGCACGGCGAGTCCTGGTGCCGGGCGACATGGCTCGACAGGACCCGGGACCTGTCCGTGCTGTCCAGCGGGGCCATCGAGCTCGGCGACCCCGACTTCCGGACGGCGACCCACCGGTTCGGCCTCCGAGCCTTCTGACATCGACGCGACCCTCCGGACGGGAGGCGCGGTGCCGGCTGGCACCGCGCCTCCCGTCCGTCCTGCCGTCAGCCGAGCTGTGCCGCGAGCACGTCCGGCGTCTGCTGGAGCGACGCCTTGACCATGGCGCTCCACTCGTCGACGACGACCTCGGAGAGCCCCTGCTCGACCCCGTCGAGCGAGGCCCGTGCGACGTCTGCCGGGTCGGTCATGAGGCCGTCGTACCCGGCCATCATGTCGGTGTCGGCCGCGCCGAGGTGCAGCCCCTGGACCGTGATCCCGGCGTCGCGCAGCTCGAGCCGGACGGCGTTCGTCATGTTCCACTCCGCGGCCTTCGCGACGCCGTAGGCACCCGATCCCGGGTACGCGAACCAGGACAGCGCGGAGAGCACGTTGACGACCGCGCCGCCACCGTTGCGCTCGATGACCGGCGCGAAGGCCCGCAGCATCGACAGGTTCCCCCAGAGGTGCGTGTCGAGCAGCCGGTGGGCGTCGGCCAGGTCGTCGCGCAGCAGCGAGCCGGTCCCGGCGATCCCGGCGTTGTTGACGAGCAGCGTGACGTCCTGCGCGGCGGCTGCCGCAGCGGCGACGGACGCCTCGTCGGTGATGTCGAGCGGCAGCACCTCGACGCCCTCGACGTCGACGAGCTCGGGGCGGCGTGCAGTCGCGTAGACCTTCGACGCGCCGCGCTCGAGCAGCTGCGTGACGAAGCGGCGGCCGATGCCCCGGTTCGACCCGGTGACGAGTGCGACGGATCCGGCGATGTCCATGGTGTCCTCCTGCCGGGCGAGCACTTCCCGCGGCGGCTCGGCTACGGTAGGACCTCACATCGGTGTCAGGTGCAAGTGCAGATCGGAGACGACGTGCGGATCGGTGACCTCGCGGCAGCGACCGGGGCGAGCGTGCGCTCGCTGCGGTACTACGAGGAGCAGGGGCTGCTCACGGCGGAGCGGACCGCGGGCGGCCAGCGGTCCTACGCCGCGGCGTCCGTCGAACGGGTGCAGCTCGTGCAGCAGCTCTTCGCCGCCGGACTCCCGAGTCGCACCATCGTGCAGCTGCTGCCGTGCGTCGACGCCGGGGTGGCGACACCCGAGTCGTTCGCACTGCTCGTGGCCGAGCGCGACCGCATCACCGCGCAGCTCGCCGAGCTCGAGGCGGCTCGGGACCGGCTCGACGAGGTCATCGCGATCACCGAGCACCCGACGGCCGAGCACTGCCCGGCGCTCCGGGAGCACGCCGCAGCGGCCTGAGCACCCGGCGCGCGGGAGGCGCGGTACCGATCGGCACCGCGCCTCCCGCCCGTTCACCGGTACAGCTGGATCTGGTCCAGCTCCGCGAACCCCGTCCCCTTGGTGAAGGTGATCGTGTTCGTGCCGGCGTTCAGCGTGACGCTCTTCTGCGCCCAGCCGAAGCGGCCCCAGTTCACGGTCGGCGTGTAGCTCACCGCGGACGGCGTCCCCCCGTTCACCGAGACGGTGTGCGTGCTCGTCGCGCCGGTGCCGTTGTCGTACCGGACGTTCATCGTGTAGGTGCCCGCAGTCGGCACCTGGACGGTGAACTGCACCTTGCTCGTGGCGTTGTTGATGTTGCCGACCTTCTGCCCACCGACGGCGTCCACCTGCGTGACCGTGCTCGTGTCGGTGCGGGTGGCGGACTCGGCCTCGTACCGCAGCGCGTTGATCGGGACGGACCCGACGCGGACGTCGTTGTACGTCGTCGACAGGTTCTCGACGTTCGTCGCCTGGTACAGCGTCTTCCCGTCAGCGCTCGAGTCGAAGCTCTGCGCGAAGCCCGAGAAGGTGCCGCCCTCGGTGTCGCGGGCGTCGTAGGTCACGGCGTACGGCAGCTGCTCCCACGCGCCGGAGCCCTGGTTCCGGTTCACGGCGAAGGTCTGCCCGCCGTCGATGTTCCCCGACGCGTCGACCGACCACTTCGACGACACGACCACCATGCCGTTCGGGTTGCCGGCCTCGGGGATCCACCGCACCTCGGGCGAGGAGCCGAGCCCGCGTCCGTCGGCGAACGCGAGCTTCGTGCCGATGCTCGTCTCCGGGCTCCAGGTCAGGCCGTCCGGTGAGGTCTTGTAGTACACCGGTGCGGTGTTGTTCGTCCGACTCGGGCGGTTCACGACCTCGAACGTGGCGATGTAGTTGCCGTTCGGCATCCGCGTCACGGTGATCATGCCCGGTCGATCGCTCGTGTTCGTGGGCGCGGACACGTTGACGAGCGGACCCCAGGTCGCGCCGCCGTCGGTGGACCGGCGGTAGCTGACGGCCTGCAGGACGCCCTTCGCCTTCTGCCGTTCGTCCGAGAAGTACGTCACCAGGCCGCCGTTCGCGTCCACGGCGACGGACGGCTCCCACACGGTCGAGGTGGTGGAGGTCGGACTCGGGTCGTACGTCGCGGGGCCGCCGGTGTCGACGGTGCTGACGAACGACCAGGTCAGCCCGTGGTCGAGGCTCTTGTACATCACGAGCCGGCTGCTCGAGCGGTCGGACGGCATGATCATCCCGCTGAGCAGCAGCGTGCCGGCGGGCATCGACCCGAGCTGGATCGGTGTCTCGTACAGCGACGGCTGCGCGGTGCGGGTCAGCGCGGGGAACTGCTTGCTCGGCGTCACCGTGGCGACCCGCGACCACGAAGTGCCGTCGTTCGTCGACCGGTAGATCGGGTAGACCTGCACGCCGTTCTCGAGCACGAGCTGGTCGAACGTGACGAACTGCTGCCCGTTCGCGGAGCCGCTGTTCTTCAGGACGACCATCTTGGCGTAGGTGGTGCCGGCTGCGCGGCCGCCCTCGGGGTTGAAGGACGTGCCGGCGGCGGGTGAGTAGACGAGGGCACCGTTGCCCGTCGTGACGGCCTCGGCGGGCGCGGGCCCGACGACGCCGACCAGGAGCGCGGCAGCCGTGGCGGCTGCGGCGAGGACGAGCGCGTGCGCTCGTCGGGGCGCCCGGAGGGCGCCGGTGCGGAGGGACATGGGACTCCGATCGGTGGTGTGGTGGTGCTGGTCGTCGGACGGGAGGCACGCCGTGGGGTCGCCACGGGCCTCCCGTCCGGTGTCGGTCGCCCTCGGGTCGCGACCGGTGTCCGCGGGCCGGCCGCGGACACGTCTCAGGCCGCGATCGCGGCGGCCGACCGCGCGTGCCGCGCGAACGCGTCCGCGACCGGGTTGCGGACGCGGTCCAGCCCGCCCTCGCCGTCCTCGACCAGGTCGTAGAGCCCCATGGTCAGCAGGTGCTCTGAGCGGGGCGCCTCGGTGTGCCGCCAGGTCCACTCGTACATGTCGAACAACGGCCACCACGTGTAGCCGACGACGGGCAGCCCCTCGGACCGCAGCTCGTGCAGCGTCGACACCGAGTCGTCGAGCCAGGCGATCCGCTCCGCGACCGTGCCCGTGACGCAGGTCTCGGTGAGCATGACGGGGGCACCGTACCGCTCGGCGTAGGTGGTCAGGACGTCGCGCAGGCCCTCGGTGCCGGTGTCCCGGTACGGCCGCGGGTCGGCGAAGCCGCCGCCGTGGTGGACACCCCGCTCGAAGACCTCGGTGGAGTGCAGCGGGTAGTAGTTGACGCCCATCACGTCGGGGCGGACGGCGTGCTCGCGGAACCAGTCGAGCTGAGCGGGCGTCGTGCCGTGGGCGAGGAGCCCGGCGGCCAGCGGGTGGTCCGCGTCGACGCCGCCGGTGACCAGGTCCTCGACGAGGAAGGCCTGGTCGCGCAGCCGCGCCACGGTGTCCCGGTGCTCGGGGGCGTCGACGTCGCCGACGTAGCGGATGCCGGCCTCGACGTGCACGAAGTGGGCGGCGTCACCGAGCTCCCGGGCGATCGCGTGCTGCGTCGACACGAACCCCGTCGCGAGGGCCGTCGCCATCCGCGCGGAGCCCGCCGCGCCCGTCAGGTACGGCGGCCAGTAGCCGTACTCGCCGGTGAAGAGCGCGTGGATCACGGGCTCGTTGACCGGCGTGTAGTCGGTGGCGACGTCGCCGTACCGCGCCGCGAAGCGTGCCGCGTACTCGGTGACGTGCGTCGGGTAGTCGGGGTTCGCGAACTGTCCCTCGAGCCACAGCGGCGTGCCGTAGTGCAGCAGGTCGACGACGGGCGTGAGTCCGGTCTCGCGGAAGCGGGCCATCACGCGGTCGACCCAGGACCAGTCCCAGACGCCGGGCTCGGGCGAGACGCGGTACCACGGGACGCCCCAGCGGAGGAGCTCTGCGCCGACGTCGACGGCGAGCCCGAGGTCGGACGCGTAGCGCCGGTAGTGGTCGGTCAGCTCGTACTCGTCGATCGCGCGTTCGCCGGGCCGGGCCTGCGGGACGAAGGTGTCCTCGATGCCCAGGGCGAAGTGCAGGCGGCCGTCGTCGGACCAGTGCATGGTGTCTCGTTTCGTGGTCGGGACGGTCGGGGTGCCGGCCGTCCGCGAGTCGGGTGCGACCGGGGCGGTCACTTCAGCCCCGTGCTCGCGACGCTCTCGATGAAGCGGCGTTGGACGAGCAGGAACATCACGGCGAGGGGGAGCACGGCGATGAGCGCGCCGGCCATCATGACGCCCTGCGGGATGATGCCGCCGGGCCCGGTGAGCAGGGTCAGGCCGGAGGTGATCGTCCCCATGTCCTGGTCGGTGGTGAACACGAGCGGCCAGAGCAGGTCGTTCCAGTTGTTCACGAAGGTGAAGATGCCGAGCGTCAGCAGGGCGGGGACGGCGTTCGGCAGGATGATGCTCCGGAAGATCCGCCACTCCGACGCACCGTCGATGCGCGCGGCGTTGTCGAGGTCACGGGGCAGTGCGACGAAGAACTGTCGGAGGAAGAAGATCCCGAACGCGTCGGCGGCCCGCGGTGCGATGAGGCCCGCGAAGGTGTTCACCCACCCGAGGTCCGAGACCAGCTGGTAGATCGGGATCAGGGTCGCCTGGAACGGGATCATCAGGCTCGCGATGATCACGATGAGCAGGACCTTGCTGCCACGGAAGTCGAGCCGGGCCAGTGCGTAGGCCGCCAGGGCGTCGAAGGCGAGCGCGAACAGGGTGACCCCGCCGGCGAACACGAAGCTGTTGCCGATGAGTCGGGCGAAGGGCAGCTGCGTGAAGATCGCGCGGAAGTTGTCGAGCGTCCACGTGTGCGGGAACAGGGTCGGCGGGTAGGCGTTCACCTCGCTCGCGGGCTTGAACGCCGTGAAGACGATGATGAGCACGGGGAGCAGCACGGCGAGCGTGACCACGAGCACCGCGGCGAACCCGAGCCAGCGCAGGGGCAGGGGCTTCCGGGCTGCGGTGCGGCGGGTGGCGAGCACCGCGGGGCGGGGCAGGGCGGTCATGATGCGGTGTCCTCCCCGCGCTTGCCGAAGAACAGGAACTGGACGAGGCTCAGCAGCAGCGTCGCGATGAGCAGCACGTAGGCGAGCGCGCTCGCGAACCCGATGTCCAGGTCCTTGAAGCCGGACTGGTAGACCTGCATGACGATCGTCTCGGTCGAGCGGTACGGACCGCCGCCGGTGAGCACGTAGATCTGGTCGAACGCCTGCAGTGCTGCGATGAGTGCGACGATGACGACGAACGCCATCGTGTTGCTGAGCATCGGCCAGGTGACGTGGGCGAAGCGTTTCGGAGCGTTCGCACCGTCGAGCTGCGCCGCCTCGTACAGGCTCGTCGGGATCTCCTGCAGGCCGGCGAGGAAGATCACCATGTAGAAACCGAAGTTCTTCCACACCGCGACGAGCACGACCGTCGGCATGGCCAGGGTCGGGTCCTGCAGCACGTTGCCGAGTCGGATGCCGACCACCTGCAGCCAGTGGTTGAGCAAGCCGATCTGCGGGTCGAGCAGGTACGACCACGCGAAGGCGGCGACCGCGAGCGACACGATGAACGGCAGGAAGAGCGCCGAGCGGAAGAACCCGCGGAACGGCAGCGCGGGGTGGTTCAGGACCAGGGCGAGCACCAGCGCGACGGCGATCGCGACCGGAGTGAACAGCACCGAGTAGAGCGCGGTGTTGCCGATCGACCGCAGCACGTCCGGGTCGGTGAACACCCGCGTGTAGTTCGCGAGCCCGACCCAGGACGGGTCCCCGAAGCCGCTCGCGTCGGTGAACGACAGGCGGAGTGCGGACACCATCGGCCAGAGGACGAAGGCGCCCATGACCACGATCGCCGGGGCGAGGAAGCCCACGATGGTCGCGCGTCGGCGGAAGGTGCCGCCGACGGGGGTTCGGCCGCCGAGCTGTGCGGGCGGACGGTAGCGCGGGCGGCGACCGAGCTGCTGGGTGGTCATGGGGTCTCCCTGCTGGGGGCGGTGCTGGCGGAGCGGAAGGAGGCGGGCGGGGAGCGCAGGTCCCCGCCCGCCGGTCTCATCGGAGGGCCGAGCGGACGCTGGCGTCCGCGGCCCCGAGCAGCTCGGCGGGGTTGCCGCCGGCGAGCGCCTTCTGCGTGGCGGTGTCGACGGCGGTGAGCACGTCGGCGCTGTTCACCACACCCGGCAGCAGCGGGATGGTGGTGCCGGGCAGCCCGGTCAGGGTCGCGACGGTCGGGTTCTGGCCGACGTCGCTCGCGGTGATGTCGGTGCGCAGGGGCGGCCACCCGGAGCCGAGCGCCCACTTCGTGGCGACGGTCTTCTCGTTGAAGTAGGCGAGGAACTGCTCGGCGGCGCGCTGCTTCGCGTCGTCGGTCTGCGCGGTGACGCCGAGCGAGATGCCGATCGCCGACGCGGTCTGCGCCTTCGGACCTGCAGGGATCGCCGCGATGCCGTAGTCGATGCCCGCGCCCTCGGCGACGCTGGCCATCCACGGCCCGCCGATCTCCATGGCGGTCTTGCCCGCGGTGAAGAGCTTGTCCGCGGCGATGCCGTCGACACCCGTGGGCGAGATCCCGTCCTCGGTCACGGCCTTGGTCCAGTACGCGAGCGTCTCGCGGTTCGCCGCGGAGTCGATGGTCGACTTCGTGCCCGCCTCGTTCGTGACGGAGCCGCCGTTGCCCGCGAACAGACTCGGCCAGATGCCGTTGCCCACCGTCTGGTGGTCGGGCAGGACGAGGCCGTACTGCTCCGGTGTGCCGTCGCCGTTGGTGTCCTTCGTGAGCTTCTTCGCGTCGGCGACCCACTCGTCCCAGGTGGTCGGAAAGGAGTCGATACCGGCCTCGGCGAAGAGCTTCTTGTTGTAGATCACCGAGAGCGGCACGAAGCCGCTCGGGACGCCGTAGCGCTTGCCGTCGACGGTCTCCATGGCGACCGCCTGTTCCTTGAGCTCGCGCGTGTTGCTGGAGGTCTCGTCGTAGAAGTCGTCGAGGTCGACCAGGGCCTTCTTCTGCGCGTACACCGGCAGGCGGTCCGACGTCATCGCGACGAGGTCGGGGCCCTTCTTCGCGGAGAGCGCGGGGAGCATCGTGTCGTCGATGACCGCCCACGTCTTGGTCTGGGTGGAGATCGTCACCTTCGACTGCGAGGCGTTGAAGTCCTTCACGATCTGGTCGAGGACCTTGCCGTCGGCCTCGGTGTACCCGTGCCAGAACGTCAGGTCGACGTGGGCGTCGGAGGACGAGGACCCGGGGGAGCCGGCGCACCCGGCCAGGGCCACCGCCGCGGCTGCAGCGAGCGCGACGACTGCGACGTGCTTCTTCATTGAACACCTGCCATCCGTCCGGCACAGCGGCGTGCGGGACTCTCGGGTTGCCGGATTTACACCGGTGTAAATGGAAGGTAACGGGCAGTGGCGAGGACGTCAAGCACCAGTCCTGTCGACCCGGGGTCAGTCCGTCCGCGCGCCGTCCACCGACGAGGCCCGCACCACCAGTCGGTGGGGGGACCGGACCACCCCTGCCACCGCGGCCTCGCCCCGCTCGAGCTGACCGACGAGCATGTCCACGGCGGTCGCCGCCACCCGGTCGAGGTCGGCGGAGACGGTGGTCAGGGCGGGCGTGGAGTACGCCGACTCCTCGATGTCGTCGAACCCGACCACGGCCACGTCGCCCGGCACGGACCGACCTGCGAGCTGCAGGGCGCTCATCGCCCCGAGCGCCAGGGCGTCGTTGCAACAGACGACGGCGTCGACTGCGCGGCCACCGGCGAGCAGTCGCGTCGCGGCCTCCGCCCCGTCGGCCCGGTGCCAGAGCGGCGTCGACACGACGAGCTCCGGCCGGAACGGCAGGTCGTGTGCGTCCAGGGCCGAGCGGTACCCGCGCAGACGCTCCTCCGCGGTCCGCACCGGACCGTCCGGGTCTGCACCGACGAAGGCGATGGACGACCGGCCTGCCCGCACGAGGTGCTCGGTCGCGTCACGGAAGGCATCTGCGTTCGACATCGTGATGAACGTCGCGTCGCTGTCCTCGACCGGTTCCCCCAGCACGACCAGCGGGAACTTCACGTCGAGGGCCGGGGCATCCCCGGGTCGCACCGCGAGCGGGCTGTAGATGATCCCGTCGATGGAGTGCTCGCGCATCCGGGTGATGGCGTCCGGCTCCCGCTCGCCGGAGGCGGTCTGCTCGACGAGCACCGTGTACCCGAGCGCCCCGGCAGCGCGGATGACCGCGTCCGCGAGCTCCGCGAAGTACGCCTGACGGAGCTCGGGCAGCGCCAGCCCGAGCACGCGTGAGCGGCCGGAGCGGAAGTTCCTGGCCGACACGTTCAGCTCGTAGCCGAGCTGCTCGACAGCGGCCATGACGCGGTCGTGCGTCCGCGCCGACACGTGCTCGTACCCGGCGAGCACGTTCGAGACGGTCTTCTTGGAGACACCGGCGACCGCTGCGACGTCGCTCATCGTCGGCGGCGAGCGGTGTCCTTCGACCATGGACGCGCTCCCTCCCGGCAGCGTGGACTGCGTTCCGCAGGAACCTACCGCACGCAGCACCGCTGTCGGTGGCCCCGCCTAGCGTGACGACATGCCCGAGGGCGACTCCGTCCACCGCCTGGCAACCCGACTCCGTGCGGTCGACGGCGCCCTGGTCGCCCGTGGCGAGCTCCGCGGCGGCGCCGACGCCGGCACCCCGCTCGGCGGTCGACGCATCGTCGAGCACGCCACGCACGGCAAGCACCTGCTCACCCGGTTCGACGACGGCACGACGCTCCACACCCACATGCGGATGACCGGCTCGTGGACCACGACGGGCGCGGGGAAGCGGCTGCCGACACGCGCCGCGCAGGACGCCCGGGTGCGCATGGCCCTCGACGACGGTCGCACGGTGTGGGGGATCGCCCTGCCCGTGGTCGAACTGCTCGCCACCCGCGACGAGCACCTGGCGGTCGGGCACCTCGGACCCGACCTGCTGCACGACGACTTCGACCGCGACGAGGCCGTCCGCCGCTGCACGGCCGATCCGGACCTGCCCGTGCGCACCGTCCTGCTCGACCAGCGGCGCGTGGCGGGGCTCGGCAACCTCTGGGCGAACGAGCTCGGCTTCGTGCGCGGGCTGCACCCGGACCGGCCGATCGGCACGGTCGACGTGACCGCGCTGCTCGACGCTGCGCAGCGGATGCTCCGACACTCCGCGACCACGCCCGACGCGTACCAGGTGACGACCGGGGTGCTCCGTCGCGGCGAGCGCCACTGGGTCGTCGGCCGCGCCGGCCGGCCGTGCCTGCGCTGCGGGACGCGGGTGCGCGCCCGCGACGACGTCGAGGTGGTCGGCTCCGCGCCCCGACGCGTCTGGTGGTGTCCCCGCTGTCAGCCCGCGGCGAGCTGACCCTCCGGCGCCACGGGACGGACGGGAGGCACGGTGCCGGCCCGCCACGGGCCTCCCGTCCGTCGCCCGGCCCGGTCGTCGGCCGTCCCGTCCGTCCACCTCGGTACGGCAGGATGAGCGCACCCTTCCCGACCGACCACCGGAGTCACCGTGCCCGACCAGAAGCCCGCCGTCCTGTTCGTCTGCGTCCACAACGCCGGCCGCTCCCAGATGGCGGCGGGGTGGCTCCGGCACCTGGCCGGTGACCGCGTCGACGTGTTCTCCGCCGGGTCCGAACCCGCTGACCGGATCAACGCGGTCGCGGTGCAGGCGATGGCCGAGGAGGGCATCGACATCGCGGGCGAGCAGCCCGCCGTCCTGACCACCGGCGCGGTGCGTCAGGCCGACGTCGTCGTCACCATGGGGTGCGGCGACGCCTGCCCGGTGTTCCCGGGCAAGCGCTACGAGGACTGGGCGCTCACCGACCCGGCCGGCCTGCCGATCGAGCAGGTCCGTCCGGTTCGCGACGAGGTCCGGCGGCGGGTCGAGACGCTGCTCGCCGACCTCGTCTAGACCAGCGCGGCGATCCCGAGCGCGACCAGCGCCAGGAGCGGCAGGGCGCCCTGGGTGCTCGCGGCCCGGCGCTTCGTCGCGTCGCTCGTGAACAGCACCAGTGCGGCGGCGAGCATGCTCCCGGTCCCGGCGACGACGAGGGTCAGGCCGACCGCGGTACCGCCGGACGCGACGACGACGATGCCGACCAGCACGAGCACGGCGAGGAACAGGTTGTAGAAGCCCTGGTTGAACGCGAGCGAGCGGGTGGCCGCGGCCTCCTGCTCCGAGGTGCCGAAGGTGTTCCGCGCTCGCGGAGTGGTCCAGAGGACGGACTCGAGCACGAAGATGTACACGTGCAGGAGCGCGGCGAGGGCGGCGAACACGAGGGCGACGACGGTCATGCCCCGACCCTACGACGTCCGGTCAGCGTCCGGACGGCAGGGGCAGCTCGTGCGAGGCATCCCACGGCTCCGCCCAACCGAGCCGGTCGAAGAGCGCGTCGAGGAGCATCGCGGTGAACCCCCAGAGCGTGTGCGCGCCCTCGTCCGACCGTACCGTGAAGGCCGGCCCGCGCCACTCCTGACCGCCTCGGCGCAGCACGGTGACCCCACGGTTCGCCGGGTCGAGGAGGTCGGCGACGGGTGTCCGGAAGACCGCGGCGGACTCCCGCTCGTCGACGACCCGCACGGGTGTCGGTTCGCGCCACCACCCGAGCACCGGCCGCACCAGGTGGTTCGAGTGCGCGAGCGGGACGGCGGGCAGGGTGCCGAGGACCTCGACGCCGGCGGGGTCGAGCCCGGTCTCCTCGCGGGCCTCGCGCAGGGCTGCTGCGGGCGCGTCGGCGTCACCGGGGTCGATGCGCCCGCCGGGGAACGCGATCTCGCCCGGGTGCGAGCGGAGGGTCGACGCTCGTGCGAGCAGCAGGACGTCGAGGTCGCGGTGCACGGCGTCGGCCGCGGCTGCGCGCTCGGCGGGCACCCGGTCGAGGACGCCGAAGAGCATGAGCACGGCGGCCGCCCGCGGGTCTGCGGTGCTCGGCATCGCGGGCACGAGCGGGACGGCGCCGGGACCGGCGACGGCGGCGAGCGCCGCGCGGGCAGCCGCAGCCGACGGGCTCTGCCCCACCCGGGTCACCGGCGCGTGCCGTCCTCGGCGGTACTGTCGGCAGTCGGGCCGTCCGCGGACGGGCCGTCCGCAGCCGTGCCGTCAGCGGGGACGCCGTTCCGACGAGCCAGCAGCGCGCGGACGCCGACGACGCCGGCGAACCCGACGACGACGAGCGCGACGATCAGCAGCAGGATCGTGTGGTGTCGGTGATCGACCGGGGCGGCCGCCGCCTGGGTCGCCGACACCTCGTCGGAGGTCCCGGACGCGGCGTCCGCCGTCGCGGTCGCGGTCGGTGCTGCGGAGGACGCTGCAGCGGTCGGGGCCGGTGTCTCCGCAACGCCGGAGGTCGAGGGGTCGAGCGCTGCCGGGCCGCTCGACGCGAACCGGTACTCGCCGGAGATCGGGTGCCCGTCGACGGACACGCTCCGCCACCGCACCAGGTACGAACCCGTCTCGGAGACGTCGAGGTCCTTGCCGATGGTGTTGCCCTCGACGGTCACGTCACCGGACGTGTGCTCGGCGTCCTGCGCGTCGGTGACGCTGATCACGATGCCGGTCTGCAGGCCGCTGAGCGGCGGTTCGGACAGGGTCAGGGTGATGCGGTCCAGGTCTCCCACGACCGTCGCGTCGGCCGCCGGTTCGGACGAGACCAGCACGTCGTGGGCGGACGCCGGTCCGGCGACGAGCAGGACGGGCGCGAGCGCTCCGACGACGACGGTGGCGAGGAGGGCTCGGAGACGCACGGGTGCCTTTCGACGAGGGCGGACCCGGCTGGTACCGGACGCCCCGAGCGTACCCGGGGCCTCCGGTGCGGCGGCGGGAGGAGCGTGGCGACCCCGCCACGCTCCTCCCGTCCGTCCGTCGACCCGTCAGCGACCGGGCGCGCGCTCGATCTCGATGTCGCCCGCGACCGCCGTGAACCGGTACCGCTGCGCGGCACCCGGGTCGGTGCCGAGCTCGTTGTCCACCTCGCCGACGGTCGCCTCGGCGGTGATCGCGTACCGGCCGTCCGGCAGGCGGACCTCCTGGTCGCCGGAGGTGGTGTCGACCGAGATGCTCCGCGGTGCCGCACCGAGTGCGAGGTCCACGTCCCCCGAGGTCGCCTCGACGGTCAGGGTGTCCGCGCGACCGTCGAACGCGACGTCACCGGCGGTGCTCGTCAGGACGACGTCGCCCCAGGTGCCGGCGAGCAGCACGTCGCCGACGGTGGCGCCGACCTCGATCGGGACGTCTGCGGCGTCCGACGGCACCCGCACCGTCAGGCCTGCGCCCTGACGGACCCCGACGGACAGGTCGACGATGCTCCACGCCGGGCCGGCGACCGTGAGGTCGAGCACCCCGTCGCGGACCGCGTGCCGCTCACGGAGTCGGGTGTCCCCGGCGACGAAGACGATCTCCGTGCGGTCCACGTCGGCCCGCTCGACGCGGACGTCGGTCGAACCGGTGTCGATCCGGATGCGGTCGAAGGACTCGTCGACGGCGCTCGTCCGGGAGTGGTCCTGGCGGTCGGCAGCGGCGACGGACTGCACGACGACGAGGGCGAGCAGCGCGACGAGCAGGACGGAGCCGACCACGAGCAGGACGGTCCGCAGGGTGCGGGGGCGCCGGGGAGCCGGCGGGGGCGTGGTGCTGGTGGGCGGGGCGGTCGTCGTCACGGGGAACTCGTTCCTTCGGGTGGTGGTGCGGGATGGGATGTCGGGGCAGGTGCGCGGTCAGCGTCCCCGGCCAGCGGCCTCGGACAGGTAGCGGAGGACGGCGAGCACACGGCGGTTGCCGGTGCCCTCCGCCGGGACGCCGAGCTTGGTGAACACGGCGGACACGTGCTTCTCGACCGAGCTCTCGGTGATGTGCAGCTCGGCACCGACCGCGCTGTTCGACCGTCCCTCGGCCATCAGCTGCAGGACCTGGAGCTCCCGAGGGGACAGGGTGTCGATGCCGTCCGTGCGGCGGGAGCGGGCGAGGATCTGCGCGACCACCTCGGGGTCGAACACGGTGCCGCCCGAGCCGACCCGGGCGACGTCACCGAGGAACTCGTCGACCTCGACCACGCGGTCCTTGAGCAGGTACCCGAGCCCGGCGGTGTCGCTCGTGATGAGGTCGGCGGCGTAGCGCTCCTCGACGTACTGGGAGAGCACGAGCACCGCGACCCCGGGGTGCTGCGCCCGGATGAGGACGGCGGCCCGGACCCCCTCGTCGGTGAAGGTCGGGGGCATCCGGACGTCGACGATCGCCAGGTCGGGGCGGTCGGTGGCGACGGCGTCGAGCAGGGCCGGAGCGGTGTCGACGGCGGCCGTCACCTGGTGTCCGGCGTCGGTGAGCAGGCGGACGAGTCCGGCACGGAGGAGGACGGCGTCCTCGGCGATCACGATGCGCACGGGACCTCCACGGTCACTCGGGTCGGGCCGCCGACGGGGCTCTCGGTCAGCAGGGTGCCGCCGGCCGCACGGACGCGGTCCCGCATCCCGCTGAGGCCTCCGCCGGGGTGTCCGTCGGTGCCGGCACCGCCGACGCCGTCGTCCCACACCACGGTGCGGATGCCGCCGGTCACCTGCTCGACGGTGACCGAACACCGCGCGGCGCCGGAGTGCTTCGCGACGTTCGTGAGCGCCTCGGCGACGGCGAAGTACAGGACCGCCTCGACCTCGGGCCGCGGTCGGGCGGTGAGCGCCACGTCGACGGCCGTGGGGACGGCGTTGCGCGCGGCGACGGCGGACAGTGCGGCGTCGAGCCCGCGGTCGGTGAGGATCGCCGGGTGGATCCCCCGGGCGAGCTGCCGGAGCTCGGTGATCGAGTCCTTCGCGTCGCGGTGCGCCTGGTCGAGGAGCTCCCGGGTGGCCGCGGGGTCGCTGTCGAACCGCGATCGCGCCATGCCGAGGGTCATCGCGAGCGCCACCAGCCGCGGCTGCACGCCGTCGTGCAGGTCGCGCTCGATGCGGAGCCGTTCGGTCGTCGCGGCGTCGACCGCTCCCTGCCGGGCGTCCGTGAGGCGGTCGATGCGGTCCTGCAGCGCCGCGGTCCGGCTCGAACCGAGGAGCAGCGGCGCGAGCGCCCGGTCGAGGCTGCCGGCGCCCCACACGTACAGCACGGTCACCACGAGGAGCACCACGCCGGCGAGGACACTGCCGGCCGTGCCGTTCGGCAGCAGGCCCAGCAGCGGACCGGTCCGGGGCGACGTCAGGACGAACGGCGCGAGCGTCACGAGCCCGAGGAAGCCCCAGCCGAGCACGGTGGACACCAGGTGGTGCGCCAGGACCCGCCAGGTCACCGGGTCGGCGAGGTCGACGAACGCCTGCACCACGGGGCGCCAGGGTCCGGTGACGCGGGTCGCCCTGCGGACCGGACGGGGGATCTCGACGTCGTGGAGGGCCGCTGCGCGGCGGCGCTCGACCTCGGCGCCCCATCGAGCCGTCAGGGTGGTGGCCACCAGGAGCAGCACCCCGACACCGGCCGCGGGGATGCTGCCGATCGAAGTGGCGAGGAGCGTGACGACGAGGACGAACCAGACGAACCCGAGGAACGCGTCGAGGAGGAGGTCCACTGCGGAGCTCCAGAGGGCGGTCGCTTTCTGCACGGCTTCACAGTAGGGGCGGACGCGAGCACCCCTCGACGGTGGTGGCCGCACGATCGGGTGGGGGTTTCCCCCACCCGCTCACGGACGGACGGGAGGCCCGTGGCGAACACCGCCACGCGCCTCCCGTCCGGCTCGTGGCCGCGTCAGCGACCGGCTGCGGAGTGGTTCGCGACCTGCGTCGCGGTCAGTTCCGTCGAGTACACGGCGGCGTAGCGCATCTGGCCGGTGAAGGAGTAGTTGCCCGGGGCACCCGGCCACCCGCTGATGGTGTCGTAGCCGATGCGGAAGTACCCGGTGTAGTTCTCGGGTGCCTTGAACGCGGAGTTCGACGCGACGAGCGTGCCGTCGAGGTACAGGCGCATGCCGTTCGTCGGCGACATGGTCGACACGACGTGGTGCCACGCGCCGTCCGTGACGGCCTTCGGCGAGGTGATCACCTGCGTCGCGCCGTTGTACGCGCCGAACACGAGCTGTCCGGCGGTGTTGACGTAGATCTGCCGGTCGTGCTGCCCCGAGGTGGTGACCTGGTTGCTGCCGAACCCGATGAGCAGCCCGCCGGCGACGGTCGTGCGGAACCAGACCTCCTCGCTGAAGGTCGTCGGGTTCGCGTACGAGCGCGGCGTCGAGACGAAGCTCGTCGACCCGTTGAGCGTGTAGGCGGTGCCGCCGTCGCGGGTGCAGGCCCCGGGGTTCGCGGTCGTGGCCATGGAGCCCTGGTACGTGCCCGCAGCGTTCTTGCCGGAGGAGTCGGCGGCGGTGCGCGACCCGGCGGCCTCGTCGAGGTCGTACGCGAACAACGCACCAGACGCGTCGGCCAGCGCTGCGGCGCCGCAGGTGAAGTACGGCGCGGTGGCCGCGGAGTTGGTCGAGTTCGTCACCGTCGCGCTGTACGCGGAGCGGGTCGGGGCGAACTGGTTCAGCAGCACGACCACGGCGAGGGCGACGACGAGCAGGACGGCGACGACCCGGCCGTCGCGCAGGGAGCGCAGGGGGCGGCCGGTCACGATGTACGCACCGGTTCGACACGACCGACGGCCAGGCAGAGCACGAGCGGCACGAGGCACACCAGGATGAGCGCGGCCCAGCCCATCGGGTCGAGGTCGATGTTCGAGGTCAACTGGTAGTGCCCGTTCTTCGTGAGTTCCTCGATCACGACGCGTCCGACCTGGCCGTCCACCAGGTGGACCGAGTTGCCGCCGTGGGCGTCGACGCGGACGGGGAAGATGCCGGAGGAGACGATCGTCGCCTCGACGCCGTGCGGGCTCGAGGTGTTCGTGATGGTCGTGACGTTGACGAACGGCTTCAGGACGAACGCCGCGTACGAGGTCGTGAGGGCGCCGCCGGCGATGCGGAGGCAGGTGCGCGTCACGCGGTCGGTGAAGGCGCTCGTGAGGGTCCAGATCAGCAGGGTGCCGACGAGCAGGATCGGGGCGGCCCGGAACAGCCAGCCGAGGTGGGGGACGAGGAGCACCGGCGCGCCGATGACGTCGTGCTGCGTGAGCGTCCACGGGTCGGTGGCGCCGTTGATGTCGCCGCGGGTGTGCAGGCCCTCGGCGTCGATGCCGATGATGCGGTGCGTGTAGACGACACCGGGGTTCGCGTCGGTCGCGAAGGAGACGACGTCACCGACCGCGAGCGTGTCCACGTCGACGGGCAGGTCGAGTACGAGCGTGCCGACCGGGGCGGCGTCGCCCATCGAGGGCGTCTCGACGACGAACCAGCGACCGCCCGCGGACAGGAACAGGACGGCGGCGGTGAGCAGGACGGCGGCGACGACCGCGACGGTCCAGGCGAGGACGGTCTCGGAACGGGAGACGGCCCGTCCGCGCAGGACCGGCCGGTCGAGCGTGCCGCTGAGCGGGATCGCTGCGGTCTGGCTCATCTGCTGCTCCGGTGGGGTCGGCCGCCCCGGCAGGCGGGGACGGCGGGTGGTGCGGGTGGGGGACTGCGTGGGAGGGGGTGGCGGGGGGGGGGGGGGCGGGGGGGGGGCGCGACACCCACGCGGGCGGCGCCCCCCCAGCCAACCCGGGGCGCCGGAGACAAGGAAAACGGGGACGATAAAACCCCCACCCCGA